>CAZHDZ010000001.1:0-10455 GCA_964531275.1 uncultured Gammaproteobacteria bacterium
TGAACCAAATTTTTTGTTTGACTTTTTTTTTCGAAATATTTCATGATGATAATACAGTTTTGGCTTTAAAATAGGCCAAATAGAAGGGGGGTGTTAATCTATGCCAGCAAAAAAACCAGCAGCAAAAAAAGCTCCAGTCAAAAAAGCAGCAACAAAGACTGTAGCAAAAAAGACTGTTAAAAAAGTAGCTCCTAAAAAAGCCGCTAAAAAAAAGTAAATTTATCAAAACAACAAGAAAGTCCCTGAAAGTACACGTGCTTAACGGGACTTTTTTGTGGTACAATATTACTCCGATTAAGCTCAATTTAAACAAGTGTTAATGATATGTTAAGTTTTATAACCAAACTCTTTGACTCAAACGACAAAGAAATCAACAAACTTCTCCCCGTTGTTGCAGAGGTAAATTCTCTGGAGCCTAAAATGAAAAAACTCAAAGATGAGGATTTTCCAAAAAAGACCGCAGAGCTTAAAAAGAAAATCGCTGGTGGAGAAAGTATATACCTGGTTCTTCCGGAAGCATTCGCTCTCGTGCGGGAGGCAGCTTTTAGGACTCTGGGATTACGCCACTATGACGTGCAGCTTATTGCAGCAACTGTACTTGCGCAAGGAAAAGTAGCTGAGCAAAAAACCGGAGAAGGAAAAACTTTATCCGCAACCCCTGCATTGTATCTCCACGCGCTAACCGGCAACCCTGTGCATTTAGTGACAGTTAATGATTATCTTGCTCGTCGTGATGCAGGATGGATGGGAGAGATCTTTACCTTCTTGGGGATGCGAGTCGGGGCTATTATAAATGACACTTCATTTGTATTCGATAAATCCTATAAAGAAGAAAATGTAAATGATTATCGTCTTACACATTTAAGACCCTCATCTAGAAAAGATGCATATGACTCCGATGTCGTATATGGAATTAATTCAGAATTTGGTTTTGATTATCTTCGTGACAATATGGCAACCTCAATGGACCAGCTGGTCCAAAAGAGTCACTATTATGCAATTATCGACGAGGTAGACTCAGTGCTTATCGACGAAGCAAGAACTCCCCACATTATTTCAATGCCGGACGCTACTCCTTCAAATAAATATTTCGAATACTCAACTCTTATCAATAAATTGCAACCAATCGATTACAAAATCGATGAGAAGAGAAGAACTGCACATCTAACAGACCATGGTATTGGAAAGATAGAGTCGATGTTTGGAGTAAAAGACATCTACGAAAAAGATTTTGATACCGTCTATCACATAGAGGCAGCTCTTAAGGCAAAGCTTTTATATACAAAGAACAAGGATTATATCGTAAGAGATAACCAAGTAATATTGGTCGATGAATTTACTGGGAGACTTCTTGAGGGGCGAAGGCTTTCTGAAGGATTACATCAGGCTCTTGAAGCAAAAGAAGGTGTTGCTATCCAGCAAGAATCAAAGACTTTGGCAACTGTTTCATTGCAGAATTTCTTTAGAAAATACAAACATCTTGCGGGTATGACTGGAACGGCTGCAACAGAGGCTGAGGAATTTCATAAAATTTATAAATTAGACGTAGTAACTATTCCCCCAAATAAACATATTTCAAGAGAAGATATCTCTGATCAGATTTACAAAACTACCAGAGCAAAAATAGCGGCTGTCGTTGCGGAGATTGAGGATGCACATAAAAAGGGTCAGCCAGTTCTTGTCGGAACTGCGTCCATAGAACACAACGAAATTATAAGTGAGGCACTCAAGAGAAAAGGTGTTAAGCATGAAGTTCTTAACGCGAAAAATCATATGAGAGAGGCACTTATCATCAAAGATGCGGGGCGAAAAAATGCAGTGACTGTCGCAACCAATATGGCAGGACGAGGAGTAGACATCATTTTGGGAGGACAGCCTCCATCCTCATTCGAGACTGAATATTCAACAAAACAGGGCCAAAAAACATACAAGAAAGAGATGGACGCTTGGCAAAAGGAGCATGATGAGGTGCTTGGTCTTGGTGGTCTTTTTGTTATTGGTACTGAAAAGCATGAGTCCAGAAGAGTGGATAATCAGCTAAGGGGCCGTTCAGGAAGACAAGGTGATCCTGGAAAATCAGTCTTTATAATTTCCCTAGAAGATGATCTAATGAGAATTTTTGGAGGAGATCAAATTGCTGGCCTTATGACTCGATTTAATTTTCCTGAAGATCAACCTCTAACGCATGCTCTGGTCACTAGGGTAATCACGCAGGCGCAAGTAAAAGTAGAAGGATTTAATTTCGAAAGTCGTAAGCATACCGTGGAATACGATGACGTTCTTAACCGCCAGCGAGAAATAGTATATGGAATGAGACGGGAGCTTCTTGAGGGGGAAGACCATGAAGAATTTATATTGACCAGACTTGGAAATGCGATAAAAAACTCTATTGAAATGCAGTATGTGATGCAAAGTGATGACATGAACCAAAAAATTCTTGAAGACTTTGTCGAGATCATTCCACTTGATCCTCATTCTCAAAAACACATATTAGAGCAAATTCAGGAGAGACACGAGAAAGAGGAAAAGATCGAATTCCTAAAGACATTGGCAACTGACATTTTCAAGAGACGTGAAGCGGAGCTAACAAGGTCTGTTGCTAACCAATTGATAAAAGCTGTCAGTCTTCAGGTTATTGATAATCTTTGGATGAATCATCTCACAGCGATGGAAGACTTAAGAATTGGTATAAGGCTTCAAGCATTTTCCCAAAAAGATCCACTCGTTGAATATAAGAATCAGGCATTTCAGTTGTTTGAAAAATTGATTGGAGGAATTGATGATGGTATTGTTACAAGAATTTTTAAAGTTCAAATTGCTGTTGATCATCCAATAGCAAATCTTGAGACCGCATCAACAAATACACCAGAGGAAGAAATAGGGGCAGAGGCTGCAAAAGCCAAAGAGGATAAAATAAAACAAAAAAAGACTAAGTCTACAGTGACAGGAGAACAAAAGAAATTAGGGCGAAATGATCCATGTTGGTGCGGAAGCGGAAAAAAATATAAGAAATGTCATTACCCAAATTAGGTAATCAAAATGACATTTCTTGGCTTCGCTAAGAACCTGCTGCGCAGAACCTTGGCTTCGCTAAAAAGTGTCACTACCCTAACTGATAAGTTAGGTAGCGATCCTAATTAAGTTGAACACTTCTTGGCTTACACTAAAAAGTGCCATTATCCCAATTAGTATTATAAATTGGGTCGAACTCTTAACCGTTAGGATACCTTCTCACTGATAATTTTAATCTCCTTCGGAAAATATTTATTCCTACATATTCTACTAATGATATACTTTTCTTATGGATACCGTTGATCAGGTAGATTCAACAACGCCTGGGCAAAACGATGGTCAGTCTGATGAAAGTTTTTCTGCTGCTGATCAAAAAGATAAATTTCTCGCTGATGCATCAGGTGAGAGTAATGCATTTGCCGAACAAAAACCTTTATATAGAGGTCTGTGGGCAGAATCTATAAAGGATGGAGATGAAATTCCTGTTGGAGGGAGTATTTTTAGTGACAAGTTGGACACTATGCTTACTGTTGACACAGAATGGATGCAAGATACATTGGGAAAATTTACAGCTGCTAGGATAGAAGAGGCATATGAGGGTGGCAACGGAGCTAAATTTGCGCCATGGATAGAGAAAAATGGTATAAAGATTGATCCACAGATTTTTCACAAACTCCTTCAAGTGCAGGCAACCACTCGTAGACTATTACAGGTAGGTGATGAACCAGTTGCAAGACAGAGAAAGGATAAATACTATGACGGCCAAGAGTCGAAACTCTCAGATTTTGTTGGAAAATCAGAATGTGCAGAGCAAGCAGTTGTTGGTAAACTTCTTTTAGATAATATTGGAGTTGCATCAACTCTTATGGAGGGGGTACACGTAGATAATAAGGGAGATGATCCGATCGATCATGCATTTTTAGTCATGGATGACTCTCAGGGTGACGGGTCTTTAATTTTTGATATAGCACGACCAAAAGCATCTATAGATGGGTACCCAAGAATTCTAAGATCTGAAAAGAAGTTAAGTTACTCGACTTTTGAAGGAAAAGATAATTATGTAGTTCCTGCGGTAGACATTTATAACGGAAACACTATTCATTATGGGGTGGGACACTCAAGTCTTATGCAGGATGTTAACTTCGCCGATTCTTAAATTTAAAAAATGAAAAAAATTTTAATTTTAGGAAGTACAGGAAAAATTGGTCAGGTACTGACTAAAAGACTTTTGGAAAAAAATCACTCTGTTACAACGCTTGTTAGGAATCCAAATAAATTAACACTACGTTCTGAAAAATTGAAAATAGTAAAAGGTGACGTTGCGAATATTCATGATTTAAAATCTGTTCTTAAGGATGTTGATGTAGTCGTGTCAGTTCTGGGTCATGGATTTAGAACGTCTTTTCCTCTACAAAAGAAAACGATGGAAGTCCTAATTCCAACCATGACCGAGAAAAAGATACAACGCCTCTTAACAATAACGGGATCTGACTTATTGGTTGATGGTGATAATTACCCCTTGTATGCACAGCTTCAAAGAAAACTATTTTCAATAGTCGATCCGTATAGGATGACGGATGCAGTTGATCAGCAAAAATTAATTGAGCAAAGTAATCTCGACTGGACTGTAATAAGAACTCCTGTTCACAATAGTGGTGCAAAAATACGTAGTAAAGTTACTGAAAAAAAACCTTTTCTATGGCAGACAATACCCAGAAAGACAGTTGTAGAATTTATTGTTGATTGTATAGAAAATAATTCTTATATTCGAAAGTCACCAATTATTGTTTAGTTATTTCGGTGTCCAGCTGGTGAATAGTTGCGCGCAGGAGTTTCCGTAGCATTCTCCGCAGCTATACTTATGATCTCCCTCAATAGCTTTCTTGTGAATTGTTGATCCCATCCACCAGTTAAATACTTGCTCCTCAGATGCATAAGACGCCATATTCTCGGTAATCCAATATGGCAAATTTCTGTTGTAAAGACCGCTATGGACATTGTGTGTTACAAATATTTCGTCCGACAATTCAGGTCCTCGCTCGACTGCCAGACTACAAAGACGGGCTTCTTTCTCAAATGCCGGCTTCCCAATTTCTTTGCGGTGGTTATTTATAAGAACGAATAGAATTTCGGGATTTAGCGATGGAGGTTTTGGACCTGCAGATTTATTTTCTGAATTTGTATTTGTAGTTCCTGTTGTGGGGGAAGGTGTCTTTGTTGGAGAGGGTGTTAGGGTTGGGGTTGCAGTCACCAAAAGTCGTGAATAGAGGTTTGTAGAGGCTGTTGGAGTTGGGGATGCCTTGGTAGTTTTTTTAACAGTCGGATTGGCTGTTTGAGATGGGTTTGGAGTAGGAGGAGCTTGCCTCTTCTGGGTAGGGGTAATTTTGCAACTATTCATCCATACTCCTGATTCATCGATCTGTGCTTTGGAATCTGCATTTAGAAAATCATTCTTGTACATATAAGAGTTTGCTTCCTGAGATGCACGTGCAAGCCCTTTTTCAATAAGTGACTTGTTGAGAAAAGTCATATCCTCTAGGAATATGTATTTTTTAGATGTTTTTTCGTCCTTATATTCTTGATCACTAATTAGATAGACTTTTTTCCCGAGTGCTAGATTTTGGATTTGTGAATTTACGCTCTGGCCATAGCATTTCTCATAGCGTGCAAGGCTGGTGTCTCTTGCAGATGCTACACCAATTAGTTTTACCGTATCCATTCCGTCGTTAAGTAGTACCCTCACCGTGTTGACATCAATTACCTCAATGATTACTGCAGGTACAACCTCTATCCCGTCTTGGGGCCTAAGCGTTAGATTTGCAGAGCTTGAGGAAATTTCACTTGCATGGACTTTCTTTGTAATTCCCAAAACTTTCGGTTGCTGACCAGCAAACTCGACACGCCTTGTAACAGTCCTAAATGCTGTTGCGATGAGTAAATTTTCTCCTATGAATAGTAAGACCAGTATGAAAAGTGCTGCAAGCTTATAAAGATTCACAAATACTATAGTAGCAAAAAATTGTAAGGAGAACCCTTCACTTCGTTCAAGAACTTTGGCTACGCCACAAACTATAAGAGGAATTTGACAAAAAAGTATGAAAGGTGTAAGTTAGTAAAGTTCTGCTGCACAGATGTTATTCTCCAAAAAATCAATTTTAGCAGCAGGTTTCCTTTTGGGTATATTATTTCTTTCACCCATTAAGGCTAATGCTTCAACTATAGAAGATGAGGCTATCAGTCTTATAAATTCAGAGCGTCAAAAGCAAAATCTTCCTCCCGTTGTATACGCCGAAAAATTATATAAAGCCTCTCTTTCTCACAATAATATGATGATTGAGTGTGAAAAGAAGCATGGTAATTCCTCTTGCTTTACTCACACAGTCACTTTGCTAAATGAGCCAACGCTTCTTACGCGCGTGAAAGCAACTGGATATAATGCAATGGCAGTTTCTGAAAATATTGCATGGGGATATTCAACCTCAGGAGGTATCGTAGGAGCTTGGATGGGAAGCTCTGGGCATAGAGGCAATATTTTGGGAAATTATAAAGACGTTGGGTGCAGCTATGTCGCACCATATTGGACTTGTGATTTTGGAAGGACCTCTCAGGTGGCTCAACCGTCACAAATTCCAACTAAATTTCCTTCACCATCTCCCACAAAATCTTCCTCCCCAACACCTACAAGAATAATCTCTTCTACGCCAACGATGGTTATATCATCAATGCCAACCCCTACAAAGGGGCAAGCTCCGCTTACCCCAACAAGTGGAAAACCTTGGTGGTGTAGTTATGCGCCAACGTTAAGTCAATGTCGATAATATGGTAAGAAAAAAGATTGTTGAAAAAATTGGATCTTTTCTTAAAAGGCTTGCAGAGTCTTTTACACCTCCTGCAATTGGCGTGCCGGTACCAGCACCGGTTATTATCCGCCGATAGTCCTCCCTTAGCTTGACAGAGCTTCAGAAATTATATAGCGTAAAATATACATAATGCAGGACAATAATCATTTCCAGAACCTAAAACAAAAGCTTGAGACACGGCATCAAGAAATAAAGAAGAATTTAGTTGAAAAGCATGCCCAGGCTTTCGAATGGGCCACTTATAATACTAGGCAGCTTGCAGCAGGAGCAATGGGTAGTCTTCTTTTGCTTTCCGCTCCTACGACAAGCCTGCTTACAGGCAGTAATAATATTGTTCACGAGCAATTTCTAGATATTCCCCAGAACGTTTTTTTAGTCTCTGATCTCAAGCAATATCTTCCCGATCAGGTAGGAACGCTTGTTCGGGGA
This sequence comes from uncultured Gammaproteobacteria bacterium, assembly GCA_964531275.1. GTDB lineage: Bacteria > Patescibacteriota > Microgenomatia > Levybacterales > GWA1-39-11 > JAUSNA01. Next base: position 7,302 of record CAZHDZ010000001.1, read on the forward strand.
CAAGAAGATAAATTGGCAGATATCCTAAGTCAGCATTTCGGATTTTCCGTAAAGCCGGAGATTGATGGATTTAGGTTGCTGCATACATATGGATACATTGGAGCCGAGCAGCACTTGATGCGATATCCTGGTGACACAATGGCATCTCATTTTGATAATCCGGAAGACAGTAATAAGTACTATTCCTCAGGTATGGCACCGGGAAGAGGTGGGTTTGGGTACTTCGCGCAAGGAGACGAGCTTTCCCAGGAGGAAATTGATAGAGAGAAGTATTACATTGCTGTACAAACTTTCCTTGCGCCCGGCATAGAGAACAATAGGAGAGCATATATAGACTTTTTCAAATATAGGAAGATGTTGGTGGTCAATCCAAACACAGGTCGCGCAATGGTTGTTGTGATTGGGGATGCCGGACCTGCAGTATGGACAGGAAAGCAGCTAGGGGGTTCTCCTGAGGTTATGAAGCACTTAGAGCGGGTTGACGGCAAAGCAAAAGGTGCCGTGCTATACTTTTTTATTGAAGATCCAGAAAATAAGATTCCATTAGGTCCAATAGAGCCTACTGCAATAAAAGGGTAATATATGAAAAAACATTTTTTTAGCCATTTAGTTGAAGTTGACGAAATCCACATAGAGCTTGAAAGTCATCCGTTGGAAGAGCACGAAAAAGAGGAAGTTAAAAAAATAATTGATGAAAGTATATATCACACAGTCCTTGATGCGATCCTTTCGGAGTTATCCGAAGAGGATAAGAAGGTCTTTCTGTCCCACGTAGTTGATGACGATCATGAGAAGATTTGGAATTTTGTTAATAACAGGGTAGAGAATATTGAAGATAAGATAAAAAAAGCAGCTACTGATATCAAAGAAAAAATACACTCCGATATAAAGGAAAGTAAATGACCAAGGATCAAAAACTCCAAGCAATTGCCCGAGAGATAGAGAGTTGTAATGTTTGCAAAAAAGACAAGCATGGCAAGGCTGTGCCTGGAGAAGGCAATTCAAATGCGGATATAGTATTTGTAGGTGAAGCCCCGGGCAGAACCGAAGCAGAAACAGGCAGACCCTTTATAGGAAGATCGGGAAAATTATTAAGAAGCTTGATTAATGAGGCCGGGCTGCGGGAGGAAGACGTATATATAACGAGTCCTGTAAAATACCTTCCTGATTATATAACTCCAAAACCATCTGATATAGAACACGGATTTACACATTTTGGAAAACAGCTTGAAGTGATAGAGCCGAAAATAATCGTACTTTTGGGGAGGGTGGCGTGTCTTGCTGTTCTTAAGAAGAATATTTCTGTTGTTATAGATCACGGAAAGATAATCGATGATTCAGGTAGGAAGTATTTTATAACTGTCCACCCAGCAGCTGCATTGAGGTTTAAGAAAATGAAAGCATTATTATTGGAAGATTTTGAAAAGCTGAAATTACTTGTTGCTTAGCTCTTTATTTGTTTTGCTTACCGTTACAATTTAGTGATCTTTATTATATCTATTTTCTATTTTTAGTAACTTGTCGTTAAGCGCTCGCTCTATATCGACTCTTGCAACCGCTGCAAGTTGCATGGTTGTGATAATGACATCAGCAAACTCCTCATAAAAATTCCGTTTATCAAATTTATCTAATTTACTTTTTCGTTGAAGCTTTAGAACTGATAGAATGTCATTGCATAACTCGCCCACTTCTTCATTCAGTTTTATTGTTTTTGTTAGTATTTCCTTTTCTTCTTGAGAGTAAAGCTTGTAGTGGGGTTTAGATTTTTCGTTGAGAGCATTGATTCGTAGTTGTAGAGATTTTACATCCATAAATACATTATACACTTTGCGTTATAATTATTAGCATATGTCTCGAAGAAAGGTTGTTAAGGAAGCAGAAATAATTGAAGAAGCGGAAGTTGTAATGCGTTGGAGCGGAAAGCGCATAGTGATAGCAACAACATTAGTTGTACTAATAATAATTGGGGGAATTTATGCGATATCCCTTTTAAGCCAGAACCCAAAAGTGCTTGGTCAAAAAACTGAAAGTAAACCTCAAATAAAAATTCCGGATGAGAAAAAAGTTGATGAGGTTATAGAAAAAGCAAAGGAAGATTTAGCTAATATTAATGCAAAAAACCTGATTGCTTCTCAGCCAAAGATAAAAAAAATAATTGATGATCTAACTCACCTTACTGGTTCGTCTAGTAGCGCAAAGAGTTTGATTTGTGACTCTTTGTGTAAATAATGAAGCTGGGTATTGCAATTTTATTGTTAGCAAATCTTATTGGTGGGTGTATAACCCCACTCTTTATAAAACTTGGAACACATGAAATTCCCCCTCTGATATTCACTTTCTTACGATTTTTTATAGCTATGATTGTCTTTCTACCTTTTTTTATAAGGAACAGAGAGTCTATTAGCGGGGACCATCTTAAGAAAATTTGCCTATTTTCCATTTTCTTTGCACTAAATTCAATATTGTATGGTATAGGTCTTCAGCACACTTCAATAATAGTTTCTCAGGTTCTTTATACGTTAGTCCCTTTAATTGTTGGAATATTGAGCCATTTTATAGTTAATGAAAAATTTACACCTAACAAGATTATTGGTGCCATTGTTTCGGGAGTAGGTGTATTAATCTTAGTGTTTGGTTCATTTGATAAAGTCCAGTCGATCTCTTTTGGTACACCATTGGGGAATGTTTTGGTTGTTGGAGCTGTAATCTCCTGGTCATTATACCTTGTGCTTTCACGAAAGCTTTCTTCACACACTAGTCCAACAACAACTACTTTTTATAGTTTTGCGTTGGCTTCAACAATTCTTCTGCCCATTGTTCCATTGGATATATATTTTGAGAGATTTAATTTTGGAAATGTTACCTCTGTAGGATTTATGAGTCTTGCAATTGTCGCTATTCTTTCATCGGCTCTGATGTTCTATTTAATTCAGGTTGGAATAAAGAAAACTTCTGCATATGTTGCATCAGTATTCTCATATTTTGCACCTCTCTTCGCAGCAGTTACAGCTATTCCGTTGCTTCATGAAAAGGTGACACCAAATCTATTTTTTGCTGGCATTCTTATTACCGGAGGTGTTTTTGTCGCAACAACATTAGATGTAGTAAGGAGAAAAAGAAAGTAAGGTGTATATTCGGCTTGCGAGCTGATGAA
>CAZHDZ010000001.1:10555-211011 GCA_964531275.1 uncultured Gammaproteobacteria bacterium
TTCCATTACGTTGTATATGTAATTTGATCAAGCTCAAATTCCATTACGTTGTATATGTAATTTGATCAAGCTCAAATTCCATTACGTTGTATAATACGTTGAGTATGATCATTGTTTATTTGACATGCGCAGATGATAAGGAAGCCGACGTAATCGTCGAAGCGCTTCTTAATAAAAGACTTGTAGCATGCGCTAAAAGACTTCCAATAGAATCTGCATTTTGGTGGGAAGGTAAAAAAGATGCTGTGGATGAAGTTCTTGTATTATTCGAAACTATCGAGGAAAAGTTTGACGAGATAGAAGAAGTGGTTAGGGAGCTGCACAGCTACGAAACTCCAATGCTTTTTTCTGTCCAAGTGCATAGAGCCACTAACGAAGTAAATATTTGGTTGCGTGATGAGCTGAAAAAATAAAAAACTATGGATGATTTAAAAAAAAGAGCTGAAATTGTTCTTGATAAACTTAATATAGTAGAAAAGGGAAAACGTTTTAAAGAAATTGAGGCTGAGTCTATGAACCCCGGTTTTTGGCAAGATAACGAGCGTGCGACAAAACTTATGCAGGAGATGGCACTTTTGCAAAAAGAAACTGATAGTTACGAAAAGATAAAGGAAATTCTTGCCTCGGGTCAGTATGAATTTCTTGAAGAACCTCTCAAAAATATTGAAAACTACCTCTACTTATCCGGTCCATTGGATAAGTCGAATGCAATTGTAAGTATTCATGCGGGACAAGGTGGAGTTGATGCAATGGATTGGGCCGAGATGCTACAACGCATGTATCAACGGTACTTTGAGAGGAAAGGCTTTAAGTATGAAGTAATAGATCAGGCTTCTGGTGAGGAAGCAGGAATAAAATACATAGATTTTTTGGTTGAAGGAGATTTTGCATACGGATATTTAAAAGGAGAAAATGGTACACATCGTCTTGTGAGACTCTCACCCTTTAACGCTAATAACCTTCGACAAACATCTTTTGCATTAGTTGAAATTTTGCCACAGACGGACGACGATACAGCTATAAAGATTGAGGAGGACGACCTTGAGTGGGATTTCTATAGAGCATCATCTCATGGAGGTCAAAATGTACAAAAAGTTTCTAGTGCTGTGAGAGTTACCCACAAGCCAACAGGGCTTATTGTTACTTGCCAGACTGAAAGATATCAGGCGCAGAATAGAGAGTATGCTCTAAAGCTTTTAAGAGCAAAGCTTCTGGCACTAGCTGAGCAAAAACGAATCGATGAAGAAAAGAAAATGAAGGGGGAGTATAAAGCAGCATCTTGGGGTAACCAAATTAGAAATTACGTCCTGCATCCCTACAAAATGGTGAAGGATGTAAGAACTCAGGTTGAGACTAGTGATACAGAGGCAGTTTTGGATGGGGATATAGATATATTTATCCAGGCCGGACTGAAGGAATTAAGTTGATAGTATTAAACTCCATTTAGGTTGATTCTAAATTCAAAATATGGTTACGCCAGAATGGTGCAACCATATCACTTTAGGTTGATTCTAAATTCAAAATATGGTTAGATAGAGATTGCATGGAAGATAAAAAAATGCCCAAAAAAGAGTTGATTCACGACCTTGAGTCTCCACGTCGAAAGAGAAATTCTTCGAGCCCAGCCAGAAATACCCTTATTTTTACTATTGTTATAGTGCTCATACTGGGAGTAGGGACAGGGTATATTGCCTCTAATGTATCTGGGGCAAGCAAAAAGGGACCACTTTCAATTAATAAGAACGATTCTTCAGGGGAGATTAAGAAAGGCTTTACAACAGGAGTAACCGATACGAAGACATTTCCAGATACTGCTGAAGGAATTGTCAGGGAAGGTGGAATTGAGGGTGAAGGAGAATACCATCTTGAGCGTCCAGGAGGAGATTCGCAAAATGTGTACATGACTTCATCAGCAGTAGATTTATCTCAATTTATTGGCAAAAAAGTAAAAGTTTGGGGACAAACCCAGACTGCTCAGACAGCTGGCTGGCTTATGGATGTTGGAAAAGTAGAGGTGTTGTAATAACAGTTCACTAGAAGATATCATGGGCCTAGGCATGTGGGGCTTCATAATAAGATATTCATGAAATCAAATGATACATTTTCAAGACGTATCCAAACAATACTACTCTGATCTCGCCCTTGACGGGCTATCTTTCACGATTGAAAAGGGTGACTTCGTATTTTTAGTGGGTCCAACGGGAAGCGGTAAAACAACAATTTTTCGGATGATCATTCGCGACCTTACCCCTACTAGTGGAAAAATCGCTATTGGAGATATTGATCTTAAAAAACTTCCTACAGGAAAAATAAGGCAGTTAAGGCGAAATGTGGGAGTGATATTTCAAGATCTTAAATTACTTCATGATAGAACCGTTGGTGAGAATGTCATGTTGCCACTTCAATTTTCAGGAGTAAACGAGAAAGATGCCAACGTACGCGCCAGTGAAGTTCTAGAAAGCGTCGGTTTGAAAGAAGCGTTTGAAAAATTTCCCCAGCAATTATCCGGAGGAGAGAGACAACGAGTAGCAATTGCTCGTGCTTTAGTTTTTGACCCCGAAGTAATCCTTGCAGATGAGCCTACAGGAAATCTAGATATAGATACAAGTATGCAGATTTTGGATCTTTTAGATTCTATAAATAGAAAAGGTACTACAATATTTATGGCTACCCATAACGATAGAATTATTGATGCAACCAAAAAAAGGGTACTTGTGATTGAGAAAGGGAAATTAAAGGAAGATCGTAAGAGAAAGGGTGGAGACATAAAGCCAGAACCTAAAGAAGAAGTTAAAATGCACACAGAGGTAAAAGAAGAACCTAATGTAGAAGAAGCACACACAAAAATAGAAGAAATAGAAAAGAAAGAAAAGTCAGAAGAGGGAAAGATTTCTCTTGATCAGCTAAAGCAAGTTAACTCATAAAATATGCACGTTCAAACAGTTTCTAAATATATACGAAGATCGCCTTATCAATCAATTGCGGCTATCATGATCATGTCATTAACATTTTTTGCTATAGGCGTCTTTTCTCTTATTACGATTATTTCTGTGCGTGCTATTAATCATCTAGAATCTCAACCCCAGCTATCTATTTTCTTTAGAGAAGGGGTTTCCTCAGAAGAGATTGGAGCTTTGAGGAAGCAGCTTACAGAGACCGGAAAAATAAAATCAATAAAATACATCAGCAAGGAGGAAGCTTTCGCAATCTACAAGAATTTAAATAAAGAAGACCCATTATTATTGGATTTAGTCACCTCAGATATACTACCGTCTTCATTTGATGTTCAGGCGAATGAAGCTAGTGACCTAACAGCTCTTGCTCAAATAGCTAAGTCTTCTAAGGCAGTCGAGCAAATAAATTATCAAAAAGATGTAATCGACAAACTTGTAAGAATTACAGAGGGACTAAGACAGATTGGAATATTAATAATTGGAGTGCTTTTAGCTGTAAGTATCTTCGTAATACTAACAATTATTGGAATTAAAATTACCGTTAGAAAAGATGAGATAGAAATAATGAAACTTATTGGAGCTTCTAATTGGTTTATCAGAACTCCATTCCTTTTAGAGGGGATGTTCTATGGTGCAGTCGGAGCAATAGTTGGATGGGGTATAACTTATGGAATTCTTTATTTCAACTCATCAACGATTTCATATTTCTTTGGAAGCATTCAAGTCCTTCCTCTCGCCCCAATCCTAATGGTGCAAGTATTGGGAATTTTATTCGTTTCTGCTGTGGTTCTAGGAGCATTTTCAAGTTTTCTGGCAGTTCTCCGATATCTTAAGTAGTATGAATTTTTTTCGGTATTCAAAAAAAGGGTTGTTTGCCTTGATGCTCATTGGAGCATTTTTTTTGCCGGCAATTCAAGGTTATGCTGAGGATGTCACACCAACTCCCACTCCCACATCCCAGCCGTCATCGGCTCAGTCTACGAGTAATGTCGGAGATTGCGCCAGCAATAATATAACTGTTGCTGATTGTCCAAGTTATCTTCAGAAGAAAATTTCAGAGCTTCAAGGTCAAGACAAAACTTTATCTTCTCAAATCGCAATTGCAAATAGCCAAATTAATTTGACTGAAGCAAAGATTGCAAAAACGGCCGATGAGGTAAAGTCTTTAGAAGATGATATTGATATTACAAGAACAAAGATATCAAGTTCTGAAGGTACCTTGGAGAATACATCGGTTGCATTTATGGGAAGAGCAAAGGCTGTGTACCAGGTTGGTGCTGCAAGCCCATGGCAAGTCCTTCTAACATCAAATACTCTTGAAAATTTCTTTACACGACTTAAATATTTAAAGATCGTTCAGTTATATGACAAGAAGAATATTTATGCTGCAGAACAAGCAAAAGTAAATTATGCGAATCAGCAAGACATCCTAGAGGGAAAGAAAAAGCAACAGCAAGAATTAAGTGAAAAACTCCAAGCGTATACTGATCAGTTGAATCAAGACAAAGAAGCAAAAAAGAAATTGCTAGCAGAAACCCAGGGAAATGAGGTAACTTATCAAAAGCTTTTGTCAGCAGCCAAAGCACAGCTTGCTGGGTTTTCAAATTTCGTTGCAGCACAAGGTGGTGCTTCATTACTTTCTGGGCAAACATCATGCGACTCTTGGGGGTGTTATTATAACCAGAGAGACTCGAATTGGGGCGGGCTTGCTCTTAATGGTACCCAGTATTCCCTCGCGAGCGATGGATGTCTTGTTACTTCAATGGCAATGATATTTACACATTATGGAAGGAAAATTACTCCGGTAGACATAAATTCAAATTCTTCAAATTTTGCGTCTTACTATCCAGCTTATTTACTATTTACTATTTCTGCGGGAGGTTCTACTGCTTCAAGAGTTGGCCAGTCTCTTGATTCTGTATTGTCTGGTGGAGACCCTGCTGTTGTAGGAGTAAATGCGTACGGAGGCACACATTTCGTAGTAGTGAAAAGTGGATCAAATGGTAATTACATAATGCATGATCCATATTTACCAAATGGACATGATGTTAATTTCACAGATCACTATTCTGTAGGCAGCATCTTCTCCGTACAAAAAGTTGTGTTTCTATGATTTTAGTTTGTGCTGCAACTTAAGCTATATTGCAAGTGACGTTCAGTGTGCTTTTTCTATATGCGGGCACTCACCCAACTTCACAAAATGAACGTCTCCAATAGCGGTTTTGATTTCGAAAAATGAGGGTAGTCGACGTTCAGTTCACTTGCAAAAAAGCACAAGTCGCAGCCCTCAAATCATTTGATTTTTTTATTAATAACTTGCAAGTTAGCTCTCTTTGCTTTTAAATCAGAATACAAATTATCATGAAAAAAGTCTTTATCGTGAATGAAAAGATTTTTTTCTTTCTTACGTTATGAAAAAAGTCTTTATCTTTGTTCTTTTTTTATTGCTTATTCCTACAAAAGTATACGCAGCTAATTCAGATATAGTCATTAATGAAGTGTTACCTGACCCAGATAGCGCAGAATCTGGAGAATTTATTGAGCTTTACAATAAAGGTTCAGAACCTGTAATTGTTACAGGTTGGAAACTTGCAGACACAAGTGGATCAACGCATACATATTTAATTCCAGAAACACAGCCAATACCTGCAGGTGGCTACAAATCGTTTACGAGAGGCACAACGGGAATAACTCTCAACAATGATAGTGATGGTGATGGTGTAATACTAAAAGATAGTACCGATCAGCAGATAGACTCTATGTCATATGGGTCTGCAGTTAAAGGGAAATCTTGGTCAAGAAATCCTAACGGTACTGGAGATTTCTCTAATAATACATCTCCTTCTCAAGATGGTTCTAATAATGCGCCTCCAACACCAACCAATACTCCCACACCAACTTCGTCTCCAACCAATACTCCCACACCCACACCTGCGCCTACCAATACTCCAACACCTACCCCAACTAAGGCGCTCACCCCAACGCCTACGAAGGCAAAAACTACACCTTCTCCTTCTCCATCACCTCAGATGATGACGGCAATGAATACAAATACGACAGCTCCTCAGAACCAGCAACCTAAGGAAGATGTTCTGGGAGGTGTTGCTATGGGGGGAAAACTTGATGAATTGGAGGCTCCAAAGCAAACGTACAATTGGTGGAGACTACTCATTGTTATGGGAACAGTAATAGTAACCGGTACATGCGGTGTATTCTTATATAATAATCATATAAAGGAGAGAAGCGAAGAGCTTAATGGAGAATGAGCCAAGATATTATTCAATCACATTCAGCAGAACAAACCCAAAAAGCAGGATTTGATTTCGCATCAAAACTTAAGCCTCATGATGTTGTTTTTCTCATTGGAGATTTAGGTGCTGGTAAGACAACTTTTGTTCAGGGCTTGGCATCCGGGCTTGGTATTTCAACAAGGATTATTTCTCCTACTTTTGTTCTGATGCGTCAGTATAATGTAGCTGGCAGGCCAATTAAAACCTTATATCACCTGGACCTATATAGGTTAAAAGACGAGAAGGAAGTAGTAGATATCGATATGCATGACTATCTAAATGATAAAGAAGGGATTGTGATTATTGAGTGGCCAGAAATAGGTCAAAACCTTCTCAACAGAGCAGTATGGGAAATAAAGATAAAGATGACTTCTGAAAATTCTAGAATGATTGAATTTAACCATGGAAATAAATGATCCAAAAGTAGTTGACCTATTTAAAGAAGGAAAAGTAGGAATTTTCCCAACAGATACAGCTTACGGTATTGGATGTCGTATGGATGACGAAAGTGCTCTTAGAAAGGTTTTTGAAATCAGAAATAGGCCTCTGGAGAAAGCGCTTCTTGTATTGGTATCTTCAATTGATATGGCTAAGGAATACGTTGAAATATCTGAAGATTTGGAAAAAAATATATTAGAAAAATATTGGCCGGGAGGATTAACTGTTATTTTGAAATGTTATCAAAATAGGGTACCAGGAATTATTAGGGCTGAAGGGGACACTCTTGCTGTTAGGCTTCCTAATAATAATGAGCTTGTTGATGTTATTAAAAAAGTTGGAGTTCCTATTGCAGCTCCTTCTGCAAATTACTCTGGAAGTTCTACCCCATTACGATTAAGTCAGGTTGAGGAATCGCTGACTGAAAAAGTTGACTTTGTAATTAATGGTGTGTGTACAATGGAAGGAGTTTCGACCATTGTTGATGCTACGGGAGATCAGCTAAAAGTGATTAGACAAGGAGTTATTACATTATGATCGTTCTTCATATAGACACAAGGGATAGTAGTAGAATCGTGGCAAAAATAGATAAGGACGGGCAAATTTTCGAGAAAATATCAACCACAGAGACAAGACGCCCCGAGTCGATACTTCTGCTTGTAGAGGCAGTGCGTCAAGATGCAGAGATCGACATAGATGAAATAGACGAAATACGAGCGGAAGAGGGCCCCGGTTCTTATACCGGACTTAAGGTTGGGGTAAGCGTGGCAAACGCTCTCTCTTTTTCTCTTGAAAAAAAAGTTAATGGACATCTTTTAGGTGAATTCGCCGAGCCAAAATATCAGTAATATTCTTCTGCCCTATGCATATATTTCATTTTTTTGTTCCTCACAAAAAAAATAATCATAGAGCCGCTCTCCTTCATAATCTAACTTTAGTAATCTTAATACTGACAGTAACGCTTACGAGTTCACTTGCGGTGCTTATTCATAAAACTCATCCTGAAGTGCTTGGGGTTAGCTATCAAATTACCGATCGTGAGCTCCTTAATCTTACTAATTTTGAAAGAGCACAAGTTGGTCTACCACCATTGAGTCTGAATAGTAAGCTTACGGAAGCGGCCAAAAAGAAGGGCAATCATATGATTAAAAACGATTACTGGGCGCATTTTGCACCAGATGGTACATCCCCATGGGATTTTATTAAAGGAGAAGGCTACGACTATACCTATGCGGGTGAAAATTTAGCAAAAGGATATACAACTTCATTTGGGGCCATGAAGGGGTGGATGGAGTCACCAACGCATAAAGCAAATATCTTATCAAAGCAATATTCAGAAGTAGGTTTTGCGATAGTACAAGGACGTTTGACGGGAGAAGATACGGTTCTCGTGGTCCAGGAGCTGGGTTCTACTGATAATCTTGCAGGATCTGATAAAGGAACGCTTGATGGCTCAAATATTGTAAGTGGAAGTGTGCCGCAGGTGAACGGGTCATATCAGGTGAGTTTGCCTCAGGGCAATTTAGGCCAGGAACAAGGAGTAATAAGTACTCCTGTCATAGATATTTCACTTATAGCAAAAGTTTTGACGTTTCTATTACTGTCAGCACTGCTTATTGCACTTATATTGGACTTCATAATAATAGAAAAGAAGAAGATTCCACGAAAAGTCGGGAACAATCTAGATCATTTAATTTTGGTAACTGTATTTATAGTATTCGTTGTAATGGCGAAATTAGGTCATGTAATATAATTTGAATCATGTGTAAAAATCACACTATTCTTTATTTTTTTGAATTTGCACTTATTGGCGGAGGGTTTGCATTCCTACTTGCTGTTAAGCTTTCCCTCTATACGCAGTCGTGGATTTTGGCTCTGATACTGCTTTCATATATTGTTTTGGGATTAGTGCACCATGGGAAAGATCATGATATAACTACACATGTTGTGTTAGAATATATTTTGGTAAGCGTGCTGATATTTGCACTATTTGTATTCTTGAATATAGTAAGAATTTAATATGAAGGGAATGATTTTAGCGGGGGGAATGGCCACTAGGTTACGACCTCTTACTCTTGTTACCAATAAGCATCTACTACCGGTTTATAACAAGCCGATGATTTATTATCCAATTGAGGCACTAAAAAATGCAGGGGTTAGAGAGGTGCTTATTTCAACATCTGCGGATCATGCAGGTGAATTCGCAAATTTGCTCGGATCAGGTGAAGAGTTTGGGCTTAGATTCTATTATGCAGTTCAAAAGAATGCCAAGGGAGGAATAGCCGACGCAATAACCCTATCTAAAGAATTTGTAGGTAAAGAAAAACTTTTGGTTATTTTAGGTGACAATATTTTTGGCCATGATTTGCATGATTCAGTAAAAAGTTTTGAGGAAAAACTAACTGGTGCACGGATTTTCGGGGTAAAAATGCCTACAGAATCAAAGCAATATGGAGTAATTGAGCTAGGTGAAAATGGACAAGTTCTATCGATTGAAGAGAAACCAGAAAATCCAAAGTCGGATATAGCGCAGACAGGAATTTACATGTATGACAATAGGGTTTTTGATTTTATTTCTCAGCTTTCACCATCAGCTAGGGACGAGCTTGAGGTAACCGATCTTAATAATTTTTATGTTAAAGAAGGGTCGATGGAGTGTGAAATAATTGATTGGTGGATTGATGCAGGAACTTCGCATGACGAACTATTAAAAGCAGGCACAATGGTAAAAGAGATGGTTGCAAAAAATGCGTTAACCTAGTATAAATTCTATATGCCACTCGCAACTACAGAACCAGCAAAAAAAGTCCAGACGAAAGATCATCAAGGTGAGGGTAATGGATTTTTAATCGAACTTTTTAAAGATAAAGAAACAAATGGAAAGACAGAGGTATACCTAACCGCTGCAATCCCAGGTGCATTTAAGGGTTATCATCTTCATAGAGTGCGTGCCGCTCGGTACGTTGCTATTAAGGGCAAAATGAAAATCACCCTTTATTCTCCTGGAAATCCAGATTCAAAAGAAGAGCACATACTCGACTCAGAAAATCCCTCAAGACTATTTATTCCAAAAGATATCGCAACCGGACTTGAGAATATCGGTGATGAAGAGGCATGGTTGGTAAATTATCCCGATCCAGCTTATGACCCATCCTTAACAGACGAACAGGTAGAATACACTGAGGAAGAACTTCTTCAAGGAGTAGTTAAATAGCATCCCCTTTTCTCTTTTCCTATTACATAATTCTTGCATTATTAATGTTTGGATCTTTTATTTCCGAGCTATACTTAAAAGGAATTATGACAACACGAAGCATATTACTCACTCTTCTCAACATCCTAAGCTCAGTAGTGGGGATAATAATTGGTGCAAGAATCATCTTCCTATTAGTAGGAGCAAATCCCGCAACCCCAATTGTCGCATGGATAAATAATATGAGTAATGTTCTTATATATCCTTTCTCAGGTTTATTCCAAAACATGGTTTTGTCATCCCAATCGGTCATTGACATAACGGCCATATTAGCACTAATAGTCTATGCAATTGTATTTTCGATTATTCACCACTTGGTTACAATGACAACTCATGACGAGTACGTAACTGAGGTCCACTCGCACATTTAACCCTAAGATCTATAAAAGTGATATGCTGGTAAATGCAGGGCGCATATGGATCTTCGAAAGATTATTCAAGAATACTTAACAACAGCCCAAATGATGCATCTCGGGACTTCGCATGGCAATAAGCCATGGGTTACGACTGTGTATTTTGCTGCAGATATAGAACTCAATTTTTATTGGCTATCAAGAAAAAGTAGGAGGCATTCTTCCGAGATCTCAAAAAATTCACACGTTGCAGGAGCAATAGTTCTTCCTCATAATTATGGTGATAAAGTTAGAGGTATCCAGTTTGAAGGTGAAGCCCGTGAACTTTCTGATGAAGACGCCAATGCTGGGCGCACAATATATAAAAGTAAATACTGGATAGTTGAGGATCCAGTAATGTCGGCTGTCGAGGGGGGAGATCCACAAATATGCTATCAGGTTAAACCTAGCAAAATTCTACTTTATGACGAAGTGAATTTTCCCCAAAATCCTTCCCAAGAATTAAAGATTTGATTGTGTTTTGATATACTACTCACATGGCAGAAGGAGAAAATAGTCAGACAGTTCCACTCAATATTGTTTTACGCCCTGATTCTACAGTGGCTAACTGGGCTATGACATATAGCTACCGAGTGACGAGGCATTTTCCGGCAGAATTTAATTTAGATACAGATTTATATAAAGCTCATTTGTCATTGGTCCATGGAGAGTATTCTCCCGAAGCGATACCGAAGCTCACTATGTTGCTTGAGGGTATAGCCGCTGAGACTGAGCCATTTCAGGTTGAAGTAGATCAATTTGTTGTTTCACCAAAAGATTTTTTACACTGGAAGGCAACTCAAAGCAAGGATCTTATGATTCTTCAAAGGCGGGTACTTGAAGCTGCATCTTCCGCGGGAACTATAATAGACCAAGGTGAGTACAATCCCCACATCACATTAACGAAATTAAAAGATCCTAGTACTGTAAAACCTGTTTTGGCAAGTCTAGGAAAGGGTGATCTTAAATTATTTCAAGCAGACTCAATGGCGGTAATGGATTTGGGTTCTTATGGGACTGTATCAACATTAAGGGTAGACATCCCATTTTTGCTTTAAATATGGTTACTAAAAATGAGCTATACGAATTTTTAAATTCTCAAAACCATGCGGTAATTTCGACTGTTAGTAGTGAGGGAAAACCGCAAGCTGCACTTGTAGGATTTGGGCAGACCCAAGACTTAGAACTCATCTTTGGGACAGATATGACAACAAGAAAGGCTCAGAATCTTTCTAAAAATAAAATTGTTGCATTGGTTATTAACGGGCCTGATTCCTGCGTTCAGTATGAGGGTCGTGCACGACAGGTTGAAAAAGATGAGCTGGAAAAATACTTTGACCTTTTCTTTAAAAAAATACCTGGATTAGAAAAATATTCTCAGCTTAAAAATCAAATATATTTTGTTGTGACTCCTTCCTGGATACGTTACATTGACCATACCACCTCTCCAGGAACAGTGAGTGAGGTAAGATTTTAAGATGCAATCCTATCAAAAATTACAGTTTGATCTAATAGAAAAAATTGAGTGTGACTTTAGAGAGGGAAAAGAACCCTCCACTATTGTTGAGCCAGTGCCAGACTATATCCATGATGACAGGATTTGCCTAACAGCAATTTCTTTTTTACCGCAGGAAGTTGAAGATGAAATCATTACTAAGATCATAAAGCCGTTGCGCGAAGCGGATAGTCGTCAATACTTTTATGTACCAAGTTCCTTTCATGTAACTATTCAAAATGTGAGAACTATAGCAAATCCTCCTCTTTTTAATGATCGAGACATTGAAAAAACTAAGGACGTTTTTGAAAGAATGGTGCCTCAATTTAATGCACCCCAATTTAGCTTGGAGGGAATTTTTATTCTTCCCACGAGTCTCTCGGTTTGTGCTTTTACCTCCCAAGAATTCGGATCTATGGTTAAGAGGTTAAGAATAGAGCTTGAAAAAAACGGTGTAGAGGACAACAAGAAATATGCTGATGAGAATATTATTCTTGCAAATTCAACCTTTTGCCGATTTACAACTGATCCAAATGAAGATTTTATGGAAAAAGTTAAGGACTTAAAGAAAGTAAAAGTTGGTCAATTCACGCCTGCATCTCTGAGTCTTGTTGAGACAAATTGTGTTTGCTTGCCGGAAAAAACTAATGTAATTGCTTCATATTCCTTCCGTAAATAATCTGCTATATTTAATGCATGTCTAAGAAAAAAGAAAGTAAGACGACTCAAATTTTTTTGATTGCAGTAATTGCTCTAATTCTTGCAGGAGCAAGCTTTTTCTTTTTCGTAAAGCTTTCTGAGCAGCAAAAACTATCAAAAATAAATTCTTTTGATGAATGTCAAAGAGCCGGTTTTCCAATAATGGAAAGCTACCCCCCACAATGTCGTGCAAACAACAAAACATTCACACAGGATATTGGAAATGAGTTGTCTTACTCCGATGAGATCCTAGTATCAAGTCCTCGCCCAAATCAGAAGATATCTTCACCTATTACAATCGAGGGTAAAGCGCGAGGAACATGGTTCTTTGAGGGGACGATGAATGCTAAGCTTTATGATTCATCAAATAAGCATTTAGCTGATATTATTTTGACCGCAAGAGACGAATGGATGACTGAAAATTTTGTACCATTCTCCGGATCTGCTGAATTTTCTATACCAGAAAATCCAAAAGGTCGACTTATTATTCACAATGATAATCCATCAGGACTGCCTGAAAATCAAAAAGAACTTGTTATCCCAGTTGTTTTTGAATAAATATTTTTTGATATACTCACCATACACATGGCAAAAGTTTTAGTTACCGGAGGTGCCGGATTTATAGGTTCTAACTTCGTTCTCTATTGGGTGAATCAGCATCCAGATGATACTGTTATTGTTTTTGACAAGCTTACGTATGCAGGAAATTTAGAAAATCTTGTCTCAATTGAAGGAAAGAAGAACTATCTTTTTGTTCAGGGAGATATTACCAATCCAGACATGGTAGACAGTGTAATGAAGGGTGTTGACGTTGTTGTCCATTTTGCAGCCGAGTCACACGTGGATAGAAGTATTAAGACTCCAGCTGCATTCGTTCAGACAAATGTAGTCGGAACTCAGGTCCTTCTTGATGCTGCTGTTAAGCATCAGGTAAAAAGATTTCATCACATATCAACAGATGAAGTATTTGGAGCCCTAAGTCTTGATACTACGGAAAGATTTAATGAGAATACTCCCTATGATCCTCATAGTCCATATTCAGCCAGTAAAGCCGGATCTGACCATCTGGTAAGAGCGTATCACGATACATACGGGCTACCAATATCAATAACTAATTGTGCTAATAATTACGGACCATTTCACTTTCCAGAAAAATTAATACCTCTTGCAATAACGAATTTACTTGAAGGGAAAAAAGTTCCCGTGTATGGAGACGGTAAATATGTAAGAGATTGGTTGTATGTTGAAGATCATGTCAGAGCTATAGAGCTTGTTTTGGAAAAAGGAAAAATAGGTGAGACTTATTGCGTTGGGAGTATGACTCAAGATGTAAATAACTTAGAAGTTGTAAGAAAAATTTTAGCTATTATGGGGAAAGATGATTCAGAAATTGAATTTGTAAAAGACAGGCCTGGACATGATAGAAGATATGCAATTGATTGGTCAAAAATTCAAAGAGAGCTTGGCTGGAAACCATTGAACGATTTTGATACCTGGCTTGAAAAAACAATTGCATGGTATAAAGATAATGAGAAGTGGTGGAGGGATATTAAATCAGGAGACTACAAAAATTACTACAGCGAGCAGTACAATAAATAGCGAGATGCCAAGCTTGCTAATGAAAAATCTGAATAGATTTTTTGCAGCGTTGTGAAAATGAACAAAACACTATAAAACATAAATGAAAATTATACTAACCGGTGCTACCGGACTAATCGGATCAAGATTTGAGGAGCTCCTTTTTGAGAAGCATGAAATTATTCCCCTCTCTTCCTCAAAGGGTGTTGATATAACGGATAGAGAGTCTCTTGACCACTTTCTAAAAGATAAATCTTACGATGCAATTGTTCACCTGGCAGCAAAGACAGACGTAGATGGGTCTGAGCTCGATCGAGAACATGACCTTACGTTGCTGGGAATAGGGGAAGATGAATTAATTGATCTGGACATTAATTCCATCGACGTTGAAAAATGGAAAGGGAGTAAAACCGCTGTTGGAATAAATGCGATTGGGACAAAAAATCTTAAGAATCTAGCATATGAAGCAGGTGCTAAATTTATCTATATATCTACAGACTTTGTTTTTTCGGGCAAAGAAAATGAGAACACTGAAGAGTCAAAGCCCAGTCCAGTTGACTGGTATGGTATGAGCAAATACCTTGGAGAGCGTACTATTGATCAATCAACGGATCTAATCACGAGAATATCCTTTCCCTACGGACATCTTAGTCCTGTCAAGAAAGACTTTGTTTGGCGACTCCATGACCTGATTTCTTCCCGAGATGAGGTCTCACTGATTTCTGACCAAATCATTACACCAACTTTTATTGATGATGTTGTAATGGGAATAGATTTCCTATTGGAAAGTGATCAAAAGGGCGTAATCCACTTGGCTGGTTCAAGTTATCATACACCTAAGGAAATAGCTGAAATGATCAAGCAACAATTTGG
Organism: uncultured Gammaproteobacteria bacterium; assembly: GCA_964531275.1. GTDB lineage: Bacteria > Patescibacteriota > Microgenomatia > Levybacterales > GWA1-39-11 > JAUSNA01. The sequence goes on from CAZHDZ010000001.1 coordinate 25,528, forward strand.
CCTCTCAACAACAATTGGTGAATCTAAATTAGCCGATGTATATGCAGGTAAAGCGCCTCGCCCCTTCCATTCAATCATGAAAAATGATAAGCTCAAGACCCTTGGATTTATACCGAAAACCTTCAGCCAGGGCTTAGAATTGATTAAATAATATAGTATAATCATTATGAGTCTAAGGTGTTGCCTTGGAAGCAGTCTACAATTTTATTTATGAAAATCACATTTATTGGACACGGATATGTTGGCCTAGTTTCTGCATCAATATTTGCAGATTTAGGTAATGACGTAACCGTAATTGGACATACCCCAGAAACTGTTGAGAACCTAAATAAGGGCAATGTCCACATCTACGAACCTGGCCTTACAGAGCTAGCTCAGAAAAATATTGCCGCTGGACGTCTTAGATTTACTCTTGATTACGATTCGGTAAAGGATGCGGATATAGTATTTACCGCAGTTGGGACTCCTCCTAAAGAGACAGGTGAGGCGGATCTATCTACGGTACTTGCAGTTGTTGAAAAAATTGCAAAACACCTATCGGGGTATACCGTTGTTGTAACCAAAAGCACAGTGCCAATAGGTACTAATAAAAAAGTAAAAGAGCTGATTCTTAGCGTTAAAGATGACAAGGCAGAATTTGATGTAGCCTCTTGTCCAGAATTTTTAAGACAAGGGTCGGCTATTGCTGATACTCTCAACCCGGACAGAATTGTTATTGGAACCGAGACAAAAAGAGCCCAAGATTTATTGATAGAGCTGCATAAGCCATTGCAAGAAAATACAAATTGTCCTTATGTTCTAACTAACCTAGAAACAGCAGAGATGATTAAGTATGCTGCTAACTCTTTCTTGGCAATGAAAATTTCATTTGCAAATTCTATAGCTCAACTGTCTGAAGTGACTGGAGCTGATGCATTGAAAGCACTAGAGGGTATAGGCTTTGATAAGAGAATTGGAAATTACTTTCTGCAACCTGGCCCCGGATATGGGGGAAGTTGTTTCCCTAAAGATGTAAAAGCTTTAATATCAATTGCAAAAGACTATAATTTTGATTTCGAGTTATTAAAGGAAGTTGAAAACGTAAATGATTCAGCAAAACGCTCGATTGTTAAGAAAGCTGAAAACTTACTTGGTGATCTAACCGGAAAAAGAATTGGCGTTTTGGGTCTTGCTTTCAAGCCAAATACTGATGATATGAGATACGCTCCGTCTATCGAAATCATAGATTGGTTGAAAGAAAGAGGAGCTAGTATTATTGCCTATGATCCTCAATCAATGGAAAAAGCAAAGAAGATAATTTCAGACATAACATTTACGGAAGATATGTATGAAGTTGCCAAGGATGCAGATCTATTGATGATAATCACAGACTGGAACGAATTTAAAGAGATGGATCTAGATAAGGTAAAGGAACTCTTAAAAAGCCCGAATATAATTGATGCACGAAATATTTATGACCCGGAAAAAATGAAAGATGCCGGTTTTACCTATCTCGGAGTAGGACGGTAAAAATCACTATGCCAAAAGTATTTGTAACCGGAATTAATGGTTTTGCCGGAACCCACCTCAATAACCTACTTGTTTCTAAAGGATATGAAATATTTGGTTCTGTTAAGCCTGGATCTGAACATTCACATGATGACCATCTTTTTTCTGTAGATATACAAGATTTTGAGTCATTAAAGAGCGCAATTGAGAAAGCCAATCCCGATTATATCTATCATTTAGCAGCACTTACTAGCCCAGCTGAAAGCTTTAAGGACCCATCGAGAACAATCACAAACAATATTAGCGGTCAACTCAATATTCTTGAAGCAGTTAAGCAGCTAAATCTTGTGAATACACGGGTTCTCGTTGTGTCTTCTGCTGAGGTGTATGGAGCGGCTAAAGAAACCGATCTGCCACTTACTGAACGTGCTCCTCTTAAGCCGTTGTCTCCCTATGCAGTAAGTAAAATTGCTCAAGACTTTTTGGGATATCAATACTTCCATTCACAAAGTGTAAAAACAATAATTGTACGACCCTTCAATAACATCGGTCCTTATCAGGCTCCATTTTTTGTAATTCCATCCTTTGCAAAGCAAATCGCTGAAATTGAGAAAGGCATAAAAGAACCTATTTTACGCGTAGGAAATTTAGAAGCAAAAAGAGACTTTACAGACGTTAGAGATATGGTAAGAGCTTATGAAATGTTGATGAATACGGGTGAAGAGGGAGAAGTCTACAATATTGGTTCTGGAAAATCCCACAGAATACAAGAAATTCTTGATATTTTTCTTTCACTTTCAACGAGTAATATCATCGTTGAGAACGATCCTGCATTAATGCGACCCGGCGATATACCTGAGTTGCGATGTGATTACGATAAGCTCCATAAAGCAACTGGATGGAAGCCAGAAATTGATATCCACACCTCGCTAAAAGATACCTTGGACTATTGGAGGAGTGTTATTTAGTTACCCAGTTGCAAAGTGCTAGTGCTTTGCATATATTGATACAGTACGCTATTATTGAAAATAATGAAGAGAGCTCTTATTACAGGAATTACAGGACAAGACGGAAGTTACCTAGCCGAATTACTTTTAGCTAAAGGCTATAAGGTGTACGGTTTGGTTAGGAGGCTTAGTACTCCTAATACAGAAAATATTCGCCATTTGCTTGATGATGTTGAGCTTATTTCTGGCGACTTACTTGATCAGAAATCGTTGGACGATGCAGTTAATGAAGCACAGCCTGATGAAGTATATAACTTGGCTGCACAATCATTTGTCAAAACTTCATGGAATCAAGCCGTTCTTACTGGAGAGTATACGGCACTTGGTGTTACTCGAGTTCTTGAGGCAGTAAAGACAGTGAACCCAAAAATAAAATTCTATCAAGCTTCCTCATCAGAAATGTTTGGAAAAGTGACAGAAGTGCCACAAAGAGAAACAACACGATTTTATCCACGTAGTCCATATGGAGTCGCCAAGGTGTACGGACATTATATAACCGTAAATTATCGTGAGAGCTATGATATGTTTGCATGTTCCGGAATACTCTTTAACCATGAGTCTCCACGACGCGGAATAGAATTTGTTACAAGAAAAATATCTCATGCAGTAGCAAGGATTTCTTTAGGTAAGCAAAAGAATATTGTATTGGGTAATTTGGATTCAAAAAGAGACTGGGGATTTGCAGGTGACTATGTTGACGCGATGTGGAGAATGCTTCAGCAAGACCAACCTGATGATTATGTGATCGCCACAGGTGAGACGCATAGCATTGAAGAATTTGTTAAGGAAGCATTCAAGGTTATTGGTGTTGAAGATTGGGAAAAGTATATTGAATCCAATAACCCAAAATTTATGCGTCCTGCAGAGGTAGATTCACTTATTGGGGATTATTCAAAAGCAAAACAGGTTCTAGGATGGGAACCCAAAACAAGCTTTAAGGATCTCGTTGAAATGATGGTTAAGGCTGATCTTGCTGCCGAAGAGAAGAACGATAGATAGTAATATCCCTTCATATCACTTTTCATCCCTGATTTTGTTACAATAAAATTCCTATGAGTAAAATTTTAATTGCTGGAGGAGCTGGTTTTATAGGTTCTAACCTAACAAAAAAATTACTAAATGATGGTCATGACGTATTAATTCTGGATAATTTGCTTACCAGCACAAGAGAAAACGTTGCAGAATTTGAAGATAATCCACAATTTACACTATTTGAACATGATGTTATAAATCCAATTCCCGAAGAATTTACAGCTGAGTATGTTTTCCATTTAGCTTCTCCTGCCTCGCCAAATCATCATAGTCATATCTCATATCACACTCTTGCTATGGAGACTATGTTAGTTAATACGACTGGTACGCTTAATCTTCTCAATTTTGCAAAGAACAATAACGCTCATTTTCTATTTGCATCAACGTCAGAAATCTATGGTGACCCAAAAGAGCATCCTCAAAAAGAAGAATATAGAGGAAATGTGTCAACAACCGGTCCGAGAGCAGTTTATGACGAGGCAAAACGTTTTGGAGAGACATTGGCATCCTATTTTTTACGAGTAGAGAATGTAGACGTTAGAATAGCGAGAATATTTAATACGTATGGCCCAAAAATGCACAGAGATGACCTTCGAATGGTCGCTCAATTTATCTTGCAGGCTTCACACAACGAACCTATAACGATTTTTGGTGATGGTCAACAGACGCGTTCTCTTTGTTTTGTGGACGACCTCGTTGAGGGGCTTACAAAGCTAATGTTCTATGACAATTGCCGAGGTGAGGTTGTAAATATTGGCAATCCCGAAGAGCACACAGTAAAGGAATATGCTGAAATTATTAAAAGACTTACGGGATCGTCAAGCGAAATAGTCTATTCGGAAGATCTGCCACAAGATGATCCTTTAAGACGCTGTCCCGACATAACAAAGGCTCGCGAATTGTTATCCTGGGAGCCACAGGTATCACTAGAGGATGGGCTTACGAAGATGATTGAATACATAAAAACCTTTGACTAAATGAAAATATTTGTAGTTACTGCCGCGTATAACGAGAAAGATAACGTAGAGGAGATGATCACAATCCTTGAGGATGAAGTATTCCCGAAGATAAAAGGGCATGACATGCACCTTCTGATAGCCGACGATAAATCTCCCGATGGAACAGGAGATGTTGTAAGGCGGCTAATGAAAAAATATTCCAATCTTTACATTAATGAGGGAGAAAAAAAGGGTTTAGGAGCCGCTTATGTTAGATCTATGAGCTATGCAATAGTTGAAAAGAAGGCAGATCTTGTTATTAGTATTGATTGTGACCTACAACATGATCCAAGAAGCGTCCCTCTTTTCATTAAAAAAATTGAGGAAGGATACGATGTTGTTAGCGGTACAAGGTACAGCGATGGTGGAAGTATGCCTGAAAAATGGCCAATTCATAGAAAATTCTTTTCTGTTTTTGGGAATCTTCTTTTACGCACTATAACCGGGCGATTTTATCTTCATGATTGGACAGGTGGATACAGGGCAATTAAGGCTGAAGTATTTATGAAAGAACGAGAGAAAGTGAGGGAGTTCACAGGATACACTTTTCAGGCAGCTTTCTTATATAAAGCGTTGCTTGATGGATATAAAGCAGGAGAGGTACCAATTCATTTTAGAATAAGACGGGCTGGAGATTCTAAGATTGCCCCTCTTCAATATATTATGAAAGTTCTTAGATATGTCATATTGGAGAGAATTCAAGAAGTTGCGATGGGGAGGTTTGGTAAATTTATTGTTGTAGGGGGTGTCGGGTTCATTATGAATGCTATAATTCTTCGGATTTTAGTGGGTCAATTCGACTGGATACCCTATCAAGCCAATTTAGTAGGTGCTGTTGTTGCAATTTTTTCAAATTACAATCTTAATAATCTGTGGACTTTTAGACATCATAGGGCAACAAGTTTTAGAAAATATCTTATCAAAATGTTGCAGTTCTACCTCACGTCTGCGTTTGGAGTAATTGTTATTCAGACCGGTACAATATTCATCGGTACCCACTACATATCGCACCATGGGGATTATTTCCCATACTTCTTGCTAGGTACCGCATTTCTCCTTGTGTGGAATTTTTCAGTGTACTCACGAGTTATTTGGAAGAAAAAGCATTAACGCTACTATGCTAAAAAAAATCCAGGAATATGTTTTATCCAACAAGGTAGAGATAGTTTGTCTTTTATTCATCCTGCTGATAGGGGCGTTTTTCAGGCTTTATAAGATCTCCGATTACATGACCTTTTTAGGAGATGAGGGTAGGGATGTTATGGTTGCAAAAGGAATATTGCAGGGAGACCTAACATTACTAGGACCGCGTGCATCCGCTGGTGATTTTTTCTTGGGGCCAATTTATTACTATATGATTGCCCCATTCCTTTTCATAACGCGACTTGATCCTGTGGGACCTGCAATCATGGTTGCATTGTTTGGGGTAGCGACTGTTGGACTGGTGTATTTTGTCGGTAAAAGATTTTTTGGACGAAAAGCTGGGATGATCGCATCAAGTCTCTATGCAGTGTCCCCTCTCGTTGTTGCATACTCAAGATCTTCCTGGAATCCGAATCTTATGCCTTTTTTCTCATTGTTGCTATTATATTTACTATTAAGAGCAGTGAAGAATCAATCTCTGCGTCTGTTTTTATTCGTAGGTTTTTTGCTTGGAATAGCGATACAGCTTCATTATCTTACCGTATTTCTTGGCGTTACGGTATTTTTCTTTACAGTCATTGGTGAGCCAATCATTGAGAAGAAAAATTTAGTCTCGCGCTATATAAGACACGGATTGGGCTTGTTGTGCGGGTTCTTAATAGGGCTATCACCATTCTTATTATTTGAAATTCGTCATGGTTTTCCAAATATAATTACAATCTTTAAATTTATCTTTGAGGATAATACAGCTAAGGTTTATTCTCCTGGACAGTCTTTTTTAGGTAATATTTGGGACGTATTGTTTAGACTATTTGGGAGGCTTATAACTAAATTTCCGCCACCAGAACAAATAAATGTTACAGAGCATCTCGATTTAAGAGTTTGGCAAATAGCAACTGTTGTATTGGCAGCTCTTTCGATAGCAGTATTCTTTAAGACGAAAGATAAGCTTAAAGTTCTCCTTATTACACTTTGGCTTTTCTTTGGAGTATTGTTATTCGGAGTATATAAGAAGCCAATATATGATTATTATCTTGGTTTTATGTTCCCATTGCCATTTTTGTTAGTAGGAAATTTTTTGTCCCAAACATACACACTAAAAAAATATCGAAAAATTGGAATGATTGTAAGCGCTTTAGTTTTTGGAGTTATTCTAATTTTTAACTTAACTGGTGCGCCATTCCTTTTTCCCGGTAATAAGCAAAAAGACCAAGCAAAACGAATTGCAATGGCCGTTTTATCGAAAACAGAAGGAAAGCCATACAATTTCGCATTGCTTACAAGAGGGAATTCAGATCACGTATATAGATACTTTCTCGAGGCAGCTAACAGAGCCCCGGTTGCCATCCTTAATCAAGCCGCAGATCCCCAACGAAAAAGTGTAACTGAACAGCTGATGGTAGTCTGTGAATATCAGGATTGTCAACCGCTCGGAAATTCATTGTGGGAAGTAGCAGGCTTTGGTAAGGCGGAGATTACGGGAGTTTGGGATGTACCGTTTGTCAAAATCTATAGACTTGTTCATTACCATAGACCTTTAGACTTTAGTCTTAAGAATCAGGAGCTTGTTACAACGTTCGAAAATTCTGGCCTTGGTTTCTCCTTTAAATACCCAGACTCTTTTGTGCTTGCTGATCGTACAGCGGACCCTAATTATAAAAATAGTAATGCTGAGCTGCGGCTTGCCCTTACAACACCTGATGTAGTAGATGGAGCAAAAGCAAAAAAGGGATTTGATTTCAAAAACTATTCTGATAATACAGTCACAATTTATGTAGATGTCTTAAAAAATCCTGAGGCTCTTTCAATTGAAGATTTTATGAATAAAGAATACTCAAAGCTTGGGATAGATGGTAGGACGCCGGTAATACAAACACTCAACCGTAATATTAAATCCTCAAGTATTCCGAAAGAAAACACATTGGTTTATGAAGGTACTGGCGGTGGAGAAAGTCCGCGAAAAACATATTTCTTTATTAATCAAAATAACTTTTATGTAGTGAGTATGATCGGAGGTACAGATACGGGCGCGTCATATACTCAGGATGCTGAAGATTTGTTTGATAGGATAGTAGAAAGTATATCCTTCAAGTAATTAATATCCTAAGAAATTTAGATGAAGAGTGTTGCTCAATAAAAGAATTAAAAGCAAAGCGTCAAAAGCTAAAATTATTCCAGAAGCTGCAGTAATAGATACTATATCTTTTTTGAGGTAGGCTGCATCTGCTTGCTCAATCGCAACCCTTGTGTTTTGAGGGGTATTTATAACAGTTTTTTTTGTCGGAAGACTAGTAACAGAATAGGTAGGTGAATCTACCCGAAGATGTGCATGTTGAGTCTGAATGGCTTTTCTTTTTGCTGACTCTTCTTTTTGTTTTCTTGTTTTTCTTGTCTTTGTCATGAGCTCAAAGTTATCATATTGACTCTCAATTTTCAAGATACTAAAATGGTAAGACCTTTATGGATCAACTTCCCCTGATACTCTTTGGTGCTGCTTTAGTTGTTTGGAATGGACTCCTTACTTTCCTTTTGTTGCAGCAAAGAGGATCAAGTCAAAAAATTTTGAGAGGTAGTAAAAAAGAAAATGTTATTGATCTTCTTGCAGAGGTACTTGAAAAAGAAAAAAAGTTAATGCGTGAGCTCATAGAAACTAATAAAAAAGTTGAGGGCTTGCTATTTCATTCGCAATTTTATATACAAAAGATAGGGCTAGTTCGCTTTAATCCATTCAACGATACCGGTGGAGACCAAAGCTTTATACTGTCTCTAATTGATGAGCAAGACTCAGGTGTGGTAATTTCTGGCCTACATACAAGGAATGGTACAAGATGGTATGCTAAGAAGGTCCAAAATGGTACTGGAGTAGAACATGAGCTTTCTACAGACGAAATAAAGGCCATTAGGGCTGCAACTAAAAGAACAAAGAAGTAAATATGAGAGAAGAAGTGGCTACAAAAAAACCCATGAATGCAAAGATCCTTATAGTTGCCGCTGTTGTTTATGTGGCAAGTGCATTAATTTCATTTTTAGTATTTAACAATCTTAATACGGGTTCAGTGACTGGACCTGTTGCTCAGCCTAAGAAAACAGCTAGTGGTAAGCTACTCTTTGATCCAGAGCTTCCGAAGACTGAAAGTTGTCCAATAAATGGTGCAATGTATTCAAAGCAACAAAAGGCGTGGTGGGAAAAGCACGCACCTTTGGGAGTAATGATTGAAAATCATCTTGAAGCAAGACCTCAAAGTGGTCTTTCATCAGCAGACATTGTTTATGAAGCAGTTGCAGAAGGTGGAATTACTAGGTTCTTAGCATTGTTCTACTGCCAAGATGCTGAATTTGTTGGTCCTGTAAGATCTGCAAGAACATATTTTGTAGATATGATATCAGAGTATGGACCTTCTCCTTTATATGCACATGTGGGAGGTGCAAATACGCCAGGTCCTGCAAATGCATTGGGACAAATCTCTGACTATGGATGGGCTGGCGTGAATGATCTTAACCAGTTCTCTATAGGATTTCCTGTTTATGTGAGAGATTATGACCGACTTGGAAGAACTGTAGCAACCGAGCACACCGTGTATTCATCGACAACAAAGCTGTGGGACTATGCATCTAAAAATAGAGATATAACTAATAAGAATCCTGATGGGGATGAATGGAGCGAAGGATATACTCCATACACCTTTAAAGACGATGCAAGTGCTAGTACAAGACCGAAGTCTCAAAATATCAGCTTTGATTTCTGGGAGGGATATGGAGATTATTCCGTTTCATATGCATACGATTCTGCATCTAACACATATAAAAGAAGCAATGGCGGGACAGCTCACAAAGACCTTAATACTAAGGGTCAGCTTTCACCCAAGAATATAGTGATTTTATATATGAAAGAAAGCAGGGCAAATGACGGTTATGAGGGGAACCTTCATATGCTATATGGTACAAAAGGCACAGGTAATGCAACTGTATTCATGGATGGAGAGGAAATTGATGCAACGTGGTCAAAGAAGAATAGAACTTCGCATCTTTTTGTAAAAGACAAAAGAGGAAAAGACATAGAATTTAACAAAGGGCAAATCTGGTTTGAAATTGTAGCTCCCGACACAACAGTCGTAGTAAAATAGATTTTCCTCCCCTTTTTACTGTTGAATGTTCTTCTTCTGTAGTATAATATATGTACTCAGATTAGTATGTTTGAAGATCTCATTACTTCCAAAACCCGCATAAAAATCCTGCATCTTTTCCTGGGTCACCTTGGTGAAATGTTCCATGTCCGAGAGATTGTTCGCCGTGTTGATGAGGAAATAAACGCTGTGAGGCGAGAGTTAATGCTTCTTGAGAAAAAAGGTATTCTTAATCGTGAAGCTCGTGCCAACAGAGTTTACTATTCATTGGATTCTTCCTACCCATTCTATTACGATTTGATAAAGGTATATGCAAAAGAATCTGGGTTGGGGCGAGATATCCTAAAAAATAGAGCAAAACTAGGGAGAATAAAGTATGCAATGTTGTCAGGTGACTTTGCGAGAAACCTTGAAAATAATGGTGAGAGTGTTGATCTGTTAGTCGTTGGAGTTGTAGTGTTACCGGAATTGTCTCTTATTATTAAAAAAGAAGAAGAGGTGAAGAAAAGAGAAATTAATTATACAATTATGAATGAGGATGAATTTAATTTCCGAAAGTCTAGGCGTGATCCGTTCATATCTTCCATTATCTACGGCTCTCGAGTTATGCTTATTGGAGACGAAGAGTCGCTAGTCAAAGAATAATTTTCCATGAGAAGACCAAAAGTATTTGTAATTATTATATTCGTTATTTCGTTCTTGTTATTGATCTTGGATCTTCCAGGAAAGATAGACTTGAGATCTGTTAAGATCCCTTTTATTGAAAAAGAGAAAGAAATTGCTAACTTCGTTTTTGATCCAGCTAAAATTTCTATTCCATTGGGTGCTCTGAGAATCGAAAAAGATCTCTCTTATCGTCTGGGGCTTGATCTGCAAGGGGGTACTCAGCTTACTTATAGAGTAATAATGAAAGACGTTGCCAAGGGACAGGAGAAAGAGGCATTTGAATCAGCACGCGACGTTATAGAAAGACGTATCAACTACCTTGGCGTGTCAGAACCTCAAATTCAGACGCTTAAAATCGGAGATGAGTACCGAATTATAGTTGACCTTCCCGGCATGTCCAATGTAAGTCAGGCAATAAACTTAATTGGCCAAACAGCACAGCTTTCATTTTGGGAGGGCGGAGGCACGAAATTCGAAGCAACTGATTCTATTCCTGATAATTCCATTATTGCAGTCTTGGGGCAGCTACTTGGGGAAAACCCAGTGCCGACGAAGTTAACGGGTAAGGATTTGCAGAAGGCAACAGTAGTATTCGATCAAACAACGGGTAAGCCCCAAGTTCAAATTCAATTTACTGGTCAGGGGACAAGATACTTTGATGAAATAACCAAAAGAAACATTGGAAAAGTTGTTGCGATCGTTTTGGATAGCCAAGTAATTAGTGCGCCTGTAGTCCAGACAGAAATTGCTAATGGTACAGCAGTTATTACTGGATCTTTTACAACTGATGTGGCAAAGAACTTAAGCATTGCTTTAAATGCTGGTGCGCTACCTGCTCCATTAGAAGTTATTGCCCAAAAATCAGTTGGTCCCTCATTGGGAATAGACTCTTTGCATAAAAGCATTTTCGCTGCGCTTATTGGATTTGCATCTATCATCTTTTTTATGACATATATCTACAGAAAAGAAGGAGTTATCGCATGTGTAGCTTTGGCGGTTTATACAATAGTAACGTTATTTGTTTATAAATTAATTCCAGTAACACTGACCCTTGCTGGTATTGCAGGATTTATCCTATCAATAGGAATGGCAGTGGACGCTAACATCTTAATCTTTGAGAGGATGAAAGAGGAATTGCGACGAGGTAAGCCCCGCGATATCGCGCTTAGAAATGGATTCTCAAGAGCATGGACATCAATTAGGGACTCAAATGTTACAAGTATAATTACGTGCATAATTCTTTTCTATTTTGGTAGCGGTTTGGTTCGGGGGTTTGCTCTTACTCTTTTTATCGGTATTATAATTTCTATGTTCTCAGCAATCACAATTACAAGGAATCTACTAAGTGTTTTTGATACAAAAGAAAAAAAGATTAAAGCAATAAAAAAATAATATGGATATTGTCGGACGAAGAAGAATATTTTTAACCGTATCAGGTCTATTGAGCTTACTGTGTATTGTCTCAATCATTCTTTTTGGCTTTAAGCTCTCAATAGAATTTACAGGGGGATCAAAGCTTGAAGTAGTATCGATTGATCATACTGCAATTGATACAGAGAGGGTTAAGACTATTATAGAGCGCCAGAAGGTTGATGTAGTGTCAATAACAAAGAATTCTACTGAAGACATTGTTATAAGAACCAATACAATAACCGACGCAACAAAAAATAATCTCCTTGCAAAGCTTTCTGATGATAAGATCGCCTTGAAAGAGAAAAGTTTTGATACGCTCGGTCCAATAATAGGGAGCGAGGCAAAGGCAAACGCCCTAAAAGCGGTATTAATAGCTATTGTTGCAATTACTCTCTATATCGCTTTTGCTTTTCGAAAAGTCTCAAAGCCTGTATCTTCTTGGAAATTTGGAATAAGCGCAATAATTGCTCTTATGCATGACGTTGTCATTGTTCTAGGTGCTTTTTCTTTGTTTGGGTTACTGCTAAATGTAGAAATCGATTCATTATTTATAACAGCAGTTCTTACAATAATGGGATTTTCTGTTCATGATACGATTGTTGTTTTTGATAGGATTCGAGAGAACTTATTAAAGAACGTCCATGATCATTCATTTGATCGGGTTGTAAACGACAGTTTTAACGAGACTCTTGCTAGATCTCTTAACACGTCACTAACAGTAATCTTAGTGTTAATTGCCTTAATACTTTTTGGTGGAGAGTCTATTAGATGGTTTATCGCTGCCTTCTTAATTGGTCTTATCACCGGAACATACTCCTCAATTTTCATTGCATCTGCGGTTCTTGTTGAGTGGCATAAGCTAGATGAGAAAGGCTTTAAGCTCTCAAAGCTTTTTAGAATAAAGAAAAAGAAAAAGTGAAATCTACGAATCGTCAAATAACTGTTTTTGTGGGACTGGTTGTAAGGGAAGATAAAATCCTCATTGTAAAAAGATCAGAGCCAGAGCTTAAAGCAGTGCATCTAAAGTGGGAATTTCCAGGTGGTAAGGTCGATTTTGGTGAAACACCAGAAGAGGCAGTAGTGAGGGAAATAAAGGAAGAGACTGGTGTTACAGCTAGAGTTAAGAGACTTTTACCAATGGCTCAGACTGTGTATTGGGATTATGAATGGGGAACACAGCAAACTCTGCTATTTGCATACGAGTGTGAGTTTGTACATGAAGAGAAGAGAATTAGTGATCATCATGTTGAAGAAACAAGATGGGTTAATATTGAGGATTATATAAAGTATGAGAGTCTTCCAGGTGGTAAAGAGTTTCTTGAGGTGCTATTGTCCTAGACTTTCTCTAACAATTGACGATACAAGTCCTCCATCAGCTTTTCCTTTGGTTTGTGAAGAAAGTATTCCCATAACCTTTCCCATATCAGACATTTGAGAAGCACCCGATGCAGTAATTGCTTCTGCTACTAATTTACGAATTGCGTCTTCAGTTAGTTGCTCTGGAAGGTACGCTGAAAGCATTTCTAGCTCACTTTTTTCCTTATCTGCGAGTTCTTGTCGACCACCTTTTTCATAGAGTTCAATTGACTCTTTCCTTTTCTTAATTTCTCGTCCAACAACTTCGATAACATCCTCATCTGTCGCTGTGTATCCTGCTCCGCCCTTCTGTATTTCAAAATATTGGAGTGCAGATTTTAGCATACGAATTGTGGAGAGTTTTTGCTCATCTTTTGCAAACATGGCATTCTTTAAATCATTCTGAATAGTGTCCTTTAACATATTGTTATTATATCAGATTGTCGCCGATCTTTATCGCAAAGAGGTTGTTTATATTTTTTTAACAATTTTGTACAGATATGACGTGCCATTATTTTGGAGAAGTTTGATATTGCCATTTTTTTCAAGGTTATCTATTCCCTCAAGAAATTCTTCCCTAGTACCTAAGTAGTGTAGAATATTCCAGCTGTCCCCACGATCGATTAAAAGGTAAGAGGGAGTGTCACCAACGCGGAACCACCGACAAGTGGTGGCTTTACATGGTGAATCAACAGTAAAATCCTTTTGATTTGGAAATAGGAGGAATATTTGATCTCTATGAGCTATGTGAGGCGCAATGTTGTTTTGAGTGGCTACTGATGCATTTGAGGGTAAGAGAGCTATCATCTTGCTGATATTGGAAGCGTCGTTATTCTTTTCCCAAAACCAATTTTTTGTAAGATAAGAGAGTGGGAGGTGAAGATAATATTGAAAGAATGCTGCGCACAACAGAAGATATAGTCCAACCTTCCAATTATTAAGTTTTTTATGTCGAGAAATAAAAATAATAGTAGGTATAGTTAAAAATAACGCTGTAGTGCTTCTGTAATGAAGGAATATATTTTCAGTTCTTGTAACGCCATTGGCTATTACAAAGTAATGTGATAGATCGCCTAAGAACGGTAACAAATACAAAGGTGCTGCAAGGGGAATAAAACCAAACCATCCCAAAGAATAGAGAAATGACTTTTGCTTATCAGGGGTGTTTAGAAGGTATGTTGGATTAATGTCTGACAAGAGACCACCAGAATTTGCAAATCTATAACCATCAGGAACTACTGTTGGAAAGTATATAAAAAAGAGGATGCCTAGATAAACTAACGATAGCGCTGAAAAGATAAGTGTCGTTCTGTCTTTTCTTTTTATAAAATATACGAAGCTGATTATTAGAGTGAGTAGAGCTATATCTTCCTTGCAAGCTATTGCAAGAACAAGAAAAAGCAATGAACTTTTTGTATACTTTTTCTCCAGAAAATATACGTACCAGGACATAAACACGAGTGCAAAAAGCAGGCTGTGTACATCAGACCAAATAGAAAATTGGATTCCAAAGAAGGAAAGGAACGAAATTGTAATTGCATAACTTACAAATGTTGTTAGCTTATATATTTTACAAAGTAGTAGGATTGCTACTCCACTTCCAATTACGGCAATAACTTGAAGAACAATAAGTGTAAGAACTGTATTAAATAACCAGTACAATGGTGCAATCAGTATAAAAATTAACTCTAAGTGATCGATGTAAATTGGTGTGTCATAGTAGACATGAGTTGTGGTGATGGGATTCTTAAATTGAGAATATTTCCAAATTGCTTGATCTATAATGGATAGATCGTATCCAGTTAGGTAATTGTTATGCTTAATAATCGCAAGCAAAAGATAAGAAATTGCAAAAATTCCAAAGATTATTATTGCTGGGTAGTAATCTTTTAGAAATTTAATTATTCTTTGAGATCTCATGGAGTCTTTGAATTAAATATTCTTTGTTATTTTTTGTAAGGTCTTCATCGACTTCTTCAAAAAGAATTCTAAGTATATCTCCAACTCCTTTTCCAGGACTCACATTTAATTCCTTCATAATATCATTTCCGTCAATTTCTAGATCATTTATAGAGAAGGGTGGGTGCAGTTGTTCTTCCAGCCGCTCTTTAAATTTCTTAAGACGCCAGCTTTCTGCTGTTTGGGTTCCGCCTCCCAAGCGGTCTCCTATTCTAAGATCCATCATGTCCTTAACATTCTCAAGACCAACCCTTCTTATGAAACGCCTTACTGCACTGTCGGTAATATGCTCATCAACTGTGAACATATGCCAACGAATCAAAGTATATATTTTTTCCTTTTGCATGTTTGAGAGTCTTAGGCGCACTGCAATATCTTTTGCAATTTTGCTACCAACTACTTCATGGTTGTAGAAAATTACAAATCCCTCATTATCTTCTGAAGCAACATATGGCTTTCCCACATCATGAAGAAGGGCGGCTAATTTTACAATTGGATTCGTTGTTGGACATTCTTTCATAGAAAGAACATTGTGTGTAAAAACATCCGTTGTATGATGTCGGCCTGGTCTTGCTTGGGATACGCCTTTTCCTCGAAGAAGCTCGGGGAAAATTATGTCCAGTATCCCTATTTCATCCAACAGCATGATGCCATCATAAGACCTGGAGGTTGAAAGAATCTTGAGAAGTTCATCTCTAATTCTTTCACCAGAAATATGAGTTATGAGATGAGCATCTTTTTTTATTGCTTCAAAAGTATCTTTCTCAATCTCAAAGTCTAATTGGGAGCAAAACCTGACCGCTCTCATGAGTCGTAATGCATCTTCTTTAAATCGTTCGTCTGCATTTCCTACTGCTCGAAGAGTTCTATTGGCAAGGTCTTTTTGACCATCAACAAAGTCAATTATATTTGTCCTGCCATCTTCAATTTCAATTGCAAGAGCATTTACGGTAAAATCTCTTCTTACGATATCTTCCTTCAGAGTTTTACCCCATTCTACTTTTCCTGGATGTCTATGATCGCTATATCCTGCCTCAGTTCTGTATGTAGTTATTTCGACATATTTTTTCTCAGTACTTTCATCAGACAATTTGACTCCTACAGTGCCAAACTCATTGTCACAAAATGAATCAGGGAATATTTTTTGGATTTCCTCCGGTGTCGCATTTGTCGTCATATCCCAGTCAGCAATTGGGAGGTTCATTAGTAAATTTCTAACACACCCACCTACTAGGTATGCCTCAAAATTGGCCTTTTTCAGCGTTTCGTAGATAGCAACTACTTCGGGGTTAATGGAGTCGAGCATGTGTTATTATTGTTAGGTTATTTACTTGAGTATATCATGAAAACCTGGAAAGTTATTCACCCGCAAGACAAAAAAGATGTAGAATTAACGGCTTCAAAAGTGCTTTCTATACTACTTGAGAATAGAAGTATCGATATAAAAAAAGATACAACATTTCTAAAGCCTTTATTAACAAACGTTACATTAGAATCTTCAAATATATCAGCAAAGGAATTTGCTGTGTTTAAGAAAAGGATTCAAAAAGCAATTCAAGAAGACGAGACAGTAATTGTGTATGGCGACTATGATGTAGATGGAATTTGTGCCAGCGCTATTCTTTGGGAGACGCTCTATTCGAAGACAAAAAAAGTAATACCCTATATTCCTGATAGGGCCGATGAAGGGTATGGCCTTTCGATTAAGGGGATAGATAATATATTGACTAAAAATCCTGAAACGAAATTAATAATAACAGTTGATAATGGAATTGTTGCTTATAGCGCAGTTGATTACGCCAACACAAAAGGAATTGATGTAATTGTTACTGATCACCATGTAGCGGAAAAAAAGAAACCAGCGTCCATTGCAACAATTCACACAACAAGTCTTTGTGGAGCGGGTATTGCATGGGTGTTAGCAAAAGAATTAGCATTCGAAACAAAAGAAGTAATACATGAAAAACTTTCTTTGGCATGCCTTGCAACAGTTGCCGATCTAGTGCCATTGGTAGGTAACAATCGGGCAATCGTAAGTCATGGCCTGAAGCTTCTTCAATCAACAAAGAGAGTTGGAATAAAAGCGCTATTGCGTGAAGCATCAGTTGAAGAGAATACAGTTTCAACATATACGATAGGGCATGTTATTGCACCAAGACTAAATGCTACTGGAAGAATTCAAAGCGCAATGAACGCGCTACGTCTTTTGTGCACGAAGGACAAGGAAAAGGCTCATGCACTTTCTCAAATGCTTGCAGGAGTTAATAAAGACAGACAAGACATGACTGAAGAAGCGGTTAGCCATGCAAAACTTCTTGCCGTACAAAATCTGTATAGCGAGCGAATAATCATCGTACAAAGTGATAATTACAATGCAGGTGTTGTTGGGCTTATAGCTTCCCGCTTAGTCGAAAGCAGTTATAAGCCGGCATTTGCAATATCAGTTGGTGAGGAAATTTCAAAAGGTTCTGCAAGATCGGTTGCTGGGGTTAATATAATCGAGTTGTTGCGCTCAATTGGTCACACATTGGTTGAAGCTGGTGGCCATCCTATGGCTGCAGGATTTAGCGTAGAGACCTCACGTCTTGAAGAATTTTCGAAAGCATTAGCAAAAGCATCAGAAGGTGTTGTCACTGATGATCTATTAAATAGAATTCTTAAAATCGATACGGTAATTCCCTTTAGTCTGATTACGGTAAAATTCATTGATGAGATTGGTGTGCTCGAACCATATGGAATGGGAAACCCTCAACCAACCTTTGCTTCTTACAATGTGGAGATAGTCGAAATTAGAAAAATTGGGAAAACCCAGAATCACTTAAAGATGAAAGTAAGAGAGGACCAAAAAGTAATCGATGCTGTCGCTTTCAATTTTGCAGACAAATCAGATGTGGTAATCGGTGACAAGATCGATATCGCCTATACAGTGGATGTTAATGAATGGAATGGAAAAATAACCCCACAGCTAAAAATAAAAGATATAAAAAACTAACCGCAAACAGATTCTGCTTGACTAAGTTGTAAGGGGACTGCAATTGCCGATTCACTTGAAGATAATTTAAGAAAGTATTCATGTGCATGATGTAATAAGTATTCGTTTCTCGATCTCTGGGTCTCTTCGCAAGCTAAAGGCTCTATGGGTTCTGAATACGAAAAACTCTCGTGGAAAGGTTTTGAGTCTGCTGATGGTGTTACCGTTATTACTTTTTCATCCCCTTCAATTTTTAGAGTAGCTCTGCCCCTATGAATCTTAGCCATAGCAAATAAATTATCAAACTCAAGTTGAGCTTCTGTTGCTGCGGCTATTCTATGTTCTAATTGTAATGGCATATTTTTCCCCAAAAAAAACTCCCTTCTAGGAGGGAGTTTTCCTGCAAAAGCGCAAAAAAGCCCCCTAGGTCGTAATGACCTTAAAGGAGTTATTATTGGCGTGGTTTTGTCTAAATATTTTCACAACAGTAATTATTCTATACATTAAAAAAGGAAGTGTCAAGCGGCTTTTTGAAGCGAAATATGGTATGATACAGCTATTATGCAAAATCGTGTATTGGCAACTGATGCCCTTTCAAAAGTTGGGAGTACAGTAACATTATTTGGATTTATTGAGAGAGTAAGAAGCCACGGGAAAATTGCCTTCTTTGATCTCCGGGACATGACAGGGATTATCCAAGTTGTTGCCGCGACTCCGGAGACAGTTGCCTCTTTAGAGAATGTATCAGCGCAGACTGTAGTAAAAATTGAAGGACTCATAAAAGAACGTGGTGAGCGTTATATTAATCACGAAATTCCTTTAGGAGGAATTGAGATGGAGCTAACGACTCCTTGTGAGATTGTGTCAAAGGCAAATGAAATGCCATTTGATATGGGTGGCACAGAACTTAATTTACAACTCCCCACTTTATTAGATTTTCGTACGTTAACGTTAAGAAACCAAAAGATTGCTGGTATTTTTAAAGTCCAGGCAGCAATATTAAAAGGTTTTAGAAATGCTGCAGAAAATGTAGGTGGGACAGAAATTGTGGTACCGACAATCTCTGCATCTGCAACAGAAGGAGGAGCAGAGGTATTTAGAGTCGCTTATTATGAATACAACGCATATCTTACGCAGAGCCCTCAATTATATAAGCAAATGATGGTACCCGTATTTGAGCGGGTTTATACAATATCACATGCATATCGCGCAGAGCCATCTGTTACAACTAGACATTTATCAGAAAATACCCAAATGGATATGGAAATTGGTTTTGTAGATTTTCCAGAGCTATTGGATATTTTGGAAGGTGTAATTACAGAAACATTAAAATTTGCGGAAAAGGAATCAGAGGGAATTCTTAAAGAGTATGGAATTGAAAAAATCGCATTTGGAAAAATTCCAAGACTTACTTTGATTGAAGCACAGGAAATAATTACAAAAGAATACGGGCGAAATGTGATTGGCGAAAAAGATTTAGCACCGCAGGACGAAGTAGATATTTGTGCATGGGCACTTAAAAATCATGGATCCGATCTTGTGACAATAACACATTTTCCTACCAAGAAAAGGGCGTTCTACACCATGCCGGATCCCGAAAATCCAGAAGTAAGCCTTAGTTTTGACATACTTTTTAGAGGAGTTGAGATCTCAAGCGGGAGTCAACGAATTAATGACTACAAGCAACTTTTAGATGCAATTAAAGCTCGCGATATGGATCCTAAGAATTTTAAATTGTATCTTCAGGCATTTGAATTTGGTATGCCTCCTGAGGGTGGTTTCTCTTTTGGGCTGGAGAGAATCACAATGCATATGTTAAATTTGCAAAATGTCCGTGAAGCATCATTATTTCCAAGAGATATGGAGAGAATAGATGAAAGACTCTCAACCCTCAGCCAAAAATAACAAAAAATTTTCAAAAGCTCATTTTTTTGATACTGTAATAATCTTGCTGCTTTTGAATGTAGCTGCTGTCGCAGTTATTATTTTCTATTTTCAAAGAATATATTCCCTGTCATTGCCTACTTCTTCAAGTAAGTACATAGAGGTAAGCTCAGTCCCCTTGCCAAAAGATATTGATAGTATCAATGCTTCGGCTTCTGCTTACGTTGTCTACGATATGACTACAAGAACCGTCGTTGCAAGTAAGAATAAGAACTTAAGATTTTCCCCGGCATCTACTGCAAAAGTTATGAGCGCAATTCTTGTAATGGATTATTACGATATTAACTCATATCTAACCGTTCCTCTAAATATATATTCTATTGAAGGCTCAAAAATGCATCTTGCTCCTGGAGAGCAGGTTAGTGTCAAGAATTTACTATATGGTTTGATGCTCCCCTCAGGAAATGACGCAGCATACACACTCTCTTATTATTATAAGAATGGTACTGCTGATTTTGTTGCGGATATGAATAGGAAGGCAAAGGAGTTGGGCTTATTTAATACTTATTTTCTTGATCCTGCAGGATATGAGGATGGTAATTACACAACGGGAGAAGAGTTAGCTCGTTTGGGGGCATATGCAATGGAGAACAAAATGTTTGCTGAGATAGTTAAAACTAAAAGTATCGTAGTGAATAATCGGACAAATACCCATGCATTCTTCTTAAAAAATCTTAATGAGCTTTTACAATACGATAATGTGTTAGGAATCAAAACCGGATTTACAAATGAAGCAGGAGGAGTGCTGCTTACTGCTATTAAAAAAGGGGATTCTACATTTGTAGTGTCAGTTCTTAAAAGTCAGGATAGATTTTATGATACAAAAGACTTGATGAGTTTTATTGTTGAGAAGGTTGAGTTTGGACTGCCTCCGGAAGAGCATCCACGTACGCAGTAAAGTTATTTCCAGAGAATACATATATCGGGAGAAGGAAATCGGTGGTGTCTTTTGTTAGGTAATATTTTAGTTCTACAGTTGTAATATCAATAGAAGTTAATTTATTAGGGTTTATAAGATATGCCTTTCCTGCTTTAAGATCTTCAAAAGCTTGTGTTGTATTTTTTATCCAATAGTCACTTTTTTCTTCTAAGTCCGCCTCTGGATTGAAGAATATACCTTCTAGTACTTGAAGACTTGAGGAGGGGTAAGATACAAGGAAATTAAGAATTGATCCATTTGGTCCTCCAAATACAATTCCATATTCATCTATTGGCTTTTGAAGGAGTGTTACTCTCGCATAGCGCGCAGTCCCTAGGTTTTGTGCTGTTACAAGGACACCGTTCTGTTCTTCTAGATATTCAACTTTTGACTTCTCAAAATCAATATTTTCAATATTTGCATCAATAGTATGTAGAAAAGATTCTATATCTGAAAGAATTGATTCTTCTGAAGGTAAGAGATTTGTTGCAACAAGCGATGGATTACCAAAATAATTTGAAGTAAGTGAGAAATTCTTACTCACAATATCATATTCAATGATTACTCCTGTCCTTGACTGGGTAAAACGATATAAAGTATCAGAAAGCTTTAGTTGATTCTCTACAAAATTTCCGGAATCTAGAGTATTCTTTGCATCCTGAAGGGCTAGGAGATTTGGTTTGTTCTGTTTTATCTTGTAAATATTTACTCTATTATCTTTAGCAAGAACAGGAAGTAGTCCGTCAACGGTATTGAGCTTATATTCTAGAATCTCTGGAGATTGTTCTGGGAATTTTGGATGTGGTAGCTCTCCAAACGCTTGTTCTGGTGCTGGGGGAGGCTTTGGGAACATTGCATCCCGTATCATCGTTCCTCCCTGTACAAAAAGAAATAGGACAAAAAGAATACCAAATATAATCCCACCTACTTTTAGAAGTAAACGTCCCTCTCGTGTTATCAAAACTAAGCTCGCCATATTTTGTGCTCATATTGAGTATAGGAGAAGATTAGATTAAAATGCAAATATGGTGAAAGTTAGATTTGCTCCTAGTCCTACAGGAATTCCCCACGTTGGTAACGTTAGAACAGCCCTATTTGACTATTTTTTGGCAAAGTCTACCGGTGGAGAGTTCATTCTAAGACTTGAAGATACTGATCAAGCACGTAAGGTCGAGGGAGCAGAAGAGATAATAAAAGAAGGTCTTCTGTGGCTTGGAGCTCAGTGGGACGATTTTGTGATTCAGTCAGAAAGGTTAGGAGAATATAAAAAGTATGCAGAAGAGTTAGTAGAAAAGGAGCAAGCTCGAGTTGAGGAAGGTGCTATTCGCTTTATAGTAAGTAAAGAAGGGACGATCTCTTGGACTGATGCAATTGGAGATAAAGAAGTTACTTATGATTTATCAAATGTGGAGGACTTCATAATTCTTAAAGCTGATGGATTTCCTACTTATCACCTCGCAAATGTAGTTGATGACCATTTAATGGAAATAACCCATGTTATTCGTGGAGAAGATTGGATACCATCAACTCCAAAACACCTTCTTTTGTATAAAGCATTTGGTTGGGACGCACCAGTATTTGCACATGTGCCAAACGTTATGGGAACGGATGGAAAAAAACTATCAAAAAGAAGGGGAGCAAAGGGAGTGTTGGATTTTAAAAAAGAGGGGTATTTATCTGAAGCATTACTTAACTATCTAATGCTGTTGGGTTGGTCTCCGAAAGATGATCGTGAGGTTTTGACTAAAGATGAAATTATAAAGAGTTTTTCATTAGATAAAGTGAATTCTTCTCCATCAATTTTTGATGAAAGAAAACTTATGTGGATGAACGGGGAATATCTTCGCATGTTAAGCGTTGAGGAATTGGGGAGAAGACTTGTGGAATTTGATCCAGCTGTTAAAAACGGAATTGATGATAATGATTTTTTAAAATTTGTTGGCAGTGCCCAGACAAGAATCAAAACGCTTGCCGATTTTACTTCTATGGTTGCTCCCTTCCTAAGGCCTGTTGAGAAAAGAACTGATCTTCTGAAGAATTTTAGCTTGATGCTTGAAAGTATTTCAGAAGATCAATGGGTTAACAACGTAATAATAGAAAGAATTATAGAATTTATGAAGAACGGCAATATAAAATTTCCTCAAATCTATCAAGATTTGACTGGCAGTAAGGGGGGTTTGCCTTTGGGTGAAGTTTTTGAAATACTAGGACGGGAAAGAACTCTTGCCCTTCTTAGATAATATGAATCTGCCCAAACTAATAGGAATCATTCTTCATCCAATTCTCCTTGCAATCCCAGGAGTTTTTTTGATCGTCTTAAGCTCTACAAATGACTTGAGCAGCGCTGTTTATTGGACAATAATTTCGCTGATTTTCTCAGGAGTAATATCATTATTTGTCCTGTATGGTGTACGAAAGAAATTTTTCAATAACCTTGATGTTTCAAATCGAAAACAGCGTGTTATTTTATACCCATTTGCAGTGGTTGTAATATTAATTTTTGCATATTACATTCATTCCCAGAATGGCCCTGACGCTCTTGTAGGTGCAAGCGTCCTATTCACAATTTCTCTTGTACTTCTGGACTTAATTAACAGAAAAATAAAGGCAAGTATTCATGTAGCATCTGTGGCTGCTATGGTTACTGGAATAATGTTGGTATACGGAGGCCCGTCATATTTTCTAATACTCCTAATTCCAATATCCGCTTGGGCACGTATTAAGCAGAAGCGTCATTCGTTGCCTGAGACAATTGTGGGTGCGGCAAGCGGTATACTGTTGACGTTAATTGGTGTGTTTGTAGTACAATTATTTGTGTAATGGACATCGCAAAATTTATTAGATCATTTGGATATGCATTTGATGGCCTGAAATTGTCAGTTACAGTTGACCAAAATGTACGATTCCATTTAGTCGTTGGTTTTTTGGTTTTTATAATTAGTTTTTTTCTAAAAGTTCCAACCGCAGAACTCCTTTTTGTAATTTTTGCGATTTTCTTTGTAGTAATTTGTGAAATGCTCAATACTGCAATTGAGGAAATGACAAATTTAATCAAAATAGAACATAGCAAAGAAGCTCGTATCGCAAAGGATATCGCGGCCGCCGCAGTGCTGTTATCTGCTTTATTTGCTGTAGTTGTAGGGGTAATAGTTCTCGTTCCTCGTCTTCTCTCTCTATTCGCTTAATCCTAAATCACTTAATCACTTAATCAGTTAGTTTTTGTTTCTAGTATCCGAGTGGCCGTGGGTTAGCGCAAGTATTTCAGAAAGCTTTTTTACGAATTTATTTGCATGCTCACGACTCATGCCTATGCGTGATACTACCTGAAGTTGTGTTGAATTTCCAACCTTCTGACATATATCAAAAGTTACTCCATCATCATTCACGTTCATAAAAACGGTATCGGTATATAAAATACTTACCTTCTCAGGATTAAGGTTAACTTGAAATTGTGCTTCGTCATTTTTTGCCATAGGTTATCGTACTTTTGATCCCGGTGCTACTTCTTTTGCTGGTTGCAGGAGGGTGATATTATCAAGATCGTCACCTGTTGCAAGTATCATGCCTTGGCTTTCTTCGCCCAACATCATCCTGGGTTCCAAATTGGTTATTGCTACTAGTTGCTTGCCTATTATGTCCTCTGGCTGGTAGCTTTTTCCTATGCCGGAAAGTATTTGTCTTTTCTCGTCTCCCAAATCAACAATTAATTTTAAAAGCTTGTCAGAACCTTCCATTTGAGTAGCTTCAAGGACAGTAATTATTTTAAATTCTAACTTCGCGAAATCATCAATAGTTGCCATGAACTCATATTACTTTTAGCATGCTTATATGTCAAGGTTTTAGGTAGAGGTAATAATCTCCGATTTTCTTGATAAACGTATACTTTTCAATAACATGTTTTCTTAGTGATGTGTTTGGATTTCTGTCAGTAAGAAATACAATCTTTACATCCTTTGCAACTAACGAATAAATAGAAAGTTGTTGATACTCTGCATCTGGAATAAATCCAGGGAAATCATATGGGTTGGGTTGAGGACGATCTAGTAGAAAGTAAAGTAGTGGAGCGTATGTATCAAAATAGATGTATTCTCCTTCTTGAGAGTAACTAGTAATAGCTGATTTTATATCGCTATATTCTGAAAGAAATTTCCTATTTGTATAGACATTCGCCTTGTCCGAAAGGAAGTAATTATTCTCAGAAAGCACTGTATCCCATCGATAATATCCCTTGAAAAGTGCAGTTTGAAATCCTGTCGCAATCATTGTTACAAGAAGCACATACATTGCTGCTTTGACAGATGGAAGGGGTAATTTATTAATTATAATTGCAGCTGGCAATCCGAGGAGTGACAAAAGAGGTACTAGGTGTACATAGTCACTGGTTGGGCGCATGCCAATGACGAAAAACAAAAGCGTTATTGTAGGTACAAACACTAGTTGATATCGTTTCCTATATATGAGGATAAATATGCATAGAACGGAAAGTAGGGGGAGAACAAAATACAATCCTGCCCGAAAAATTGTCTGGATTGGGGTGTCTATAAAAAGTATCGAGGTTGTAATGTCTTGATTGATAAGAACCTTCTGTATGGTAAATGTATAAAAGTCGGAGATAAATCCAGGAAAGGACTGGGTTGTTAAAAGATATAGTACAAAAATTATAATTCCCCAGGCATATCCGTAGAAAAGTTCAAGTACCTTTTGAAATTTATCCTTGTTAAAAATAATAAAGTGAATTGCTATTGGAAGAAAAATAATCCCAAAATTTTGTTTTGATAGAAAGACCATAAATGATAAAAAGCCGACTAAAAATGGCAGAAAATAAATCCTTGTTGTTGAATATAAAAGAGTTAAATAAATTGAGAGTAAAGCAAAAGGTATAACAAACATGACCGGCCATGAAAAATTTATATGGCTTGGTCCCCAAGAGATATAAAGAAGAACAGACAAGAATGCATAAAGATCTTTCTTGGCGGTAAGTTTTACTATTTTGTAAATGAGCAGGGTAGAGGCAACGCTTAGAATAAGCATCAAAATGCGTGAAGAAAAGATGCTTGATCCAAAAATTAGGAAAGATAGGGTTGTTAGAAATATGCTAATTGGGGTGTAGCTGAAGTGGAAATCTCTATAAGGAATAAGTCCTTGTAAAAATTTTTCAGCACTATTTAGTACATATCCCTCGTCATGAACTATTAAGCCACGAAAATGAAAGTAGATAAGAATGGGCAGTAGGATAATAAAGTATGCCTTATGGCGTGTGAACCGCATCCTGCCTGAATTTATTCATTATATCAAAGTTGAATAGCTTTCTATATAATGGATATTCATGATAAAAAGACGCATTCAGTCAATTAAAGAAAATAAGAATTTAGCGATCATTGGGCTTATAGCTGTTGTAAATGCATTGGGTTACGGGATTATTATTCCGATTATTTATTCTTACTCTCAGAAATTTGGTCTTACAGATTTTCAAAACGGACTGCTTTTCGCCTTATTCTCGTTGTGCTCATTTATAGCAACTCCATTCATTGGACGTCTTTCCGATAAGTATGGAAGAAAGCCGTTGCTTGTGGCATCAATTGTTGGCACAACAGTATCTTTCGTTATGGCTGCTTTTGCGCCAAGTGCGTTAATTTTATTTTTGGCTCGGGCATTGGATGGAATTACAGCCGGGAATATTCCGGTCGCTTCTGCTGTTATTTCAGATACAACTCTTCCCAAGGATAGAGCAAAGGGATTCGGAATTATAGGAGCTGCGTTTGGATTCGGTTTTGTATTCGGACCAGCAATATCGGCTGCAACTGTAGGTTTTGGATTGCATGTGCCATTCTTGATAGCCGCTGGAATTTCGTTGCTTGCAGTTTTTATAACGTACTTTTTCCTACCAGAGACCAACAAACACATCGGTCAAGTAAGCGAGGGTAAGATTTTTGATTTTCCAAAAATGGCGCGTGCTGTTGTGGATCCAAATGTAGGGTTAACACTTCTCATATCCCTCATATATAACGTTGCTCTCGGGATGTTCATATTTGCGTTTCAACCATTCTCTGTAAAGGTTCTTCATATGAGTCCAAATCAAATTGCTCTATTATTTACACTTTTTGGAGTTATTGGTCTTATAACGCAATTATTTATTCTTCAACGAGCGGTAAGATTTTTTGGCGAGAAAAAAGCCTTCTCAATTGCGCTTGCCATTTCTGCCATCTCGTATCTTCTTATATTCTTTACGACAAGCATAAATATATTCTTAGCAATAATAGTGCTTTCTGGGCTTGCAAATTCTTTTGTTGCGCCCCTTGTGCAGACACTACTTTCCAAAGAAACAGATGAAAAATCCCAAGGCTCTATTCAGGGAATTAACGCGTCTTATGTAAGCTTGGGAAATATCATGGGCCCAATAATAGCAGGAGTGTTAGCAACTGCATACCTTCCATTGCCTTTTCTCATAAGCTCTTTTGTAATACTCGTATGTCTTGTATTGTCTTTTAGCGTCATGAAGAAGAATGCTCCAAAAGAGCATCTATTCTAGAGTGGATGAATGTAGTAATACGTTATATATATTGTCATAACAATAAATATATAAAAAAGCGTATTTGAAAAAACCTTCAAGAGAAATTCTTTCTTCAATAAGTAGAGTAATATTAATGGCCCAAACATTCCCAGAAGCATTAGCCTAAAAGCTATTGTGGGTAGACCAAACTTTGCTTCATAGTAATAACGAATAACAAATAGCCCAACAAATACCGCGGTTGTAGCAATATACAGGCCACCTTTTTTAATACTTTCTGAAAGCAGATTTGCTGTAAGTAGTGCAAAGAACGGAAAGAGCGGGATCATATACCAACCCATCTCTCCGTGTTGCGTTAATGAGAAAATCATTAGGAAAAAGTAGGTAAACGCAGGAATTAAAATATATTGATGTTTCTTAAATTCAGAAAGTGCTGCAAAGAGCGACACAAATCCTAATAAGTACCAGCCATCAAAGTAGACTTTATTTACAATAATAGGATTAAAAAGGAGAGTGTTTAGGACATTAGGGCCTAGCTCCCTAAAGCTTTGGACCTGTAGAATTGCCAAGAACAATTCCCAGTTATAAATATAACCATACAATGCGTAAGTCGAAATAATAAGAATAGTAATAACTGAAAACATTACGATAAGTCTTAGTTTTACTTTTTCAAGAAGCATGAGTAGAAAAATTGATGCTCCCACAGTTATTCCTAACTCCTTTGCCCAGAAGGAAAACCCGGAAATAATAGCTAAGATTATTATGTGAAGTATGTTAATTTTCTTTCTGTATTTTAGAAAAATCAGAAGAGCACCAAGAGATAGAGGGGTTAATAAATTCTCAGCAAAAACAGTTCTTGTTTCCATGACAAAAAGAGTTGCTACGGAATAAATTAAAAGCCCCCAGGCAGCAGTTTTTTTGTCATAAATGATTTGGGCTATAAAGTGCAGAAGGATAGTAGAGATTACCCAAAGCGCTATTGGTACTTGCCGAATTGTGCCGATTGAGATTTTCTGAAATGTATTTTCACCGTTTATAAGTGCCCATCCTCCAACAAGTAACCCATTCAATGGGGGGTGATCAAAGTAGGGTGTAACGATTGGAAATAGAATGCCATCTATTTTTATGTCATGTCTCTGCCCCAGTCCTGGATATGCAGGGAAATGTGACCAAGAAGTGGGTACTCCAGTTGTTAGAATGCTTAACCCTAAAAATGAATATGTGAATTCATCTGATGAAGCGCCTCTTGGTGGGTATTGAGTATAGTTATGAAATCTTAAAAAAAGTCCTAAAAGAATTATTAGAGCAATTAGTATTTTAAATTTCATCTACTTTATATATAGGTATACGTCATTTTTCTTTTTTGTTACTTTCCAATTTTTAAATTTTAAGTGATTGCTTGCGACCTTTGCTCCTGGTTTTAATTCTTTAAGTAACTTTTTCTCAAGTCGACCCATCATTGGGGGCACACCCCACACCGTTACATAATCAAATTTGGAGAAATCTTCCTTCCAATAGTCCTTTAGAAGAATGGTACCCTTACTATTTGATTGCCTGATTTTAAATCGAGATATAAGAACAAGAAGTGGATTAATTTCATAGCCATACGATTTAAGCCCTCTCATGCTTGCAGCAATTACAATGCGTCCGTCCCCTGATCCTAAATCAAGAAATTTCTTGCCCTTAACAGGTTGTAAAAGTTGGAACATTGTTGTTATGCGATTGGTAGATAGTGCGGCATAAGATGCTCCGAGGAACATGGAATAAGAAAGGATATAAATAACGTAAATTAAAAAAAACAGAAGAATGAGATTGATAATAATATCCACGTCTATTTCACTTTTGTAAATCGATTAACCTTTTTACCATTAAATGTAGGTTTACTCAACCACACATCAAGGTCTCTAATAAATGTTATACCCTCAACATAGTCTGCTTTATAAATTACACAAACTTTATTAGTTGCTTCTTGTATGGCGAGGTCAAGGATAGTATATGTGTGTGATGGGTTTTTGTAATGGTAATACTGGGCACCAATTGAGATTTTCTTTTTCCCTTTTTCAATCTCCTTGGCTAGGTCCTTAGTTGTTAATTTGATTTCATTTTTCATCGGGTACGAAGTAGAGGGCGGCTGAATTCATGCAGTATCTCTTACCCGTTGGTTCTGGACCATCGTCAAATACATGCCCTAAGTGGCCACCACATTTATCCAATACCTCTATCCTTTCAACGCCCAATGTTGTATCGGATCTAAGCACCAGCGCGTCTTTTGAAATTGGTTCCCAAAAGCTGGGCCATCCCGTATTGCTTTCATATTTACTCTCAGATCTAAATACTGGCTCTTCACATCCGACACTATAAAATGTTCCCTTCCTTTTTTCATTTAAAAGCTCACCAGTAAAAGGTGTCTCAGTTCCTTCTTCTCGTAATATATTGTATTGCTGCGGTGTAAGTATTTTCTTCCATTCTTCATCTGTTTTAAATTTAGTTTTGTCAAAAGAACCTGAAATGAGTTTCTGAGCAGGAGGTTCCTTTTGAGTAATACTTGATTTTTGTCTAGAGAAGAAAAGCAAAAAACCGATTGCCAGAGCAAATAGAACAACGGGAAGAACTCTTTTCATACTGTTAGTATACCAAACGCTTATTACATGTCTCTTTCACTTTTCTTAATTAGTTCAGACGTCAGCATCCTATGATTTGATAATTAATATGCAGAAAAGAGGTGATTCCAATTGAATAAAAAAACACAAAAAGTTAACCCCGTTCTAAGTGCTGCTGCTGGCGCAGTGGTCGGTGCTGGACTGGGCATGGCTGCTGGAGCTGCTGCAAACGATGCCAAGACAAGAAAACAAGTTGAGAACGTTGTTAAGACTGTCAAAAAGCAAGCAGAGGGCTACATAAAATCTATCGACACGAAAAAAAGTATGGAAGAAGTAGAACAAGTAGCTAGGGATGCTATTGCGAAAGCAAGCAAAAATAAAAAAGCTGCATCAGTAGTTAAAAAGGTGCAAGGTTCTACCAAGAAGGCAAATCATAAATAATATGTCATTGCAGGATATTTTCTATTTGGTCGCTATAATTGCAATGTCTTTGTTAACGGTACTTTTCCTGACATTGGTTGTACTTACTTTTTATATAAAGTCTAAGCTGAGTGATATTTTCGATACGCTTTCACATCCGGGAAAAATTGTTTCATCTGTTGGAAATGCCATGGTCGATACTGCGATTGATCAAGTTTCTAAATTTACAAACCATAGAAAGAGAAAGTACGTAAAAAAGTTAGAATAAATAAGAACACGTTTTACTTTACATTGTTGACATAGGACGTATTGAGGAATAATATCTCCTCATGGTTAATATAGAATGTGGATTTCAGCAGACACCTCAGCCTAATATATATGGAGTAGAGGCAAAATTCCCTACACCTGAGCAAATGACAGCAAATCATGAGAGGTTGCTTGTTATGCTTTCTGGGCAAAGAAATAAAGATGGAAGTGCTGCGAATACTCCCGAATTTCTTGCAGGATTTTTTGGATACTCTGTTGACCATGTAAATAGTCTTATAGCAGAGGCAGTGAATCCGACTCTCAGAGAAGTTCCGATCCTTACGCCAACGATTTCCTCAACAGCTGAATTACAATCTGTTGGCCGATCTCTTTCCACAGTAGAAGTGTCCTTGTCAGAATTGCCCGCACAAGTGGTAGTAGCAGGCGGCGCTACAGAAAAAGCTAAGAAAGAAAAAGAGCTTGTGCCTGGGGAAAGGGCATATTTTATGGGGATGGCGAAAGGAAAATATCTTGGAAAAAGAGGGTCAAGATATGGGGTAGAAAATATAACCGTAAGATCAGACACAGAGAATGAGGAGGTTAGAAATTTTCTTGAGCAAACCTACGGTATTCATGGAGAAACAACTTCAACTTCTCATAGGGTGGAATTTTTTCTCCCAAGCCCACAATTTGATTTTTTGCTAGATCCTAATCCGTCAATAAGTATGTTGGAGAACGCTTGGAGATTTGCCCCCTTCTTGCTTGGAGTGATGCATTCAAAGGGTGTTGATAAAGACGGTAGGCTTGTTCATCCAGATGAAGATTTACTAAGAACAATTGAGACATTTTACAGTTTGCATTTTGATAAGCCGATCGGAGAAGTGCAACAAAACAAAAGGACGCAAAAGCGTTCACCCTTTTTGAAGATAAAAGATATAGAGGGAGTATATAGCACATTATATGGAGTCCCTTCTGTGCAGCAAATTCCGTTTGTTGAAAAGTTACCGGGATACCCGCAAGAGGCTAATCAGAAATAATTTTTGTAATCTTTATATTTTCCAATTGTTCTTTTGAATTCCTGATAGATTTTCTATACGCACTTCCTGAAACAACTTTCGTGTAATCCGAAACTTTTTGGATAAATTCAATTCCGTCCAAATGATCCACCTCATGCTGGATAACTCTTGCAAGAAGACCATTGCAATTTAGAGAAAAGATTTTCCCATTTTCATCACATGCTTCAACTGTTATTTCAGAAGATCGTAAGACTGGTCCAAATAATTCGCCTTCAGCGACACTACCGCACCCTTCATATATAGATACTCTTTCTTTTGACGATTTCGTAATAGTAGGATTTATAAAGACTCTAAAGATATCTTCTTTAAATAATTTTCTTGATTTTGTATTACGAGGATGTGTTATAAAAATTTGGAAATTCTTTCCAATTTGCGTGGCAGCGATTCCTACGAGGCCAGTGTCATACATAGTGTCTTTCAGATCTTTGATCACCTTTTTAATTACTGGCGAAGAAAAGTCTCTGACTTTAAGGTTTTTTGCACGTAATGCTTTATCTCCGACCTGCGTAAGTTTTTTGATAGCCATACAACGAATTATATCAGGTGTGGTTATTTATGCCTCAATTTAGTAAAATAAAGAGCTTCAAAAAGTGAATCAAGTAAATAATTGAAGGTTTTGTTGTCGTGTCGTCTAATGGTAGGACACGTCCCTCTGGAGGATGGTATTGGGGTTCAAATCCCTGCACGACAGCAAAGCCCTCAATCGATTCGTCTAATGTAAGCGCAACTCCTTCGGAGTCGGAGGACACGTCCCTCTGGAGGACGGTATTGGGGTTCAAATCCCTGATCACCAGCAAAGTTTTTTACAGAATGAATTTCTCTATTACATCAGCTGCTCCGTTATCTTCGACGGATGGTGCTATATAATCAGCAAGTTCTTTTAATTCCGGTGCTGCATTACCCATCGCAACTTTTAATCCACATGCAGAAAGGAGGGGGAAGTCGTTATAGCTGTCTCCTACACCAATTATTTCTGAAGGTTGAATATTAAGCAATTTTGCAACTTCAATTATGCCATGTTGTTTGGTTGCCTCAGGGTGAGTAGCCATTACCCAACTAGAATTCTTCTCGTAACCGGCAGCTAATCTGATATCAACATTAGATATTTTGGATAATTTTAGAGCAAACTGTTCTGCTTTACTTTGTCGGAGTGCTGTCGTGGAAAAAACTGCAAATGGTTTTGCGTATTCTAAGGAGTCATCGAATGGTATAAGCTCGCCATCACTATCTACAGTAATAACAGCACCATCTTCATGTGCAATCTTTTGGATTTCATTTATGGTATCAGCAGAAAGCACTCTCTCATAGTATGGTATATGAGACCTTGAGTTAATTACCTGCGCACCACCACTAACAATTGATGGACTATTGAGAGGAACAGTTTTAAAAATGCTCTCAATCTCCCTCCTGCTTCTTGAAGTTGCTATTCCCACATGTATAATTTTTTCAGCTTTTGTTATGGTATCAATTACTTTTTGAGTAACCTGCAAATCATCAGATATTGTAAGTGTTCTGTCAACATCAAAAATAATTGCTTTGTATTTTGTCATTGGCTAAATTATACCAATCAAAAGTTCGAAAATCGTCCAACATTTTCAGCAATGTTTCTGATTTTTGATATACTCACTTCATGAAGTTGTTTCTTGCATCAGAAGCAAAAAATCCTCAGACAATTAAAAAACTGGATTCATATGTTGGCGGACTACGAGATAAGAGAATTGCATATATTCCGACCGCTGCGAATGGAGAGGCTTGGGGATCTTGGAGGGATGGAGGCTCTTGGAATTTAGCCCAAACTCTAAATGCCCAAATAACATTACTTCAATTAGAGGACTCTTCACTCGAAGTAACCAGAGAGAAACTTCAACATCAAGACATTATTTGGGTGGCGGGTGGCCTTTGTGGTTACTTAATGTATTGGATGAGGAGAAGGAAGATGGATGTTGTGTTGCCTCAAATTTTAGATGGCGGGACTTTATATGTTGGCTCTAGTGCAGGAAGTATGGTAACGTCAAAAACCCTGGACATCTCAGAATGGTATCCATCAGATCAAGAGTACGGTGCACATTTTATTCCTGGGCTAGGGTTAGTGGATTTTGATATATACCCACATTTTGAAGAAGGACAACAGGAAGATATAAAAAGTTGGTATAGGGGTAAGAAATTGTATATGTTAAAAAATGGGGAAGAAATCATTGTTGAAGATAAAAAAGTCATTGTTGTCGGAGAAGAAAGATTACTTGTGAACGGCTGAAAGTGCTTTCTTTTTGCGTAAGGAATAAGAACATATTTTTGTATTAAAATTTGAAAGACATAAGTGCCTTCTTTCTTCCTCGAAATAAGAACTCTCATTGAATATGAAGTTTGCTAAAGGAATTATGTTAAGAGTACTAAATCATGTAAAATACCGATATCATGAATCAACATGTTAGTAATTGTGTTCAGGATTATCGCAACAAGAACAAGGTTACCCAGGAGGAACTTGGGAGAGCTGTAGGTGTTACTCGCCAGACTATTATTGCAATAGAAAAAGGAAATTATACTCCGTCAGTACTGCTTGCTCTAAAAATTGCAAAGTATTTTAATACTACAGTTGAGAAATTGTTTGTGATGTAGCAGCAAACATCCTATACAATATAGGAATAAATATGATTATCGAAACAATCAGTGCAACATTAATACTTGGAATAGTAATTCTATTCTTAAATCCAGGACATCTGGCGATGCCTGACACGATGGTGTCAATGTTGATTGTTGCACTTATAATTTCGTATCTGACTTTCTCCGCATATCTCTTCCGGGAAAAGTCCTCAGATGAGAGAGAGGCAATGCATATATTGACTGCCGGAAGAATTTCATATCTTGTTGGTGTCGGAGTTCTGATAATTGGAATTATTCTTCAAGCACTAAAGCATGAAATAGATCCGTGGCTTGTTATTGCACTTTGCGCGATGGTTTTTTCAAAGCTTCTCTCTCGAATCTACTCTCACTTCAAAATGTAAGTGAATCTTGCATTCTACAATGTAAGTGAATCTTGCATTCTACTTTGTAAAATGTAAAGGATACTTGACATTCATATCCTGATTTACTACGATGAATCTATAAAGATCGGAGGTGAATTAAATAGATGAAAAATCCAATAATAATAGTTGCCATTATTGTAGTTATAGCACTCGTTGGCTTAGGTGCATATGCTTTCTCTCAAAATTCTTCAAAGTCTCAATCGATGATGAAAGATGATGCAATGATGAAAGAAGAGACATCCATGGAGCCAAAAGATGCAATGATGAAAAAAGATGAAATGGCTATGGAAGGTGACAAGATGATGGATGATGGAAAAGACTCTTCTGCTAATAAAATGGCGGATTCTCGATACATCCAGTACAGCAAGTCAGCTCTTGATAGCGCTTCAGACTCTCGTCGAGTGCTATTCTTCTATGCATCTTGGTGTCCGACATGTAGACCTGCTGACCAAAACTTTACTCAGAATATAGATAAAATTCCTGAAGATGTAACGCTCATTCGGGTTAACTACAATGATCCAGACACAGATCAAGAAGAGAAAGATTTGGCGAAGAAATATACCGTCACATATCAGCATACATTTGTGCAGATTGATGGTACGGGAAAAGAAATAACGAAATGGAATGGAGGTCAAATGGACGAACTGCTTTCTAATATTAAGTAAGCGAAGCTTGTTATATCATAAGAGTAATCTGCGTTTCTGGTTTTTGATTTAATACAAAAACCAGTATCAGAGATTATTTAAAGAATGATTTTACTTATCTTGCTTTAGCTGATTTGCCAGTCATTCAACCACCCCTATTTATTAACTTCCAAGATTAGTAAAAATTCCTACTGCAAGTTCTGCCCATATGTACATAAATCCTAAGAGAATTGTAATTCCTATTAGTATTCTTTTCTTTTTAGGAGCAACACGTGCAATTGCGATGAATAAGGATCCTGCGCCAAAAAGAAGAACTCCCATTATCAGAAAGTCAGAGAAACTCCATTCAACATCACTACTAAATTGCATAGCAGCAAGAGGAATTGTCAGGATGAGTCCTGTAGCAAGGGCAAGCCATCCAAATACTTTATTTTGCATTATGATATCTGCTTTTTTTGTTTTCATACTAATACCTCTTTTCTTATGTCATTTTGAAATTCAAGAATATCCCCGGGTTGGCAATCCAATGCTTTGCAGATTGCCTCTAGGGTTGAGAATCGAATAGCACGAGCCTTGCCATTTTTTAAGATAGAAAGGTTGGCCATAGTGATTCCTACTTTTTCTGTTAGTTCTGTGACGCTCATTTTTCTTTTTGCCAGCATCACATCAATGTTAATTATTATTCCCATATTTTTCGTTAAGGAAAAATACAAGCTTTGCTTATATTATCCTGCCATTCTTTTTTATACGGTTAAATCATTCTCTGATTTGATGTCTACAGCATTTTGAAGAAGTCTTTGAAATACAGCAGCAGCTGTTGCTATGACAGAAGCAGCAAAAACTGCAAGAATTCCAAGCATGGTAGGTCCTGCAGGATCATCACCCTGTGCGAAGAAGCGGATGAAAATCATTGCCAATGCAATAAAGCCAATAAGACTTAGAGCGGCAAGCTTCATATTCTTAAGCTTATTTACAGCGCTTTGAGAAAAGGCTTTATTCGCATCAATTAAATTAAGTAACTTAAATGCCTGATAGAGTCCAACAAAAAATGGAATAGATGCTACATAGCTATAGATGATAAGTGGATCAGAATAAATTCCGAGTAGATCAAGATTTGCAGCTCTCCCTTCGGTAGAAGGGAGCCAAATTAAGCCAACGGCTGCGCCGACAGCGATAAGGATTAATACAAATTTTAAGAATAAAGTCGATTTAACTTTCATAACTTAAATACATTATAACTATCCATTTATCGTTTGTCAATATATTATTATTGCTTAATGATATATATCTGGTATCCTATAATTGGTTTTCACCTCAAGTTGTTATATAATTTCCAAATGTCTTTATCAGAAGTATCTATACCAGCTGAGGGTGGGCAAGAATGGTCGATGGAAAGTGCTATCGAAAGAATTGCTAATCTGCAAGGTAAAAAAGTTGATTTGGCAGGGGTCGGCATAACTCCTCACCACTTACATTTCGGTGACTTTGGTGATTTAAGTCAGCGACCAATAGAACTAAGACCGCATATTGAAAAAGCACTTTTTGATAGCCAAGCTGCTGATGCCAAATTAGCATTAGCTGAGGAATACGATCGATATATAGACTCACTTGGTGTGCCTGGTCAGTCAATGGTTAGGGGTATGAGAGCGAATTATGCCGAAGACATTTATCCCGATGCAGGTTTGGGAAACTTGGAAGCCATAGCCAAGAATTTCAGAATGGCAGATTTTCTAATTCAATTTCAAATGAGGGAAGATGTAAAGGCTTTGATACCCAACTACTATCATCCAACAACACCTGGGTTCTTTATAAACGGTACAAGAGTGGAGGGGGAAGGTTCTTTTTTGATTGACCTCGAAACTTCAAATGGCAGTATCAGAACTCATGAGGAACTTCGAGAGTTTGTTTATACCTGTATTCCTTGGCATCGTGATTACGAAAGCTTAGGAATCTCAAATAAAATTGATGCATACTATTTGCCACAAGAGCACCGCGCGGTAGTCAGCGCACTAGAGGCTTCTGTAATTGTATAATTATTCCATGGATCACCCGGAGGTTTCTATAGGCATGCCCAATGTTGATTCTGGAATGCAAATTCCATTAGAGCTTGCGGCTCACGTAACACCCACAAAAATTGCTGAGAACTTTTCAAACTACCCGGAAATGCAACAGATTCTTTCTCCGGAGCAACAAAGAAGAGTAGGCTTAATTAAAGGAACTCTTTCTCAAATTCCTCTAATTCATGGTACTGGACATGATCTAGACGGTTTAGACATTTTGCCAATTGGTGACTTGCCGGAAGGACACAGGGGGAGAACTCACGGGCTAGATAGAAGTTTAGGATTGCACAAATACACTTTTTTTAATTGGGGACTCCCGGAAAAAACAAGTGGAAGTACTATCATGTTAGTAAATCCCGAAATATTAAATAGTCCAAACACACTAGTTACAGGGTTTGATATTGGTGAGATACGAATGGTAGATGACACTCCGTATGATGATGTGAAGGATGATGTTAAAGAGTCATATCAAAGAGAATATTTTGACAAGGTGGTAACTGGCACACAGTGGGTTGAAATTGTTGCAAGAAGAGTACTTGCTGACGTTGAAGCAGGAAAGCCTTTTTATTCGTTGTGGAGTAAGGGAGCACTTGGTGAGATCAAGCATTTAGGGAAAGTAGATAAGGGTGCAATTTTAGGGAAAATAACTGCAGATGATTTTAAGTCTTATTATAAATTCCTGTATGAGCATGGTTTTTCTTTTTCAAACATTGAGCATTATCGAGAGTTAGAAAAGAGAACGGGTGTTTGGCAGGGTGTAGATCCAACGCCAGAAGAATGTGGCATTGACTACGACGATGCAGCAAAGTATTGGCAAAGATTATTTGCGCAAGAATCCCTTTCTTGATTTATACTTAATTCATGAGTTGGCAGCGTCCTCTTCTTAGTAACACTTCATAAATGCAGGAAGGTGCTTTTGCTCAGAAGCATTCATGAGATTAGTGTATACCTGTGTGATGTCAGGATAGCCTGTTACTAGTGGTAGCAGCTTTTCTTTATACAATGCAACATTTTCTATCTCTGCAGAAACCCCAGTTGCGCAGGCACTTTTTATACTTTCAGGTGCAACAATTTTTCCAGCGTAGGGATTTTCAGGGATCTGAATCCCGTACTTCTCAAATAGTCCCTGTAGTGATGTGATGTGTTGTTGTTCAGCGCGAGCGATCATTATAAAAGGGCGGATGTTGCCGTGCTTTTCCATAACGGCTTGATACGTTGCATAAGCCTTATATTCATCATCCAAACCTTTTAGAAGAGTGTCTTTGATGTTTTGTGGAAGTTCTTGAATCGGAAAATTTAACTCATCGATAAGACAATCGTCGCCAATACAATTTTTTCTTGAAATCTCTTCAGCTGGTGTAGGTCTGGTTATAGTTGCCTTTTCTTTTTGGCTAGGATTGCTTATAAAATAACCAATTATTATTCCTGTAGTTATAAATAGTAATGCTAGAATCAATATTTTTTTCATAATTTTTATACAAGCGGGTACTTCATTCTCCAGGCAAGTAATCCGTTTGCGATATTTACAGCATTTGAATATCCCATCTTGCTCAGTTGATCAACCGCTATAGCACTTCTTGATCCGCTTAGGCAATATACATACAGCCGCGCGTTTTTATCTTTAAGGTAATCTTGTGCATTTTGGATTTGATCAAGTGGAATGTTGATACTGTTCTCAATTTTTCCACGGGAAATTTCTTGTGGCATTCTCACATCAACTATAGTTATTTTTTCTTTTCTATTGACAAGATCCATTAGCTCATCAGCAGAAATAGTTGGTACGTTTTTATTGAATCCAAACATATTAATCAAGTTCTAGAATATCTGATAATTTTTTCTGATCATATCCTATTACGAATTCTGATTTGTCATCTTGATAAGTAATCTCAGTTACTGGTACCCCCATTTGTCCTGTCTTCTCAACCATTCTTTGCCCTTCATACGGATTCATATCTACCATTATTACTTTATGTGATATCTGTTTTTTGTCCAGCCATTCTTTTTCCATTTTGCAGTATGGACAAGTAAAAGTTGCATATAATTTTATTTCTTTAACCCTTTGATTCATAGTTCTCGATAAATGATAGAAGATTGGAGCTTATGATAGCTACTTTTTTACTTGCGAGAGAGTAGAACATTTCTTTTCCTTCCTTTCTAGCACTAACAAGTTGGGCAGATCTTAGCTTTTCTAAGTGTTGTGAGACTGCAGATTGGGAAAGTCCGCAATTGCCGATAAGTTGGCTAACATTTTTCTCGCTTTCTGACAAACAAACAAGTAGTTTGAGTCGTGTATGGTTGGCGAGTGATGAAAGAATGTTTTGTTCCACAATTTATATATTAGCATACTCTAATATATTGTCAATAAGTCTCTTCGTGTTCTTGATCTAGTAAGTATTCATGCTTTCATGTATGAATGAATCAATTATGTAGCAACGTAATGCTTAGAAGAGTTATGTTGTTATAAAGATAGTTGCGCTATACTTACTTTATGAGTTGGTTTGTCCTTATTTTACTAAGTACTTTTATTGTCTCTTTTGCCAATATCTTGCAGAAGTCCTTAATGAAGGATGATAAGAGTGATCCTATTTCCTATTCAATAATATTTGCCTTTTTGCTAGGAATAATAAATTTCATAATTGCTCTATTCTTCGGATTTCATTTTCCTGCAATAAGTCTAAATCTTATTTTCTTTCCAATTGCTGCAATTCTTTGGGGACTTGGGACTGTGCTTTTTTTCAAAGCTCTACAATTATTAGAATCATCAGAAGTTACAATTCTTGCATCAGTTAGATCTTTGGTCACCATTACAGCCGCACTTCTTTTTCTTGGTGAAACTTTCAGCATTCAAAAACTTTTTGGGACGATTATAATTTTAGTCTCAATATTCATTGTTACAAATTTAAAGGGTGGAATTAAATTCAACAAAGGAATCTATTACACATTTGGAATGGCCTTCTGTTACGGATTGGCCATTGCCTGTGATGTTGTAAATCTTCGGTCAACCGACCCGCTTTCATATTTGGCCGTAATAAATATTCTGATTGGAATTATATTGTTGCTGATTTTTCCCAAGGCAATAACAAAAATGAAAGTTCTTAAGAGCAAAAGCTTTCTTAAGAAAATGTTAGCTATAAGTGTGTTCACTTCTGCACAAGCAATTGCGTATTACTTCGCTTTGGCAAAAGGTCCAGCATCTCAAATCGCTCCAATCGGCCAGTCTCAAGTCATATTAACAATTTTACTTGCAGCAATTATTCTGAAGGAGCGTGATAATCTGCTGCGCAAGGTGTTCGCTGCAATTTTAGTAATGATTGGAGTACTTCTTCTAAGATAGTTCTAAGCGGCTGCGAGTAGCGGACCATGAAGTTTGTCTTCTGTTGTTAGACCTGTTTGTAGTATTTGATCTTTTAAACTATCAAATCCCTGCAATTCATCTGGAATAGAAGGATCATATTTAGTAGGAGGAGAATCAGATCTTTTTAGTGGAATAGTGTTGTTGTCTTCTGCATCCTTCTTCTCACTTTCAATAAACTCTTGCCATGCGTTAGGATTATTGATCCAATGATCCCCCGCAATTTTATTAATTTGTTCCATATTCTGAGCAATTCCTGGAGCCATTGATTCCAAGAACGCCTTCGCGTCTTTATATGCAAGTTCATTACTTTTTTGAAGCTCGACTCCAAGATCTAGATAGAATTTTACTTGTTCTTGATAACGAAGCACTCCGCTATCAGCAAGAAGTGCCGAGATATGTGTTGGCGGAAGAGGGCTTTTTATATCTACCAACAAGACCTTTAAGGCTTCAGAAGTTCTTGGAATAAAGAAATAATCTTTTTCACGACTTTCATTATTCCTTGACTCTGCCTTTTGAGCATTTGAATCAATTATTCCGATAATTTCTTGCTCTGTAAGGTTGGTTACGGCAGCTTCTGTTACTTCTCCATGAGGAGCTATATGGTCAAAAGAAAGACTGGTTATTCTTCTGTCAATAAGTTGTGAAGGATGAATCCCTAATTCTTGGAAGATTTCTTCACCACTATTTCTTGCAACTGCATCATTTGAGATAGGTCCACCTTGATCATCAAACATTCCTCCAAAAAGGCCAGGACCCTTGTAA
Source organism: uncultured Gammaproteobacteria bacterium (assembly GCA_964531275.1). GTDB lineage: Bacteria > Patescibacteriota > Microgenomatia > Levybacterales > GWA1-39-11 > JAUSNA01. The sequence continues at coordinate 67,242 of CAZHDZ010000001.1, forward strand.
CGAATATTACTATTAGACCTTTTAATAATTAAATACTGTTTGCCACCATCAACAGCAAGAGTAGATACGGTTCCATAGACTTTTCCAAGATCTTGTATTTCTGGATCCAAGTCTGTTTTTCCATAAAGTTTATAGCCTGCAAATGTTCTTTTTGAAGTTTTGAGACTAACATGAAGCTCTCCGCTCTGTGCATCCCAATAATATGGAAATTCACCATCATCTCCAGCTCCTTGTAAAGAGTACTTATTCGTTCTTTTCATATTATCTGTATATCCAAATCTTTGTTCTTCGCTGATAAATTCCTGTGAAGAAGCTCTTAATTTTTCGACTAGTTCTTCATGCGTACCTTTGTGTTCTGCTATTATTTTTTGAGCTGCCTCTCTTTTACCCATAACCATCTCATCTGGAATAGGTTGCTTTGTTTTGTGAAGTTCATCATACTGCATGCCAGAGGCAATTTCCTGTGGGTCGTCTGGAACCATCACTCCCTCTTTAGATCTTTTAACTTCATTTAGGATGTTGTTTCTAAATGAGGTATAAGTTTCGCTATCAGGTTGTGCCTTTCTTGCTTCTGTAGCATCTCTTCGCGCAGGACCTCCCAATAACTCTCTGTAGTGAGGGGCCTGACCTTGCCCAACACTATCAAGAACTACTGGTGCAAGAAAGATATGGGTTTCAAAAACCCCTGGGATTTCTAAATGAATCGGTTCTGGTATGAACCCACTTGGTGCATTTTCAGGAGACTGAATTTCATTAGGATTTTGAACGTGGACAAGATTCAATTGTTCTGGCATATCAACTTAAAATTATAACATTTTGGTACTCATTCATGCTAGGATAGTGATATGAAAACGGTCACCCACAGGGCGCAGCAAGAAATTTGGGACAAGGAGCACGAGGCTCCCACAGTGCTTCTTCAGATGGATGCTTCAACTCCTTCTTCCGGTGTCACTAAATTTTGGGAGTGGGTAAAAAAAGAGAAAGGAATTGATGATCTACATAAGGGGCTTGAGATGGGATGCGGAAAAGGGCGAAGTGTTATCTGGCTTGCCCAACAAGGGGTAGAGATGACCGGTTTTGATTTTTCTCCATTTGCTATTAAAGAAGCAAAAAGACGGGCGAAGAAAGAGCAAGCGGACAATGCTCATTTTGTTGTTCAGGATGCAACGGTCCAGTGGAATTTTAATTCTGATTCCTTTGATTTTGCGATTGATTGTTTTGCGTCAACCGATATTGAGTCAAAGAAGAGAAGAGAATTTGCTATTGCCGAAATGGTGAGGGTAGTTAGAAAAGGAGGGCTTATTCTTGTTTACGTTCTTTCAACGGAAGACGAATTTCATAGAGAGATGATTAAAAAAAATCCTGTAAATGAAAAAAATGCCTTTGTTCACCATACAGGGAAATTCGAAAAAACATACGACCGTGAAGAGTTACTAAATTTGTATAAAGGTATATCTATAGTTATAGAAGAAAGATTTCCTAAAAAGACTACATTTGATGGCAAAGAATACGATTGTTATCATCACTGGATAGTATTTGAGAAATAATAGGTTATATTTATAGTATGTCCGAAGTCGGAGAAGTCCATAAAGTAGAAGGAGCCTCAACTCATTCTGCTGATCTTGTAATTCCATCAAGAAGAGATATGCTCAATGAGCGTTTATTTAAGTGGAGTAAGTTCTTGGTTGGTGGTACAGCAGTAGGGATTGCTGCCGCTGCACTTTATCCAGTTTCTGTTCCTCTGGGTATAACAGTTGGAGTTGGGGGTGCTGCCATGGAAGGGGTAGGATACTTTGGAATCGTTGGAAATGTTCTTAAAAGATTTAAAAATTGAATCACTATGCAACAAACTGATAAAGATCTTCTTCTTAAAATTCTTGATATTATAGACTACTCAAATGACAAAGCTGTGTTTGTTGATAAATTTTCGGAACTAAATAGACAAGAAGCTTTACTTAATTTACTTGAAAGACTTCCTAAGGATGTGCAAGAAAAAATGAGCAGTAGTGAAGATATTGCAGAGGTTAGAAAAGTAATAAGTAGCGAGAGTTATGCCCTCGAACTAGCAACAGTTTCTGCAGAGGCCCTTGGAAGCTTAATAAATAATGTGACTCCTACGTTAAGCGATGATCAAAGAAATCAAATTACCGCTCTCATAAATCCTCAATAGAATTACAAATTGGAGCCAGAACTAACTATAGATGATCTTCAGTGTCTGCTTCTGCTTCTTCTTTTGTCTTATGTATGGTTCCATCTCTGTGGTGAGACGGGGAATAAACTGTGTATAGCTTTAATTCTGTGGTTGATGATGTATTTATTACATTATGTTCTGTGCCTGCAGGAACTACAATTGCGCTTCCGTCTTTTATTGACTGTTCTTCGCCATTCATGATAACTTTTCCCTCTCCTTTTTCGATTCTCAGAAATTGATCGGTTGTTGGGTGGACTTCCATTCCTATTTCTTCATTCGGAAGGAGCGACATGAGTACGAGTTGTGCGTGTTGACCAGTGTAAACAACTTTTCTAAAGTTATCATTGGAAAGAGTGATATCTTCTATGTTGCCGACAAAACCTGACATAGTCCTAGTATACACCGACAAGATGCATATTCATACAAAAAAAGAGGAGTCTAACTAATAGAGCTACCTCTTTTAATGTACGAAAACGTTTACATAGGCACCGTATCTGCTGCCTTGCAAGGGAATTACATTGGCATTGCTTCGTAGACCTTAACACTTGTTATTATTGGACAGTCTTTCAAAAGTCCTTCAACCTCTTCCATGCTAGATGCATTAATAATTGTGTAGCCAGCAATTGCTTGAGGGCCAAATGGCAATACTTTAGAATCTGATTTTGTTACTTCGTGTCCTTCCCCAAAGGGATTTCCACTATCAACAACTCTTTCTCCAAGTACTTCAAACCACTTAGTCCATCCTGTCATGATCTCAGAAGACATCTCAGATGTCCCCACATATAAAAGTACAAATTTTTTCATATTTATTTAATTCCACCTCCTTTCTTCTTTTCTTTCGAAACAAATTCTAAGTAATTTTCAAATGAATCACTATCATTGCCCCAATATGCGTGATACTGCATTAGCCAGTCCTGAAGCTTTAGTACTGTCTTTTTATTAAGTGCCAGGAAATTAACTCTACCAACTTTTTTTGTTAGGATGAGATTTGATTCTTCAAGAATTCTTATATGTTTGTGGATTGCCGGGAGAGAAAGATTTCGTTGAGTTGCGAGACTACTTATAGAGTGGGGTTGAAGACCTAATGCGTAAATAATTTCACGTCGATGTTTATTGCCAAGCGCTTGAAAGATTAGGTCAAGATCAGATGTTTCTTTTAAAGTAGACATAATGGTTAACTAATAAGTTAAGTATACTGTAATTTTAAATTAAGTCAAGAATGTGGTACTATAATTTTGAAATGGACAAATCCCCTATAACGATTGAAACAGAAATTAAAGCTCCTATTCAAAAGGTATGGAAATACTGGAATGAGCCTTCCCATATCGAGAAATGGGCTTTTGCAGCAGAGGATTGGGAGGCAAGTGGAGCAGAGAATGATTTAAGGGTCGGAGGTACATTCAAAACAACTATGTCTGCAAAAGATAAAAGTGCCAGTTTTGATTTTGGCGGAGTGTATAATTCAGTCATAGAAAATGAGCTTATCGAATATGATATGGATGATAGCCGTCACGTATCTGTAAAATTTAGTCAAACGGCAGATGGCACAAAGATAATTCAGACCTTTGATCCTGAAAATGAGAATCCGGAAGAATTGCAAAAAAGCGGTTGGCAGTCAATTCTTAATAACTTCAAGAACTACGCAGAGAACAACTAGAGAGTCATTTGTTATACTCTTTGAGTGAACATAATATTTATTAGACATTCGAAATCTCTTGTAAATCCAGATGTCCCGATTGCAACATGGGCACTTTCGGATGAAGGAGTAGATTTAGCAAAAAAATTGAAAAAAGTCCTTGGTGTCAAATCCATCGAAGTTATTTATTCAAGTCTTCAACCGAAAGCCTTAGAGACCGCAATCTTAGCAACTAAAGATTTAGGTATACCAATACGTACCCACAAAGACTTAACAGAATCTACATCGTTTACTAATAAATTTGTTAACCTCCAACAACTAGAGGAGAATACAAGAGAGTATTACAAGAATCCTGATCTTAGTATTAATAATGGTGAAACTTCAAAAGAAGCAGTATTACGTTTTAATACAGCTATAAATGAAATTGTGAGAATAGAAAAGGGAAGGAAGGTTATTGGAATCGTTAGCCACGGCAGTATTCTTGCAGATTTTTCTGCGCAATACTTTGATAAATCTGCATATGAAATAGTACATAAAATGGGACAGCCAGATATTGCTGAATTTAATTTTGAAAAAAAGGAATTTGCAAAGTTCTTCGGGGAAATAAGCTTTTAAGGAATTAGGATATTGTTGTCGTAAATATAATTTCCAATCTCCTCTCCGATAAAAGTTATGCCAAGAACGGATGGATGTATATCGTCGGTTGGATTAATATATTTGGTGTTTCCATCTCCATTTTCCGTAAGGGTCTTCTCATATATATTTAAAAGTGGAATATTATGTTTTTTTGCATATTCATTGTGATTCTTCAGGTATGCAACTCGTTCTTCAGCTTGTTTCTTTCTGTCTTCTAAAGTATTTGTTTTTTGTGTTGATGCCCCAAAGGTTGCAATATTTGGAGCGATAGTTGTGATGAATATGATTACTGAGCTTGATTTTTCTTGAGTTAGTTTTGTCATAAGACTATCGAGTGCTTCATTCTGTTTTTTGATCCCCTCATCGATCCCAAATTCTGAAAGTGGATTATATCCAAAAGACTCAATTAGAATTACATCATAGCTCTCGGCAATAAGTGGACCAAAAATATATTCACTTCTTGTTACTCTTTTATCAATTTGTTCACCTACGGAAAGAATATTGCTTGACACAGCATAATTATCAATAATTATCCGTTGAGTAGTTGCGCTGCTTTTATACTTTTCATTCATGAACTCACTCATGCCTCCTCCATGAGGACCAAGTGCAGCAGTCATTGAATCTCCAATCATCGCAATTTTATATACATCTTTTTGTGGTACCTTATATTGATTGTAGTTGCTAAAAATATATGGAGTTGGAGTAATAATTTTTTTTGTTTGGATTGGTGGTGAAAGAGTCTCTACTACCTCCGGCTTAATTAAATAAAAGAACAAAGGAATTGCTAATAGAACAAGCGTATAAAAGAAAAGGATGATTACGTTTTTTCTCATATCAGAAGTATACCACTCAAGATTGATCTAGATTTTGAATCAACCATTCTATGATAGAATTTAAGCATTCATGGAAATTATCTTAAGAGGTCTTGCGATACTTCTTATAGTAGGAAGAATATTATACTGGCTTGTAACTGAAAAAAGAGCAAATTTAATAAAGCCCAAGCTTAAAAAAGCTACATTCACTGAACACTTTCGAAGACTAGCTTCAACTATAGCTGCTGTGATTATTGTATTGCAACTATTTGGGCTACATCTTTTTCCTTTTCCAATAAGCCCTGCATTGCTGTTGACCGGGATGGGACTTTTATTAACCGGCACAATTATAATGGTTGTTGCGAGAATCGAGTTAGGTAACAACTGGACGCATGCAGCTGATTATCAAATCAGGAAGAATCAAGACTTAGTTACAACTGGCATATATAGCTACATTCGTAATCCTATCTACTCTGGTGCACTGTTAGTATTTATAGGTGCAGAACTTATTGCTGGCAGCTTTTTAGTGATTCTTTGTGTGCCTATATTTATAGGAGGATATATTCAAGCAAAAAGAGAAGAAAGGATACTCGAAAGACAGTTTGGCAAAAATTACGAAAAGTATAAGAAAAATTCCAAAATGTTCTTTCCATATATCATCTGAGGGAGGAGTTGGGCGGTTTTTATAAAAAAGTTAGTAATTTCTAAGAAAAATTGAAATTCCAAGGTTTCCTTAAGAAAAAGTTAATAATTATTTAATAATTCTATTCTATTTTAAGACAACACATGAAGATCCTTTTGATAGATGATGACCTCCAAATGGCATCAACAATAAAAGATCTGCTCTCCGTTTTCTTTACGGTTGAGATTTGTTCTGGTGCCACAGATGGGGAGTCGATTATTTATTCCAATGAGTATGATCTTGTTATCCTCGATATTTTGCTAGGTGATGGAAATGGTATTGAGATATGTAGAAAAATTCGAGAAAACAACTATACCATGCCGATTTTAGTACTAACAGGAAAAATAGAAATTGAATATAAAGTAAGAGCTCTCAACTGCGGCGCCGATGACTACCTTACAAAGCCTTTTAATACTGAAGAGCTTATAGCAAGAATAAGAGCATTATTACGAAGACAACGAAGCGGATTTGTAACGAATACATTAACAATAGGTGACCTAACTTTGGATTTAGAAAAAAGAAAAGTTATACGGGGTAAGAATGTAATTCCTCTAAGACGAAAAGAATTTAGTCTACTTGAGTATCTCATACGAAATGCCGGTCGGGTCATGACGAGAGATATGATTCTCGATCATTTATGGGATAGCGATACCGACTCGTTAACAAATCTTGTTGATGTTCATATCAAATATCTTCGAGACCAACTCGACAAGCCCTATAGAAAAAAAATGATAAAAACTGTACACGGTATAGGATACAAAATTGAAGCTTGATCTTTAGGCCAAGAATAAAAGAAAGGAGGTGATTGCCATGAACGCTTTTCTTATTGAAGTCTTAACAAAAAAATCGTCAAGAAAAAAGTCAAATTTAAAGAAAGCAGCACTTGCAAGTACTGCTGATACTTTAGTTTGGACTGTTGCTTGAACAAAGTAATGTAAGAATGGATATAATAAGCACATTGTTTCTAGGAAAATTTATTTTTCTAAGATGTGGAAATTATTTATAGCCCATTTTATTGTCTCGGGCAGCAAGGATAGGGATAGGGCAAGAAGAGAGTTTATTCTTAATATAATTCTCTTTGCGTTGCTTGTTCTATCGACTACTGCCCTGACTTTTAACTTCTTACAACCGTTGTTATATCCGGCAAGCCGAGGTGGTGAATCAACTGTTGTTGTAGGTATCTTCTTCTCATTTATCGCATTCTTATATTTGCTATCCAGAGTGGGCAGAGGAAGATTGTCTACATATATCTTGTTGCTATCCTTGTTGGCAATCGCAATATACAGGACTCATTACTGGGGTGCGGATACTGCCGTGATGTTATTGCTATTTGCTCTCATCATAACAATGGCAGGAGTACTTCTGGATAGCAAGCATGCTTTTGTTTTTACTGTTATAAGTGCAATTAGTATATTGAGCTTTACTTATATGGAGGCTAATAAGTTGTATACGCCTCAAAATTATTGGAAACAGGATCCTGTTAAATTATCTGATACATTCGTTAATGCGATCATCCTTCTTATAATCTCAACAATAACGTGGTTATTTAATAGGGATCTTCAAAAAGCATTAAGGCGCGCCAGAAGATCTGAAAAAGCGCTTAAGAAAGAAAGAGATAGGTTAGAAATTACCGTCGAAAAAAGAACGGCTGAATTAAAAGCAGTTCAGACCGAAAAAATTGCACAGTTGTATCGGTTTGCGGAATTCGGAAGACTTTCCTCTGGTCTTTTTCACGACTTGGTAAATCCTCTTACTATTGTTTCGCTTAATCTAAGGAGTATCTCAAGTAGCCAGAAAGATATGAAGGAATTAACAGATATGCGCGTTGCATTGGAAAGAGCTATTGAAGGTACAAGACGTCTTGAAGGATTTGTGGAGGCAGCAAGAAAACAAATACAGAATAGAGATGTTAATGTAAAATTTTCATTAATTAAAGAAACCAACCAAAGTCTCCAAATGCTTGATTATAAGGCAAAAGAGGAAAAGGTAAAAATATATTTTGAATCCGAAAAGGATATTGCAATTATTGGTAACCCATTCAAATATAGCCAACTAGTTCTGAATCTAGTGTCTAATGCAATAGACGCTTATCAAGGATCCAGAAAGAAAAACCGTGCAGTTACCATCAAGCTAGTTAAAGTCGAGAACATCATTAAGCTTTCCATACAAGATTTTGGAAGTGGTATAGAGAAACAGAATTTAGATAAAATTTTTGATCCTCTTTTTACAACAAAAAGTTTTACAAGAGGTACAGGTATTGGACTTTCAATATCAAAGGAAATTGTTGAAAGTGGATTATGCGGCAATATTCATGTAGTAAGTTCTAAAGTAGATGGAACTATATTTACTGTCTCATTCCCAGAAGCATGAGGCGGGGTGGGAGGAAGACATTTAATAATTATTTAATATTCAAGCGTTAGTATAGGTACTTAATCCCCATGCCAATTGATAATTCTGTAGAAAAAGCCATATTATTTCTTGCAAAATCGCAGCAGCCTAACGGATCATTTTTGAGCCTCTCATCTAAAAGTCCTACAAATTTTAAGGAGGCAATTATTTTCCCGTCTGTCTTTTCATCAACCTTGATACTGTCTAGTCTGGCTAGGATAAACGAGAATGAGACTTTAAAAACAATAAAGGAAAAGCTTGCAAGCTTCTTACTTGCTCAAAGAAGTGACGCATGGTCATTCAACTACTGGGATAGAGAGGCAGTTGAATATAAAAAAATTCCCTATCCCGATGATCTTGATGACACGTTTTCGGCGCTAGCTGCTTTGCATCTCTATGATCCAAAAATAATTACTGGCGAAGTACTTGCAAAATCAGTTTCTCTTTTGACTACTCTTGAGGTTGATGAAGGCGGTCCTTATCGCACGTGGCTCGTTGATGAGAACAGTGAAAGTGCGTGGAAGGATGTTGATTTTGCTGTTAATTCAAACATCGGATACTTTTTGTCTCTAATTGGTGTCAGTCTTCCAAAACAAATAGATTTCTTGGAGCGACAAATTGCTGAGGATAAAATAGAATCTCCTTATTATCCCAATAGTTATCCGTTAATTTACTTTATTTCACGATTCTACAAAGGTCCTTATAAGGACAACTTAATTAAAAAAATCCACAGTCTCAGTCCTTCTAACTCATTGGATAATGCTCTTTGCGCGCTTTCTCTAATGAACCTAAATGAAAAGCACGAGAATATTAAAGATCATGTAGAGTATGTTATTGAAAACCAAATGAACGGGTATTGGGAGGCGGCACCATTTTATACAGGAGTTAACCCAAAAAGAGACAATAATTATTTTGCAGGAAGTGACGAGCTGACTACAGGATTTTGCATCGAAGCATTATACGCTTTTTCTCAATATACTGCCGTTATTTCACAAAAAAATATTGAGAAGAAAGGGGAAGAATTAGATAGAAGTATTCTTAATCTGACGAAGAAACGATTCCTAAACACTGGCCGCGGTCTTCAAGAGCAGGCAATAGAAGTGATAGATTCTGTAAAGCGAGATGATAAGTCATTTCAAATAACATTGACACCGTTTTATTTTACTTTTTCTTTGGGAAACCACGGTTCTGATGTTAGCGATGAATTACTTGTTGCCTTGGGAAGTGCAAATTTATATGGGTGGATTGCTTATTCAATTTATGACGATTTCTTGGATGAAGAGGGTGAACTTGCAAAACTTTCAGTGGCTAACGTGGCATTGAGAGAGTCTTCCGGAATATTCGAAACCATTCTTCCCGGCTCTGGATTTGTGAATCATGCCCGTAAGGTAATTGATGCGATTGATTCAGCAAATACTTGGGAGGTAACGATGACAAGGAAAAAAATAAAAAAAGGAGATATGCTCAAAGAAATTGTACTGCCTGATTGGGGGAACTTTGAGAAAATTGCTGCAAGATCCTTCGGTCATGCATTAGGTCCGATTGCAATCTTATATTCACTTGGGTTTTATGACCAGTCGTCAGAAGTAAAAAATCTTGAAAAGTTTTTTAGGTCATATCTTATTGCAAAACAGTTAAATGATGATGCTCATGATTGGCAGGAAGACCTGCAAAAAGGACATATGACACCTGTTGTTACACTTTTGTTGCATAGAATGTTAATAAAAAAACCAAATTATGAAGTTATCTCAATGAATATATTGATACAAGATCTTAATGAGATCTTTTGGTATGACGTAATTCTTGATACCTGCGAAAATATACTAATGTATGTTAGGAAGGCGAAGAAGTACATTCAAAAAATTCCAATTATTGAAAAGCCAGAAATTCTAGAAGATCTCTTGATAGGCGTGGAGAATGGTGCTTTAAAGGCCATTAAGGACCGGAAAAAAACAGTCGACTTTCTTAATGTTTATTCTTAAGCCCATCTGTATTGTCGTGTACTCCTCCTATATAATCTAAGCAATTGATGAGAAATATTCTTGTATTTATCATCTGCCTGACATTATTCCTCTCTTTGTGCATTGGGTTTGATTTGTCACCTTATTTAAGGGGACCTGCTCCTTACCCACCAGATTGGCGCTGGGATTATCTATTTGTAAATACCTATGACAAAATATGGTTTCCCCTCGTAGTCACATTAGTCGCTCTTTTTGCATACATAAAACTTGATGGCAGTAGAAAAAAATGGTCACTTACAAAAGAGGTAAAGACAATTTTAATACTAATTGTCATCTCAGTAGTCTTTCAGTTTGCAGTACTTTATTTTAACAGAGCTGGAATCTCAGTACTTCTTCATAGGATAATTAATCCTGATTTGAATGGATATTTTTCATCAAGTCTAAGGATAAATGATCTTGGTGCTTTTTTTAGAAATTTTAATGATATTGTCTTAACATTAGATCAGCATGCGCAAGGGCATCCTCCATTTTCTATTCTTCTTTTTTGGTTGATAAACAAATTCTTCTTAATAACACCTTTTCTTTATGAAATAGTAGAAAAGATTAATCCTTCACGTGGTGACGTTTTGCAAATGTGGAAAGCTCTTCTACCAAATGAAAAATTGGGAGCTCTTTTTTCCACGGTACTTATACCATTCTTGACCTCGTTGATTATTTACCCACTTTATAAAATTTCTAAGAAATTATATGGGAGAAGTGTGGCATTAAGAACTGGATTCTCATATATATTTATTCCAGGAGTTGTTCTTTTTGTACCTATAAATGATGTTTTTATTTCACTATTCCCTCTCTTTTCGTTTTGGATATTTATTGAGGCTATTAGTAGAAGCAGTAAAAAACTGTTCATTCTTTCTGGATTACTATTTTCGGTTGGGCTTTTCTTTAGTCTTTCTCTTCTTCCATTGCTTGTTGTATTTGTTATGTACAGTGTTCCTTTTCTTTGGAGAAAGTCAGAACTGGTTGGATTTGGCTTTTTACTTAGTGGTTTTGGATTGTTAGTGATACCGGTTCTATTAAGCTTCTTTGGATTCAATTCAGTTCAAGTTCTTTTTACAATCATGTCCGGGCTTCCTGAGAATAGGTATTACTTTCCATGGGTATTCTACAATTTATATGACTTTTTTATATTCTTTGGAATTGGATTTAGTTTCATCTACTTCTACATGATCGGAAGTATGATCAAAAATAGAAAATTGAAAAAACTGGACCTAGTTTTTTTAGGTACATTCACCATGCTATTAGTTCTCGATCTTTCAGGATCTGTTAGGGGGGAAGTCGGTAGGATATGGATTCCTTTTATGCCCTTTCTTTTGTTGCCAGTTATTAATTTTGTATCAACTAAAAAAGGTCTTAATTTTTCAAGAAACGAATTTGTGATTTTTATACTTGCCCAATGCGCTTTGCTACTTGTCGTGAATGAATATTGGGTTACCTTGTGGTAAGGAATTTGACATACCTTTCACCTCGTGTACAATATGCATTGGCCTATGAGAATACTAAAAATTATTGCAATTTCTTGTTTCCTTATACTTTTAAGCACCAACTCTGCCTTTGCAGCTGACGTCTTAATTAAAGGAAAGATAATTGATGCAAAGGAGCAGCCAGTAGGGCTTAGCTCTATTAAGTTTATAAATCAACAGGGGCAAAGTGTAGCAGATACTTCAACGGATTCAAATGGTGCTTATTCCGTAATTATTTCTCAAGGAACCTACACAATTGAGGCGTCCGGACCTGCCGACAGTAAATTTAAAACTACAACCTTGAAAGACCAGGCTCTAAATAGTGATACAGACAAAAATATAATACTTTCAACGGGTTCTCTTCCAGCAATAGGGTCATTACCTTGGATTCCTATTTTAATAGTTGCAGCAATTATCGTTGTAATTATTATCTTTTTTGCAGTCAGACGACGTGGTTCCTCCCTTTAGTATTTGTTGACTTCGCTTTTCCCACATGAAACAATCAATTAATTGATGTTATGAAAGTAAAAGCTGTTGTCTTTATTTTAGTTTCAATTCTTTTCCTAAACCTTGCAAATGTATCGCTTGCTCAAGAAGCTAAGGTTAGCGGTAAAGTTGTGGATAGCCAAGGTAGCCCTATTGCAAACAGCAAGGTTAAAGTTACAAATACGGACGGCAAAATCGTTACTGTCGTGACAGACATGGAAGGTACTTACACCCTAACAGTTCCGTCTGGTACATATTCAATCGAAGTAGATGGTGCACAAGGCAGCAGTCTTCCTTCAATAAAAACCGCAGGTCAGATCATCTCAGGTGATACTGTTAAGGATTTTACAATAGAAACAGGTTCTCAAGCTGTAACTGAAGATAAAGCCTCGGGAAAGAATAATACAATCATTTATATACTATTGGGAGTTTTAATTTTGATCGGGACATTCGGGGTGTATCTTTATATGAAGAATTATAAGAAAAAGAGTTCTATCTCCTAGTTATTCAGGCGGCTGCCATCCTCCGGATCTTATCTTGGTACTAAATGCTCCAAGCCAGTAGTCTACAAAATTGATAACCCCATTTTTGTCAAAATCCCAAGATGAGTTATAGACCTTTTGTTGGTATGTGATCATATCAAAAACTGAATACCAACTAAGTGGTGGATCAACAATACCAACCTTAGTTGTGCAATCAATTATTCCAGTGTAGGTAGGCCCATTCTTTTTATCTATTGCTGATGGATTGTACCAATTTGTTATTCTCCAATATACGGTTTTTCCGCAGTTACTTTCGTAAAACACATAACCTGTTGTAAGACTGACAAATCCTACGTACTTATTGGTAATTTGTCTTAGGGCTGCGTAGCTTTGGTTAAGCGGTGCGTCTTGGGAATAGGCACTTGGAATACCAAAGGAGTTGCTTTGTTGTGTGTAGTCTCCCGAAAAGTCAGACTTTAAAGATATTTGCATATTCCATCCAGCACCACTTGGCGCAAATCCCGGATGATCGAAGAAGAATACTGCATAGTTCTTGAAGAACTTTGTTTGATCGATCTTGTATCCCGGTACTATAGTGTCGTAGTTTATTGGTGGTGTTGTTGGATATGAAGTAGGCGTTGGTGTGGGTGTTGGAGTTCTGGTTGGGGTTGGAGATGGTGTAGGTGGATTTGTTGGACTTGCTTGCGCTATTCGAACTATTCCATTTGCCGGATTTTCAACAGTTGTTTGTCCCTGCTTTGCTACCCAGAATTGATACGGATAGTCCTGCGCAAGGAGTCCACTTTGTGGAAGAGAGATTGTTATTGGAATGCTTTTTGTTGCTCCGGCAGCCAAGGTGAAGCTTGGAGGTACTCCGGCAAGACCCCAGCCCGATGGATATCCATAACTTATTGTGTAGAAAGTAGGGGCACATGTCGGTGTGTTGTTGTTCTGGATCAAAAGGGTGTTGGAAAGTGTTGCACCAGGTGTCGCTAAAATTATTGGTTGAGAAAGCGTAACTGTCTGCATCGTATCGCAATTGGCAGCAACGGTTGGCGTTGGAGATATTGTAGAACCTGGAAGTAACACTCGAGTAGTACCATTTACAATTATCGGATCAACAGAAGGTTGTCCTGATGTTGAAATCCAGAACTGATAATTATAATCTTGTGCAAGAAGCCCATCAGATGGAAGATAAAGTGTATAGTCGATAATATCTGTAATGCTCGGTAACAATGCACGATACATACCTCTTTGTAAGAGGCCCCATCCGGTGGGAATGCTATAACTCACTGTATAAAAAACAGGACCACATGTAGGAGAAGCATTACTTTTTATTGTCATCTTACTTTTAATCTTTGTTCCTGGTAAACCCAAAGTTAAAGGCTCGGACAACGTGACAGTTGGTTGTGTTATACATTCGGCAGGTATAGTTGGTGGTGGAGTAATAGTTGGTGGTGCTCCTGTTACTCTGACGATAGCGTTCAGCCAACCGACCGCTTTTACCCACCAACTAGTATATTCTGAGGATAAATAGGTACCTGCCGAAAAGTTTGCAACGTAATCTTTATTGGAAAGTCCTACTGAAGGTACATGGATTGTATATGCAAGCTCTTTCGTCTCTCCCGTGCCTAATAGAAATGGACCTGAAGGTCCAAATCGACCAGTAGGTCCAGTAACTAACCATGTATCTGGATTTATGTTACCGGGATAAGTATAATTTATTATATATTCAATCGGTTTGCAAACACCTGTATTATTGTTCTTAAGAACAACCGTAGTTGTAACCTTTGACCCAGGGGTTGCAAGAATCGGGGCGTTATCTTTTAGCGAGATGGTGTGTTGCTGTGAGCAATTAGGATAAGCTGGGGTGGGAGTTGGCCAAGGAGTCTGAGTGAAATTACTACTACAACCCACCTGAGTATATACTGGTATCGAATTTCCTATATAATCTTGACAATAATTTGATGTTTTATCAGACGGTGACAAAATAAAAGATCCATAACAATAAAGCTTTTCACCCTCATAACATATATTACCTAGTGAAGTGCCTAGTCTGGATACCTTTGTAACTAAATGGTGGTAAGAATCGACTGCATACCCATAAGCAGGATCAGAAGAAATAAGGATATCCCGAGGGGTTGGGGTGGGAGTCTGAGGCATAGGTGTTGGGGTGGGAGTCTGAGGCATAGGTGTTGGGGTTTGTGTTGGACTTGGAAATACGGTTGGCGTAATTCCTCCTTGAGGAAGCAAATTAGGAGTTCCCAGTCCTGTAGGGCCATCATAGCCTACACCTGCCATGCATTTGAGCATTCCACCACAGCTTCCATTTGAGCCAATATTTACATCTCTAAATTTATCCTGTTGGGTATATGGGAAAGCAGAACCATCAGTTCCTGATGGTATGCCTCCCTGAAGAGCAATGACTGCTGCATATAGTGGAGAGGATAGACTAGTGCCTCCAATTATCTTCCATCCTGATCTTCCAAAGCCATTTCCCGAATCATAGACAGCAGCTCCCGTATAGGGACTTGCAACAGCCGAAACATCGGAAACTGATTTTTTCGTGCCACATCCAACCGCAGACCAGTTAGGGAGTGAAGTTTGGTAAGTTCCTGCAAGTCGTGTTGCAGAACATCCACTCCCTGCCCCATTCCATGTTTTCTCACTTGCATATGTATTGTCGGGGAAGAGCGACAATTCTGTTCCTCCTACACCTATAACTTTGGAGTGAGAAGCAGGGAAGATTGTTCCGTACCCCCAATCCCCCGATGAAGCTGTAACTGCTATTCCGGGATGGTCGTAGAAAGACTCATATTGAGCATATGAAGGGTACTCATAGTTGCCATAACTATTGGAAATTACTGTGGCGCCCATTTGTGCCGCTCTGCTTGTTGCAGCCCCTAAATTAGTAAAATAATTATCCTCTGCTTCTACGAGCAATATTTTGCATGTTTGGCATATAGCATGTGCAATTTGTACATCCATTGCTGCTTCTACTGCCCAGGTTGAGTCACGTCCTGAAGGTAGCGGACTCGTTTGGCCGTTTTGGTTAACAATGGTTAGGCATCCATTTGCTTTAGTGCATGGTGGAAGACCAAATGTTTGAGAGTAAACGGCAAGATCTGCTTCGATGGTTGGGCTATGGAATGCAAGTATTACTGCTACTGTTTTTGGTCCAAAGGTTGTGGGAGTATCACATTGCCAATCAATGGTGTTGGCCCCAGGCGTGCAAGGCAAATTGTATGCTTTGTGCATTTTTTCAGGTGAAAGTCCGTTTGGAGTAGCGAGGGTCGTGAGTGGAGTACCTTTGGAATCAGTTACGAGATCTGACATGCAGGATGCAGCCCCATCTTGAGGGTCGCTGCAGACGCTTATTGAAGGACGTTCAACAATTGGCATGGGTTCTTCGGGATTATTTGAGGTCGCGGACGCAAGGTCTGCATTGGGGCTCATGATCTCAAAACATTCTTGAGCTTCATTTTTAGTGAAGTCACATATGTAGCAATTGTCGTCCCCGGGACAAGAAGGATTTTTTGCGCCATTCCTTCCATATATAGCCCTTGGATCACTTTTAAATGTAGACGACTTTGGTTTGTAGCAAAGTGCTACTGACCCACTGCATTCAGTCATGAAAATATCTTTTGCTTCACTTGAATTGACTGCTTTATTTTGAAGATCTCCACCTTTTGTTAACTCTTGGACACAAGAGGGCATTTGGCTCACTGTATCTTTAGTTGCAAGCTCATTTCTGCACGAAGAATTATCTGTCCAAGGAGTTTTCTTCTCTGTTGCATAATAATATTTTGTAGCGGATGCTAAATCTTTTGTTACCTGCTGGGCTGCAACATCTTGGGTTTTGTTAAATGATTCAAGGGGATTAATTGCTATAAGAACTATAGCAAACATAACTGCGAGAATACCCAGTACAATCAAAAGCTCAACCAAAGTAAAGCCGGTCCTCACTTTTTTCAAAAGCTTAGATCCATTTTGCCCTTTTTGCAAAAGGGTGAATCCTTTGGCAATCTTGTGCCTAATTTTATGACGAATAACTTCTATATTTAAAAGCATACTCTAGTATTTTTACGTTGACAATATTTTGAGAATATACATATAAATAGAGGTGGACTACAAAGAATTAAGTACTTTTGACACCTCCGGTATACCAGCTGTTGATATAGGTGTAATTTGGATTATTGGTGCAATAGTTGCTGTAATATCTGTACTGGTTTTTCTGTTAATTCTTTTTGCAACTTGGAGAATATTTTCAAAAGCAGGTAGGCCGGGGTGGTATGCGTTAATACCCATTTTTAATGTTTATGTAATGCTTCAAATTGTCAAAAAACCTACATGGTTAACGCTTCTTTTCTTTATTCCCTATGTACAGCTAATTCCGCAAATCATTATTTCGATCGAGCTTGGTAAGGCATTTGGCAAAAGTTCCGCGTTCTCCGCAATTTTTATACTCATCTTGCCTTTGGGGTACTTTATTATTGCATTTGATGATAGTAAGTATCTCTATGGGGTAAATTCAAATCCCCCCGATCCTCTGGTTCCTCCACCAGTTACACCTCCCGATGCGTACGTTTAGTGTTGCTTTTTAATTTTAAGAACATTCTCCCGTACCCGAATACAATAATAATACCTCCGATCAAAATCCCTGAGCCAACAATTTGGATGGACAACTCTTGCTGCAAGGGGACTTTGTACGTCGCAGAGAACAGGGTGCAAATATTCTCTTTTTCCTTTACGCAGTCTCTTTTTTGGATATATCCGCCTTGCGATTGAGGCAGTAAGTAAAAATAAAGAATGATTGCAGCAATTATGCTTAGAAGCACCCAATAGAAGATAATATAAAAAGGATAATAATTGATTTTCGATGGTGTTAATTTCATGGTAAATTCTCACATACCAAGCCATCCTTATCATTGTCCAGCTGCTTTGAATCCGAAATGGAATACTTATAGAGAACATAGAATTCCTGAGCTTCGCTTTGGGTTATAAATAATGAGCATGTTGGTGAATCTCCATCGGAAAGGGTCGGTTTAACAAAGCGATGCTTATTGTAAGAGGGTACTAGAGCAAAAAAGTAGTAAATAGCGAGACATAACTCTGCCAAGAATGTAACAACAGCAACCCCACCAGATAAAAATTTCACAAATCCAAGATAGACAAAAATTATGAACTATTTATTAAATTCAGACGTTAAAATCCCTCTCGCATTCTTGATTTTTTGCAGTTATAATTATGTAATTCATCAGCTTCTGGGGTTCGAATTTATCTTCCAAAGAATTGACAGTTAGCAATTAATTTGCTAAACTGCTAAAGGAATTATGGCAAACGATTACGATAATTACAACGAAAAAATGATACCGGTAATTCCAATAAGGGATGGTATCGTTTTTCCCCACACAGAATCTATCCTAACCTTTGGGCGACCACGAAGCTTAGCCGCTCTTGAATCTGCTTTTTCGGGTGAGAGGGTCGTTTGTTTTGTGCTCCAAAAGAATCCCCGTCAAGAAGATCCAGATGTATCAGACCTATACCAGATGGGTACGGTTGCTCACATTGAGAGAATGATCAGATCTGATGGTGAGGTTAACGCCTTGGTAAGAGGTCTTTCCAGAGCTCAAATCGTGAGCTTTTCTCAATCGACTCAATACATGCAAGCTGTAGTTCATGAAATAGATGATTTTGAAGCTGATAATCCTGAGTTGAGGGCTCTTATGAATCATTTGACTGCTTCATTTAAGAAAGCGTTAAGCCTTGGAAAGCAGGCAGACTTTTTAGTCTTTATGAATATCATGTCGGATATTTCTGCCTCAGAACTTGCTGATCAAATTGCTTCAACATTAGACATAAAAGGATCTGAAAGACAAGAAATTCTTGAGACAGTGAATGTCAAAAAAAGACTTGAAAAGGTTAGCGAATATTTAGACAAAGAAGTAAAAGTTCTTGAATTAGAGCGAAAAATTGCCTCAAAAACTCAGGAGCAACTCGAAAAATCGACAAAAGACGCAATTCTAAGAGAAAGACTTAAAACAATCGAAAAGGAATTGGGTGAAACAGAAGATGGAGGAGAAATAAAGGAGCTTTCAGATAAGATCAAAAAGGCGGGAATGCCAAAAGATATTGAAGAAAAAATGATGAAGGAGCTTAAAAAGCTTCAACAGCTTACTCCTTATAATCCAGAATCAGGATACCTGAGAAATTATCTTGAATGGATGGTTTCGATTCCTTGGAGTAAAAAAACCGAAAGCAAGATTGATATAAAAAGTGCTGAAAAAATTCTAGACGAAGGGCACTATGGACTCCAAAAGGTTAAAGAAAGGGTCATTGAGTACTTGGCCGTACATAAACTGTCCGGAAAAATGAAGGGTCCAATTCTTTGTTTTGCCGGGCCTCCAGGTGTAGGTAAGACATCTATTGGAAAAAGTATCGCAAAGTCTTTGGGACGAGAATTTGTAAAAGTATCGCTTGGTGGTATCCGAGACGAAGCTGAAATTAGAGGACATAGAAGAACATACGTTGGCGCACTTCCTGGGAGAATTATTCAGGGAATTAAAGATTCAGGTACTAAGAATCCAGTATTTATGTTGGATGAAATCGATAAGGTTGGAGCTGATTTTAGAGGGGACCCCTCATCTGCGCTCCTTGAGGCTTTGGATCCAGAGCAGAATGGCGGATTTTCAGATCATTATCTTGAAGTTCCTTTTGACCTTTCTGATGTTATGTTTATAACAACAGCAAATAGGCTTGACACTATTCCTCCGGCCTTAAGAGATAGACTTGAAATCATTACTTTCGCAGGGTATACACAGGATGAGAAATTCCATATCGCAAAAGACTTTCTAGTTAAAAAGCAACTTGCAATGCACGGGTTGAAAGCATCTCAGGCAAAAATTTCAGACGCAGCCCTTTCTCATGTAATTAATAGGTATACACGAGAAGCTGGAGTAAGGAATTTGGAAAGACAAATAGCAACCATTGATAGAAAAATTGCTAGAAAAGTTGCTGAAGGTCAGAAGGAAAAGATTGTTGTTACCGATAAGACCGTTACAAAATTCTTAGGTCCTGAGAAATACTCATCGACCATTGCTGAGCGTAAAAATGAGGTTGGAATTGCTACTGGGCTTGCTTGGACTGAGGTTGGCGGAGACATACTTTTCATTGAAGTAGCACTTATGCCAGGAAAAGGTCAACTGATAATCACGGGTCAGTTGGGAGACGTCATGAAAGAATCATGTCAGGCTGCGATGACTTATGTCAGAGCAAGAGCAAAGAAATTTGGACTTTCAGAAGATTTTTACAAGACACTGGATATACATATCCATGTTCCTGAAGGTGCTGTGCCTAAGGATGGTCCTTCTGCGGGGGACACCATAACAACAGCCTTAGTTTCTGCTTTGACAAAGATTCCAACAAATCACTTAGTTGGTATGACCGGAGAAGTAACTATCAGAGGAAAAATACTAGAAATTGGAGGAGTGAAGGAGAAGGTTATTGCAGCGCATAGAGCTGGTCTTAGGACAATTATTATGCCTAAGGAGAACAGAAAAGATCTTGAAGAAATTCCAAAGGAGGTCGCAAAAGACATCAGATTTGTCTTTGTATCTCACATGGACGAAGTATTAAAAGTAGCGCTAACAAAACCCTTGCAGGGATTTAAAGAAATAAAGGGAGAGAAAGAAAAGAAGCACAATCTAACAGCCCCTACCCCAACCCTTGCTGACTAGCGCGTATGCGCCAAGCTCTGCTTAACAATGGCAAGCTTTGCTTACCCTTGTTGACTAGTTTTTAACGCTCAGTAAGCATTTTCTCTATAATTTCATGAGCTTTTTCGCCTTCTTCTTTTAGTAAATATTTTGAAATCAATTTATCTACATCGATTTTGCTTTCTTTTGCAATCTCACTGTACAGATGTGCACTGCGTCTGAGCTTTCTCTCACCTGTTATTGGGTTATTATCGATAAGCCCAAAGTCCTTTGTGTATCCCAAGATCCATTCAAGATTGTCTACAGTTGACCAGTGGAGATATTGTTCTATCTTTGCTCCTTCCTGCATTGCCCTCCAAACTGCAACCAGATGGGTAAGTATATAAAAAGATCTTCTCTTGTCCTCTTTGTCAGCCAAGCCATTTTCTGTGATTATAATAGGAAGATTGAATGTTCTATGTAAATAGCGTAATACCTCCAAGAAGAAATCAGGGACAATGGGCCATCCATAGTCTGATTTGTATGAGGCTGGCTCCCGAGTTTCGCCAAAAAGCAATGTTTTGGCGGTAACTTTGTCAGTATGTCTTGCCCTGAATTTAAGCTTTCTAATGTCTAAATTGAGATAATACCCCGTGTAGTAATTGCATCCTATGAAATCCATATATTTCTTAGTGGCCTCCACATAACTCCCAACGCTAATATGATTAACAAGTTGTGCGTACCATTTATCAAGTACAAAGTTCTCATGCTCTGGAAGATTCCACCGGAATGCAAATGTCATACCAACCCTAGACATGGGACTTATGTATTTCAGTTTTCTATACGCTCTCTTATGTGCTTCAATCATATTCCATCGGGCAACGCTTGCTGATAGAATGTTATTTTTTGCAGGCGGATAGTATTTGGAAAAATAACCCAGAATAACTAATATGTTTGGCTCGTTAAGAGTTAGCCAATATTTTACTTCGGGAAATTCAAGGGCTGCAAACTTTACAAAATGCTCAAAATGCCCAATTGTTCTCTTGTTATTCCAGCTTCCTTCTCGAGCAACCCATTGTGGAAGAACATAATGATTTAGAGTTATCATGGGTATCATGCCGCTATCTATTATTTTTTTGATAACCTCTTTATATCGGGCAACGGCTTCCAGGTTAATATTTCCTTTTTGAGGTTCAATTCGGCCCCACGATACTCCAATTCTTTGAACTTTCATGCCCAAATTGGCCATTGTTTGGATATCATGTTCTGCACGGCCGGGCTTCCACCATTCTGGCCCCTTTTCGTGCATATTTATGATTTCAGGATACTGCTTCATAAATACATCCCAGTCAGTGTTTCTCTCACCTTCATTGCCCTCTACCTGATGGGCAGCTGTTGCACTTCCAAATAGGAATTCTTTTGGAAATTCTAAAATCTTTTTCTCCATACATTAATATTGAAGAACTGAGGTCTAAAAGTCAAAGTAAAGTCTTTCCGATTTCTTTCAATTTTCTTGTCAAAATACAAATTTTGATAAGTAGAATGACAATATGATAAAAGAATTAGGAAAAGTGCTTGGGTTATTCTTTATATTAGTTGCGGTAGCAATAATTTCCTCAATAACATTAAGTTCTCAAAAAGTATCAGCTGTAGACCATTTTCAGGGAATTAACTCTCTGAGGTGAGTGAAAGAATATAATTAGCTGCTTCTACAAACGTTGTTGCAAAGTAGTCGACAGGTATGCCTTTGAAGTCATTTTTTACTCTTACGCCGCTTTCAAGAACTGCAACGAAATGAAGCCCTGCACCTTTTGCAGCAACGGCATCACTTACAGCATCTCCAACGTAGACAACTTCTTGCGGTTGAAGTTTGAAATCCCTTAGGACTTTTATAAAAACTCTTGGGTCAGGTTTTAGAAAGTCTGAGTTTTCTTTGTAATAAAATTTTTCCATTCGGGAATTAAAGGGGTGAAGGTTGTGCAGTAGATGCTTTGCTTCCCCAATAGATCGTGAAGTAAGTAGTGCTAGCTTGATATTTCTGCTTAATAACGCATCCAATGTATTTAAGTTGCGTAAGGGAACATGATCAGCTACACCTTGTGCAACGGCTTCTTCGTGAGCAATATAAAGTTTTTGTATAAATTCTTCAACATTTATTCCTGGAAATCTTTGCAGTGCTGCAGTTTCTAGATCTACGCCCCAGTTCTTTTTATGCGCACTACGCGTCATTGGTTTATGACCCATTTGCGTAGCAACTTTATTCTCAATGAGAAAAGTAGCTTCCTCAGTCATGCTTAACGTGCCGTCAAAATCAATAGCAACGAGTTTTATCATTGATTAACTTGTATTTCTGTTCTCCATTCACAAAAATTATATCAGACGATACCCAAGCTTTTTATGATTTTCGATAGTGTAACCTTTGGTTTTGAATGCGTTGTTTCGACGGAGTCTATAGATCAACGCGTCAAGAGCCCAATCAGAAGCATTCGTACTTTCGATACCCCAAACAGCAATAAATATATCATCCTTAGAGACAACTTTATTTTTATTTGTTTTGAGAATTTTTAGTAATGCAGCTTCTTTTTTAGGAAGCTTCGTAAACTTTTGGGAAAGAACAAATTCATCAAATAATGGTGAGAATGTTCTATATTTATCACCAACTTTCGTTATAAGACCTGTCTCAATAAGGTAACTGTCTGGTTCATTGTTAAATGTGTTTGAGACAATTTTCTTAACAATGCTTTTTTGTAAGTAAGATAAATGTGAGTAAATTGTTGAAAGACTAACCTTAATGTACGGATCTGTCGAGGATCCTGTTACTTTTTCAGCTTGCAGTAGGAGTTGGAATAGTTGGAAATGTCCACCCGAAAGACCAAGATATTTTTCTAGATCACTATTATTTATATCTCTTGTTGGACCATACATTTCGTGAAGAGCAAGTAAATCTTCTTTTGGATATGGCTTTATGTAAAGTGTATTTGCAAACATACTAAGATCTATATCTATTGCATCCTCAGGAATAAGAGACTCTATTCTTTTGCATATTCCGAAAATAAATACGATATTTTCTCTATTAACAGCTCTTAATGCTTTTAGGCTTTTAAATATATTTTTTTTAAATTCAAGGTGGAGTTGATCGAATCCACCAAAGCAAATTACAACCTTTTTACTTTTTGTTACCTCTGAAAGTATTTTTTGACATTCGTATAATCCGCCTTGTCGCGTCCCGCCTAACTGCATATATAGATGCTCGAAAAGCAATTTTTCACTGGGTTTTGGAAGGGAAAAAATATCAACATAAATATACTGCGCAGATTTAAAAGTAATATTTTTTAGAAAAACAGATATTCCAACCCCTGGTATCCCAAGTAGTGAAAAAGACTCCGAATTTTGCACAAAACGCTCAGCATTCTGAGCAAGCTTTTTTGATTGTTGCGAACTTAGGTTCATAAACGTCAGTATTATAACAGTATTTAGTCAAGCTTGCAAATATATTAGCGCTTACAATACGGAATATGAATAAAGAAATTTCGTTAGCAAATAAAAACATGGTTGTTGTTGGGGCATCAAGCGGATTGGGATACGAGGTTGCAAGACAACTATCTTCCGAAGGTAGCAATGTGTTTGCTTTATCACGCAAAATTGAAGACCAACAATTAGGTTTTACGGCAACAAGAATAAATTGTAATTTAAGAAAACCTGAAGAAATTGTCGAAGCCTTTGAAAGGATTGATAAAGCTGGGGATCTTGATGCCCTAATTAACTGTGCAGGTATTGGTCTTACTAAGGACTTTGATTCTACAACACATGAGGAGATTATGGACGTCTTAGGAACCAATTTGAAAGGCTCTATATACACAAGCCTAGAGGCATATAAGCGTATGAAAGTTCTTAAGGCAGGGCACATAGTGAATGTTTCATCGACCTCAGGGCTAGTAGGGCGAGACAATGAAGCGGTATACGCTGCAAGTAAATGGGGCCTCAGGGGTTTTACCGAGAGCCTGAGGCTTGAAGGGGTGAAGAATAAAGTAAGAGTTACCAGTGTCTGTCCAGGTGGTATGAATTCTGCTTTTTGGAGTGATTTTCCGGATAAAGATTTATCTGCATATATGAATCCAGAAGATGTAGCAGGTCAAATCGTTCATGTACTTAAATCTCCCAGTGGCATTTCTCCAGCTGAAATAGTTATACAGAGGGGAGTCTGAGGTTTGTAATAATATTTGTAATTAACATTTCTTTTAAAGATTCAGTAATTGTGACGATTACTGCTCCCTCATTCTTTAGTCCATAGATAACTATTGATTCTAGAGGTGCAAAAAGCATTGCGGGGAGTGCGAGTAGATCTTCCTCTCCATGAATTTCAAGTGAGAATTTGTTATGAGTATTAATACTTTCTTGGATAAAATTTTCAATTTTAAGTGCTGTTGTGCAGTTAATGGTGCCGGGCTCATTTTCTAATTCTACTGAATTTTTCGGAAGACTTGTAAGAATATGACTGTCTGTTATTTTCTTTCTATTTGATATTTTGTCAAAAATACTGAGATTTGGAATTAAATCATGTTGCAGTAAATTCGAAACAACAATATCTCCAACCGCGATCGTAAATTTGTTTTGCAAATTCTTAATGTCCATGGTCTTTACAGTCTCTCCGAAAGGCTCTTTGAGTTGTTCTCTTAAAGAATTAGGGAGAGTAAGTGACGTGTTTTTTGGAAAAAAGTCAGAGTACATATTCCCTCTTCGATCAATTTGCCCTAGTCTAATTGCGGTTGAGGAGATTCTTTTATTCCTATTGATATCTATAGTTGGTACATCCACAATCTCAAGTTCTTTCAGTCCCAGGCTTTGCCGCTTTTCATTTACTTTTTTAGCACCACCGTAAGTATCTGAAATAACATATATTGCCTCCAAAGAATTGTCACTAACACTTGGTCCGTAGATATCATCAATTTTAAAGATTGTAGTTCTTTCGGAATATCCCTTTTGTGATAAAAAGTCTTTGATGGATTGTTCTCTTTTTGCGTAAGGTTCAATTGCGCTTTGCCGTGGTTTGTCTTGAAGCATTTCATCGGAAGTAATTCCTATAGTGAGTTTTGCTGACTCTAAAAGCGCGGCGTTAATGAAATTTTCATGTCCTTTATGGAAATGATCAAATGTGCCACCTAGAACAGAATGATTATATTTGTAATACATAGAGTAAATTTTATTGTATTTTTAGCGTAAAGCAAAGTTGAATAGAGGCGTCGCCCCGGAAGTGAGACTTCCGAGGAGACGCCAAGAGAACCACTGGGACTAGCCCATGAACAGGCCGCCATCCGCACCGAACACCTTGCCGGTGATGTAGGAAGCGCCAGGGCCTGCAAGGAAAGCAACGACTGGTGCCACATCCTCGGGCTCACCGAGTTTGTCGGCAGCCCGCCTGTCGCGGACGAGCGGAATATGGCTGTTGACGGTTTGGGTCGCATCATCAGGCATTTCCGCAATGATGTCCGTCCGGATGAATCCGGGTGAGACTGCGTTGACGGTGATGTTGTTGCGGCCAAGTTCCTTAGCGAGAGCGAGGGTCATGCCGATCATGCCAGCCTTGGAAGCCGCGTAGTTAACCTGCCCCAGGTTGCCCATTTGGCCGACAACGCTTGTGATATTGATGACACGGCCATGCTTGGCTTTCTGCAGCGGCCTAACGGCCGCTTTGACCATCAAGAACGCCCCTCGAAGGTTAGTGTTGTGGACAGCATCCCAATCTTCGAGGGTCATCCGAAGGAGGGGCCCATCACGGGTTATTCCTGCGTTATTGACGAGGATGTTGAGGCCGCCATATCGTGCGGTGACTGCATCGACGAGGTTTTCGGCATCAGCCTGTATGGAGACGTCGCCTCTGATGGCAAACGCTTCGCCTCCCATGTTGATGATTTGTGCGACGACCCCATTTGCAGCGGTCTCGCTTGTGTTGTAGTTCACCCCGACCTTTGCTCCCTGAGAAGCGAGTTCGCGGCAAATTGCTGCGCCGATCCCTTTTGACCCTCCGGTCACAAGGGCGACTAGGCCGTCTAACGGTCCGGACAATAGAAATCTCCAGTAGTGTGTCTGCTAATTTGCGCGATGCGCAAAAACCCTGTATCCTCCTTTCGTTTTTCCTACAGTGGTTGCAGCTTTTTAAAGACAATAGATGTATCCCCAAAAAGCCGCAACCAAATAATTTCCAGTGGTTTGTTAATGTACAAAGCGTGATAGATCCAAGCAAAAGGATCATCTAACTTCATAGTGGAGAATTATACAGTATTTAGGTACAAAATGAGAAATAATGCGTGATACAATCAAGTAATGAAAAGTACAGAAGGGCATATACAAGTTAAAGGCGGAAAGATTTGGTATAAGGTCTTTCTCAGTGAAAAGAATACAACTCCTCTCATGGTCTTGCATGGTGGACCTGGATCCTCTTCTCATTCAATGCAGACTTTAAGTGAATTCTCAAAAGATAGGACTGTGGTTTTTTATGACCAGCTAGGATCGGGTCATTCTGATAGACCGCAAGATACAAAATTGTGGAAGAAAGAACGATTTGTTGAAGAGCTAGAGACGCTGCGAAAGCATTTAGGATTTGAGGAGGTATATCTATGGGGACAATCATGGGGGACAATGCTTGCAGTAATGTATACATTAAAATTTCCAGAAAGAGTAAAAAGCATTCTTTTTTCAGGACCTTTCTTTAGTAGCAAGAGATGGATCGAGGACGCAAATAAACTCAAGGAGACTTTGCCAAAAAAAGTTGTAGAGGTAATTGATAGGAATGAAAAAAATAAAACTTATGACTCGAAAGACTATGAGAGAGCAACTTTAGAATTTTATAAGAAATATTTTTGCCGAATTTATCCATATCCAAAACCACTGCAGGAAGGGCAGAAGCTTATGGGGCTTGATGTCTATAACACAATGTGGGGATCGACAGAATTTCATTGTACAGGTAATCTAAAAGATGCGGATTATATAGATCGTCTGCATGAGATAAATATCCCTGTATTTCTGATTTGTGGGAAATACGATATGGCAACACCATCAACAACAAAATTTTACACAGACAAATTCCCTAATGCAAAAATGAAAATTCTAGATAAAAGTGCACACGCAATGTTCCTTGAAGAGAAAGAATTATTTCTGAAAAGTGGTATGGAATTTTTTAAAGAAGTAGATCAAAAGATCTAACAAAATTCACAGATTCCGATTCACGTTTTGACCTTGATAAGGTTTAAATCTAAAAAACCATATGGTAATATGATGAATGGAAAGCATCGTATTTGTTCTGGATAAAGTTGGCATATTTGCTTTTGCTTTCGTTGGAGTAAGCCACGGAGTTAAGAAAAAGCTAGATATTTTTGGACTGGTTATCTCGGGTGCAATTACTGCTGTTGGCGGCGGAGTAATACGAGACATATGTCTTGGAAGAATTCCATATGCCTTGTCACACAGCGAATATCTATTAATTGCGATCTCAGCAAGCGCCTTATCAATTCTCTTTTACAGATACCGACTTAAAATTCCCACAACACTAGTTCTTATTGCGGACACGTTAGGGCTTGCTGCATTTGCTATTTCTGGTGCGAATGTTGCAATTGGTGCTGATCTTGGTGTGCTTGTAGTAGTTTTCTTTGCAATACTTACAGCGGCTGGAGGAGGCTTACTAAGAGAGATTATTCTTAATGAAATACCCTTTATATTTAGACGTGAAATATACGCAACAGCCGCAGCAATTGGTGCTTTATTTTTCTACCTTTTAGTGGTCATTGGTCTTGAAATAGATCTTGCCAGTGGGTTCGCCTTAGTGTCGATAATTGCGATTAGATTTTTTTCAATTAGTAAAAACATTCATCTTCCGGTCATACGATAAAGCAAGAAAATTTACTTTACAGTAAGAGTGTGTGTTGTTGTGGAGCCGCCGTTCCCATTAAGATTGTGACGAGTTATTGGCGTAAAAGAAACAGTTTGATCAACAAATAATTGTTGCCCTTCTGGTATCGGCAGAAGTGCTTTTGATATCTCGCCAATATCAGGTCTTTCATACTCAATAACTGCAATATTTCTACCCTTCGAATCAAGAGGATCTTTTATCTCTATCAGTGTCCCGCATTTAGGAGTGCCAATTGTGAATAATATCTCTGTCATGCAGCGATTATAGCATAGGACTATTACTCATACTAGAACATACTGTATCTGTTATAGTTATAGATAGGAATTACTTCTTACACTCCTAGTTCCTTTTCTGCATTTATCCGCACGCGTTCCTAAAGACATTGTATGAACATTCTTTTTATTAGTCCTAATTCACCTTTTGAAAGCATCGGTGGAATTGAAAGATATGTAATTAATCTTATTAATTTTTATAAAAATAGAAAAGAAGATGAGGTGCACTTGATCCTTCCAACAAAAGAAAAAAGCAACATAGTCAAGGAAGGTAGTATGACTATTTATTATGATACAAGCCTTTTTGTTTCGGGAGATATGACACGGTCGCAGACAGAAATAGTTGATAAGGCACATTTATTTGCTTCACTTGTAGAAAAAATTATTAAAGACGAAAAAATTGATATTATCTGTGCAGAAAATATTATGTTCAGTACTCCCCCTTCCTTCAGTCTTTTGCTTAATATGGTTGCCAATATACACAAGATTCCTCTTGTTCTGCGACTTCATATGTATCCAGCCTCAGATCTTCAGATTGCATTAACCACACAACTTTTATGGAATAAAATTAGTTGCGTTAGTAGAAGTGTTGTTGGGGATTGTTTTGAAAAAGGCGCAAACATAGATAAATTATCTACGGATTATTTAGGAGTAAATCTTGATAATTTTAATACGGTTCGTGATCCAAAATATCAACTGAGAAAAAAACTAAATCTTTCAGAAGACAAAAAGATAATTCTAACGGCAAGTCGGATTATCAGGGGTTCTAAAAATATCTTGCAGGAAAAGGGAATAATTAATCTCATTCAAGCTTTTTCAAAACTCGCTTTAAGATATCCAGACTTACACCTCGTGATTGGTGTTGGAAAAGCGTCTGAAAATTTAAAAAACCATTTCAATAGTGCTTATGAAATGCTTCTGGGATATATAAAAATTCACAATATAGAATCCCAGACGTCAGTTAAGATGTTTGAGCTCGATGAAATGCCAGATGTCTATAGAGAATCAGATGTATTTGTCCTTGCTGCAGAGCGCAATGAAACTTTCGGACAGGTGTTTATCGAAGCAATGGCATGCGGGCTCCCAGTAATAGGTGCAAATACAGGAGGAATTCCTGAAATTATTAGTGATTCATATAATGGGTATTTGGTTCCTGCAGATGACTCAAGTGTTCTTGCCCAACGAATAGAAAGTTTGGTGAAGGATGATGTAATAAGAAGTGATTTTATTAAGGCGGGTATAAAGACTATTGAGGAGAAATTTACTTCTGAAGATCAATTCCTGAGTTTTAATAAAATGTTAAGAAACATTCAGCTAAGCTAGTAAAAGCATTAGCACTGCAAGAGCTGCCATCCCAAAATCTTCAATTAATGTAACTTTAGTCAAAGGAACTTTTAAGAATGTGCCCAGACAAACGCATTGGAATTTTTCACCTTTCATAATTTTTTGGAGAACTCCTATTCCTGAAAAAGTCATAACAATGATTTCAAGAATTAGTATCTGAGTTGTCCATAGACCAACTATCATCGCAAGGCCAAAAAACAGTTCTATAAAAGGATAAACATATCCATATTGGTACCATTTCTTGGCAAGCAGATCATATGTAAAATATCCATCTGCAAAGCCTTTCAGATCAATAAGTTTAAATCCGGCGAAGACAATAAAAAAGCCTGCCATGAAGCTTTGCAGTATTGATTTTAGATTAACCGAGTTTTGATTAAATGAAATTGCAAGTGATGTTAAAAGAATTAGACCTACAATAATAAATAAGGGGGTGTAATTTTTTAAGTCAGAATCTTTTTTAACATGATGCGCGCTGTGAGATTTAGCTTCTCCCTCCAGAACTAACCTCATGCCGCAGATAGAGCAATTCCCAGGCTTTTGCTGTCTAATCTCAGAATGCATCGGGCAAACGTAAAATTTCATATATTCTATTATACCAGTCAGTCAATCCTTGATATAGCAGTATGCTTATTAAAGCCGCAGGCTTATTAAAGCTGCAAGCTTATTAAAGCTATTTTGGCTTTGATATAATTTAATGTTTTGAAAAAAGAAAAAGACTTTTCATATAAAGATTTATTCATTGCCTTCTTCAAAACAGGTAGTGTTTTTGGAGGAGGACTTGGAGTTCTTTCGTCATTGCGTGAGCAATTTGTCAAAAATTTAAAGATTGTTGAGAATGATGAATTTATGGCTATTTGGGGAATTGCTCGTATTGTTCCTGGCGGAACGATTGGTGCAATTGCGATTGCGATTGGTTATAAGAGCAAGAAGATATTGGGTGCTCTTATTGCAATTACAGCACTTACATTGCCCGGATTTTCAGTTGCCTTAATACTTTCAATGCTCTATTTACCCCTGAAGGGTACTCCCTTTTTTGGGTACATGAATGATGCGGTTCTTCCTGCAGCCTTGGGGCTTATCGTTCTGGCAATCATAAATTTAGGTAAGGATGTATTTACTTCTAAGATTTTAGTAGCATTTTCTATTTGTTCCTTCATTTCTTCGTTTTTTCTTAACCTTAATCCGACATTTGTCCTTTTAGTTGGGGGAGTGCTCGCTGCAGGAATCTTAATGAGAAGGGGGAAGAAAAGTGTCACTACTTGATCTATTAAGCGTATTTCTTTTCTATACAATTATTACTTTTGGAAATGCCTTGGTAATGTTCCCAATACTTCGTGAAGAGCTGGTTATTAATCGTCACGTTATCACAAGTGAACAATTGCTATACGCATTTGCTGTGGCTCGCGTGACGCCTGGTCTCTTCAATTTGTATGTGACATCTATTGGGTATATGTTGTATGGAATAGTGGGCGCGACACTATCTACAATTGTGATAGCTCTTCCCGCGTTCATAATTATTCCTTTTCACAAACTGTATGAAAAAATAAAAAAGAATTCTTTTGTTGCAAATTTCGTAATCGGAATGACTGCAGTATCAGTAGGTCTTATCTTTTCAGCAGTTGCTGATATGGCAAAGCTAACACTTACCGGTACAATTCCTTGGATAGTTTTTATTGCGGTGTTGGTGCTTTCAAGAATAATCAAAAAAAACACATTCTATTGTTTTGTGATAGCAAGTCTTCTTGGGATCGTTCTAAAATTTTTGTCCTAAGAAAATTTAAAAGCAAAAGACACAAAATTAAAGTTCTATTGAGTGTCCATCTTCTTGTATTACGTGCCTAATGGCTCTTCTCTGGTAATTCTCAGTAACTGTAGGATATGCTTTTGCAGTTTCAGCAATTTCGCTTTTGTTTTTGGTTATATATTTGTTCTGCATAGCTCTTACTTCGGCAATAGCATCTTTAAATGTAGGTTGTATAAAAATTTTCTCAACATTATCCAGATAATCTATAACTGCATACGATGTGAAAAGACGCGCATGGAGCAGTTGGTAGCGTTCTTCTATTATCTCTTCTTTTGCGATGCCAAAGTATTTTCTCAGAAGAGGATATCTAATTATGGTTCTTTTTAGTCTCAGTAATCTTTTTCTGTATGAATGGTTGGTTTCAATAAATCCATCTTGATCTACCAAACGCCCTTTTGGCATATTTGGATGCTCTAGGGCGTCGAGCTGCATGTCCAATTCTGTCTCGAATAGAAAGTGAACATTCTCATCAAATCTTCCTTCATGGAATAATTTATCTGAGGTTGTGCGCTCAATTTCTAAAGCCTGAATTTTTAGACTATGAAGAAACGCAAAATAATCAGAGGTTTGGTCTAGTCTATCCCTTAATACTTTGGCCTTTTTGTCCAGACGGCCCATTGTTTCATTTATAATTTCAGGAGAAAACTCACGTTTGGAAAGCTCTGCTAATTTATTCTTTCTGTTTTGAATTGAGAACAATTTCATTTCATCTGTAATAATTTTTTCTTCAGAGCTTGGCAGGTGTAGTCTTAGCTTAACCAAAAGCCATTTAATCGTGAGACCATTAAATAGAAGTGTGAATAGTAGAGTCCCAAGTGTAAAGCTTAATATCGTGTCTTTATAAATAAAACTATCGGGGAGTGAGTACACCAAAACTAAAGGAATAACTCCACGAAGACCGCTCCAATTGAGGATGTGCTGCCATGAGAGAGGTATATTAGGTTCGTCTCTGAAGAACGGTGTGTAATTGGTTATGAACGCTGAAAGATAAACAGATACAGCTCGTCCAATAAGAACTGCTCCAGCCGCAATAAGGACTCCAGTCATATTACCTATGAACATTGAAAAATTCAGATTGAATGTTGCAAAGAAAAATACCAGTGACACTGCTACAAAACCCCAGAAAGCCCAGAATTCTTCTATAAAATGTATAGCTTGAATAGAAAGTTTGTTTCTGCCAATATTACCCATTGTTATGCCTGCCATAACGGTTGCTATTACGCCTGACACATGGAGATAGTGTTCTGCTGTTATAAAAGATCCAAGTGCAAGAGCAGCGGTAACTGTATTTACCAGAATTCTGTCATTTTTAACTAAAGGAACAATTCTTGATGCTATATATCCAAGAACAGTTCCATAAATCAGACTTCCAAAAAATACCCATGAAAAATCAATAACCCCGGTAAAAAGTTTGCCTGCTTCAAAAGCCGTACCTCCCAAAACAAAAACCGATACTATGCGAAATGCTATAACTCCGGTAGCGTCATTGAACATGCTTTCTCCATCAGCAAGCAATGCAAGGCGTTTTGGGGCACCTAATGTTTTGAAGAGTGACAGAACGGCAATCGGGTCAGTTGCTGATATCAACGCGCCAAACAGAAGAGCGGGACCAAGAGGCATGTTGAGGGCAAAAGCTACTAGAAATCCCACAACAAACATTGATATTAGAAGCCCAAATGTTGCAAAAAATGAGATTGTTTTGAACTGAAGACGAAATTGATGGATATTTATGTGCAGTGCTGCTTCAAAAAGAAGAACCGGCAGTAAAACAAAAAATATAACATCTGTGCTTAGGACCAGTTGGATATTGAGTCCAAGAAAATTATTTACAACTTGCACAAGGAAGCCACTTAGTAAAAGTGCCACAGTATAAGGGAATGTTGATTTCTCTGAAATGCGTTGAATTACTGCTATTATGCAAAAGAAAAACGCACTAAATAAAATAATTGATTGGACTATGTTGTGTTCCATTGCCAAGAAAAAACCTCACTTCTTGTGAGGTTCATATATTCTACCAAAAAAATTCTTGTATGGCATTTACATTTTGGACGTTTTAAGTTGAAATAATAGCTTCACATTGATATACTTCGACACACTTATATATGGATAGTACTGTGGGTCAAAATCTTACTGATCAACAACGCTTAAAGCAGGCATGGGGTCAACTCGGAATCCTTGGAAAATCTCTTGCAATCATGCTTCTTCTTTTACCTATTCTTCCGTTTGTAAAACTTCCTAGCTTCAATGATGAGAAAATAGTAAATACAGTTCCTAAAAAAAATGCAAACAACAGTATAGTTGTCACAAAAGTCTCTCCAACTCCCACACATGTTGTGAAGGTTATGGTTTCGCCAACTCCATCTGCTGTTACACCAACTCCTGAAGTAATCGTTAAAGAAATAGTAGTTGAGCCCTCACCGAAAGGGCAGACTTCCCCTACTTCGAAACCACAGATAAATCCAACAATAACTCCTACTGAGGAACCAAAAGATCCAGGCAAAAAAGAAGAAAAGAAGGAAGAAAATAAGCCTGGTGTAGTAGGTAAAGTCCTTGCAAATATCGGAGAGTTAAAGCTTGTTAGGGTAGGCAATTAGAGTGGTATAATAATACTAAATTCACGCATGCTAGATTTTGTGAAAACAAAAGTACCTGTCTCCTCTTTTATCCTTAGTGTTGTTGTAGCTTGGTCCCTCATCCCAATCCCAAGTGGATTTCCCTTTGTAGCATTCTCAATTCTTTTTATATTTCTTGGAACACTTGTATACATTTTAAGGAAAGATAAAAGTTGGTTTGATGCCCTTTTATATATAGGTATAGTAGTGCTGTCAATTTTCGAAATGGTCTATGCCAATGATGTTGTTCAATTCATCAACTTTATGTTTATTATCCTATTTGGGTCTCTTCTTGTCCTTCCAATTGCTAAAGGCCATACCTTGGTAAATCTTTTTCTGACACCATTCTCCTTATTCAATCAAATAGTATCTGGAAAAAGTATTTTTCCTTATTCTTTAAGTGCTTTTAAAGGATCCAATAAAGTAGGAATTGTCAAAAAATATGTACCGTCCCTTATTGTAACTGCAATTTTTCTTGCGATTACCATTCCGCTTCTTTCTTCTGCAAATCCCTTCTTTAATCAGTTGATGCAAAGTATTTTTAAGTTCTTTAACCTAGAACAAATTACGAAATTTATATTAGGAGACGAGCCTATATTTTGGTTAATAAGATTGATATTCTTTGTAATTATTGCGGCAATTATTCCCAGAATTCTGACGGTAAGTGCAACGGGAGTGAAGATAAAAGAAATGAATTTTTACATTTCTGTTAATTATCTTTTTCCAAAAGTTGCAATGGGAATTCTTCTTATAATATTCTTCATAACTCAAGCTCAGCTTTATTTTGCGAGTCCTGATCTTTTATGGAAAATGGGTTATACAAATTCTCGTCTTACAAATGAAGTATTTTTCCAGGTAACTGTTGTGGCTTTTATTATATTCTTCCTTGCTTATGTAGATCGCAAGAGAGAAAAGTGGGATAGACTTCTTTCATACTTCTTGATTTTAGAGGCATTTTTCTTAGTAGGTATCGCATTCAAAAGTGTAATTGATTACAGTATTCTTTGGGGTCTTACTCAAAAAAGACTTTGGGGATATGCAACAATGTCATGGCTTACAGGTGCACTTCTTCTTTTTGTATATTTTTATAGTAAAAAAATACTGTTACTTTCTTTCTTCAGATATATAATTTCATTTACAATACTAGTACTTATCTCTATAAATATTGCAAATTTTGATTATTTAATTGCTCATTATTCAAATGCTAGAACCCAGGCTGGAATTGACAATACGTATCTTGCAAAGCTTTCACCAGATGGTGCTTACTACAGAGAGACATTGAATGGCTTGGTTGTAGAAATAGAAAAGAGCAATACGAGGGACTTTTTCAAATCAAATGCAGCATACTATTTACTTGCCCGGATAGATGATCTTAAAAGAAAAAATACAGATAAAGGTTCTTTTAATAGCTTTAATCTCTCTGATTACAATGAGTATCAGGATATAAAGGACATAAATACAGAAGCATATCGGGCAAAAATCTCAGCTATTGATCAGAAATTGATAAAAGAAGAAGAACTTCGTTCTAAAGTGATTGATGCGAGCAAGAAAGAATAATCTTTTCCGATTGAATTTCAAAACAACCTCACATTGCGTGGGGTCGTTTTTTATTAACCCATAGTTAATTTTTGACTCTGAAGGTGGTATAATTCGCCAAATATGCCAGAGCGACCATTCCTATTTTTAGATGTTCCGGATAGATACATAGAACAGCCTATTGGCCAAAATGTAGGTGTGTCTGTTGTTGTGCCAATGTATAAGGAGTTTGGCAATGGAAACATCTTTCGACTGATAGACACATTCTCGAGCCAGACAGTGGCTAGTGATAGTTTTGAGGTTTTATGTGTTATCAATAATCCAAAAAAAGATGCAGAGGAAGAATCTCCTGCCTTTTTAGAAAACCAGCAAGTTCTTAAGGTTGCACAATACTTGAAGGAAGGAGCGGAGATACCTGAAAGTTACACTCCATATCAACAAAGAGTGATACGAAACGCTCAGCAATATGGCCTATCCATGCACATGATTGATGTAACAGCGGGAGGTGTAGAAAGAAATATGGGAAGAGCGAGACAAGTTGGTGTTATTGAGGCATCAAAGAGGGCTCAACAGACAGAAAAGAAAGATGAATCAATAATTGCCCATATGGATGCAGACACGGTTGTCGAGAAGAGATATATAGAAAAATTGGTCGAATTTTTCAAGACCACAGGTGTTGAATCAACAGCATTGCACTATGACTACGTAATGCCACATGGTGACAAAAGACTTTTTCAAACTTCGCAGGAATACGATAGAAGAAATTGGTACTATCGGCTTTCTGGTCTGCTTGCTGGAATCCCGACTGTATCAACGCCACAAATTGCAGCCACAGTTGGAGCGCATAAAAAAATTGGAGGAGTACCAATAAGGCCGGTAGGTGAAGACGTTACTCTTTTTGATTTGTTACGAAATAAAACAAATTTTTCTTCAGCCCCGCACATAACAGTATTTGCCGCTGATCGCGCAAGGGTCGAGAGCTTTGATGGAAGCGGTAGATATCATTCCTTGGATAATATCAAGGAAGCTGTTT
Source organism: uncultured Gammaproteobacteria bacterium (assembly GCA_964531275.1). Lineage (GTDB taxonomy): Bacteria > Patescibacteriota > Microgenomatia > Levybacterales > GWA1-39-11 > JAUSNA01. The sequence goes on from CAZHDZ010000001.1 coordinate 104,234, forward strand.
GTTCAAATCCTTCAATTGATCTTGTCAGAAAAGCCGTTGCGTTAATGAAATACCAACAACCAGGGGAGTTGCCGCGGCTTGATTTCGTTACAGAAATGCTTGAAAAATTTGATCTTTCTATTGACCACGAAGAGCTAGTGCAGTTATTTACTCAAGAATACCCAAGTGCAGAGGCCTTCTTTAGAAAAGTAGACGATTTTATTAGAAGTGGCCAAGGTAATTTAGATTTTAAACCTACAATTACTCCTATCGAATATGCAACAAAATTAATTACAATTTTTTCGAACTGGTCAAATCCTCAAGAGAAAACTCTTCTGGACGATTTGTTAAGAAGAGAGGAGAGAACTCAGAAGATGCGTCATTCATTTAGAAAAGACGTAGTTAGAACAGTATTAACTGAATATTATAGAACAGGAGATGCTTCAACAGTATCTGCTATAAATCCTGATTACGGAGAATTTCTAGCTCAGAACCCTTGGATGGTAGATGAGCTTAGTGCATTATTTAATAAAGGATTTAGTTGCGAGGAAGCGTTCGATATATTGACGAGCTCATTTCCAGGATTTTTAGGAGAATGGAGTGAAGATCTCCAAGGCTGTACAGCCAAATTCAAAGGGCTTATCAATTTTGTAATGAAATGTAAGCACAGCAGGGAAGAATTTCCAGATGTTCATCGAGCAATAAATTACTTTTCCTCACCGTTAGTGCTTTAGAGAAGATGGTAATAAAAAAACCTCATGTATTGTTGATATGCGATATACTGATTCTATGGAAGAGTCTTCAGTTGAAGTTGCACCACCTGTAAGAAGAATTGTTAGGAGAAGTGGTGGCGGCGTAGTCCCAATACAGAAAGGTCCTTCTGCATTATCCAGAATTGCCAGCAAGGTTGTCCCAGTTGTTCTTGCGGCCTCTGCAATAGGAGGTAGTGCTGGCTTGGTGCATGAAAGTATGAATTCAGATAGTGACAATAGGGGAGCTACGGTGACATTCATACCAAAAGTAGAGGCGAGTGAAGAAGCCATGATTCAGGAAAGTGATGGCATTTTTGATATGGTTTTCCATGGGTCAGATAATGCCCAAAAGACTGAGGCACGACAGGAAGTAGATATGTATAAAAGCAAAATTGCAGCAAAGCCAGGATACGTACAAGAGCACCAAGTGATTCCATTAAAGTATGAACGTCAAATAGAACAGACCGCAATGGCATACGGAATTTCCAAAGATACTTTGATGGGGATTGTTTCTGTAGAAAATGGTGGGGGTGTGGATATAACAAATAAATCCTCAGGTGCCCGTGGGGTCACACAATTTTTGCCGGATACAGCAAGGCAATATGGATTGCGAGTTAATTCTGAATTTGATGAACGTACAAATCCAGATAAAAGTATCGCTGCAACAGGTAAGTATCTGGAGCAGAATAAAGCACTTTTTGGTGGTGATGAAGGGCTTGCCATATGGTCGTATCATGCAGGAGCAGGAATAGTATTTCGGGCGTTAAGGACTTATTTCCTGGATACCAACAATGTAGATATTGGGGATTATGTTGATGCAATTGTTACAAATAATCCAGCAGCCCGGGAAAGCGTAGAGGAAAAGACTAAAGAATTAATGAAAAAAGACGGATTGGATATTTACAAGCTTCTTAAAAATGAAGCTGTCCAAAAAAATGTTGTCGAGGGTCTTGATGATTTTTCAGGTAGTTACCCGTTTCAAGTTCTTGCTGCCGGTGAATTATTGAATGAAAGATCTAACAATGTTGTTGCTTCTCAGGAGGAACAAAAACCAATTCTTGCAAGCGCAACCGGCAATACTTCTCGATAATTTATGTATTAGAGAGAGGTTACAAAGTGGAGGGTTAGAATATCACCCTGGGGGTGGGAGTGGTCAGCCATGCTTTAGTTGTGCACCCGCAAAATATTAGTGTCAAATAGAATTTATCTTAGCATCTGCATTGCAATGCGAGTTCTTGAAAAATCATTTGGTTCTTCATGACCACCCGGTACAACTTCATAGTGCTTAAAAGGGAAAGCATGTCCTCCATCTTTTAGATCCTTTAAGGCAGCTTCCATTTCGCTGTACCTAAAGAGATTGTCCTCTTGAGCAACGATTGCCGAAACACCTACACCTTTCTTGTTTAATTTTAAAATTACATCAATTAAATTTGCTTTAGCTATGCCTCGAATTTCACCAACTCGGCAGGGAATATTCCTTCTCAGATAGTGTGCAACCTCTCCTGTATTTGCGCCTTCCAGACCCCACCCATTTTGTTTGAGGGCCTGAAGCTTATCCAGACTCCACCGTGCTACTACAACGTGCGGCGGTAATTCAACGGCTCCTGGACTTCCCAGCACTATATGGTCAAAACTATCTGAAATAAGAGCTGCCATTGCGAGATCAAGTGCCCCACCTGAAATTCCATATCCTTTTCCACCTTGGAGTCCATATTCTTTGGCAACATTCGCAAGTATAGTAGATCTCATTAAGATCTCGGGGGTAAAGTTGTTGTAATAACCTTTATTGTCCCTTTTAACTCCACGACCCTTAGCAACATCAATAGCAGGAGTAATTGCTCTTATTCTATTACTTGCAATTACCTCACTTCGTCCTACAACTGGATTGAAAATTCCAAATCCTTGAGCAACCAAAAGTGGTTGGCCTATAGCATTTGGAGGAGTTATATCGTGTACAATAGCTGCACCTTCCGGGTAACTGTGAGTCGTTCTACTATAAGAACCAAGTCCCTCAAAGGCAGCCTCGGGTAATTGGAATGATCCTTCCTTAAAAGGTGGCACCTAGAATTATAGCCACACAATCTTTGAAAAGTGAAGAATGGATGCATTCGATTGCCCCCGACGTGCGATTTAACACAAAATCCACTATAATTGTCATCCGTATGAGCGAAAGAGAAGGTACTCAGCCAACACAAGGATCTCCTGCAGAATTTTCTGCACCAGCTGGAGATTACGGCAAGAGTAGAGTTCTTGGAATACTGTTTGCGCGCGAACTGGGAGAACAATTGGTGGGTACAAACCCAGAAGTTGCTGAGTTATATATAGCAACAGGTTTAAGCTACAGTGATATTGCTCGTCAGGTTATTCCTGGCATTGCTTCAAGTTTTCCAAGAGTTGCAGAAGTTGCAGTGGGTAATGCTGTCAGGGGCATTATTCCTCCAGAAGAGCTCGGACCAATAGTTGCAAGAAAAAGAGCGGCTGCAATGGAAGCATTAGTCGCAAGCAGGAGTGCAGATGAGCAAAGAGAGCACCAAAGTGCAGCTGGAAAAAGAAGACAGAAGCTCCACGGGCCCAATGTAGAAGCAATGGTTAGGGGACGAGGAAGAACAATGTGGAGTGAGAATGAGAAGAGTCTTGCTGTAGCATTGAGTAGATTTCCTGAATTTCAATCAAAAAGCCCACATCATAAAGGGGAAGCAAACCATGAAGATATTGCTCTAGCACTGAATGAGCTTTTTCATGACGGTAGGGAAGTTAGGCGAAAAGGTGGTGTGAATAAGACAGTTAATGCCTTAAAGCGAAAGCAGGCTGAACAGGAAAAATAATATTCAAAGACATAGAAGCACTGCAGATACTAGTCTTTATCAAAGTTAACTATCCTGTATGCTTTTGTACCATCAAATCTAGTAACTATTGTTTGGCTTGTTGTACCTTTCTTGTCTGAGCAATCACCATTCTCTATTATGAGAGAATTTGGTTGTAGGACAAGAGTGCCATCCATTATCCGGTTGGATATACACGGATCATCGATAAAGACTAGATTGTCTATTGTGTCTGCCTTGAACTTACTTTTAATTAGACCATCCGGTAACAGCTCAAATCGCCTTGCATAGAACAAATAGTACAGTGGAATATCATCAATCATTGGGAGATAAATGGTGGTATAGTTTTTTTGATTAGCAAGCACATATTCTATTAACTCCTTTTCTCCTTGATTTCTAAAAAAAGGTTTGTACGACTTACTATGAACAGAGTATTGGTGAATAAAAAATACTAGTTCGAGTGTTAAAAATAAAGTCATAATACATGTGAAGTATAATTTTTTTCTTTTGCCCAATTCTTCCCAGAAAGCTAAAGAGCCAATAGAAAGCATGATAACAATTGGCAATATCATTAGCATGCTCCTGTGAATATTTGGTGAGTCTTCGTACGTTAGAGCAGCAGGAAGAGCAGCCAACAAAAATAGATACAGTAAATACCACGCAAATTTATTCGTTCGTTGATATTGGAGGAAGAAAAAGAAAAAAAGCAAAAGTAATGGAATAAAACTGTAGTACAAAATCCCTTGTCCAGGGACTACATATCTATCAGGAAGCCCTTTGTCCTCGAACAGAAAGTCAAAAGAATAGTAGGAAATATATTGTCCGATAAAGCCACGAGCATACACCACGGCTTTATTGTGGAATAAACGCGCTTCAAAAATATGGTTTTGTCCTTCGCCTATGGTAAATTGTTGAATTGTATTATTGAGGATTTCATTTTTATAAAATGCTACTTGGCTAAATCTTCCACTTCCGGCGCCGGTAAGACCAAGAAGAGCAGTTATTGCAAATAAAATTGTGATGAATGCAGCAATCGTAATTTTTATCTTATTTGCTTTTGCGAAAAGAGGTAGCGGAAGAAAAATGAATGGGATGAGGAGTCTATATACGTGATAGAAAAAATATGTTGTTGCACAAAGCACAAATGCATATATTAGATATCGTATTTTTCCGGTTCTTAAATATACGAAGCCAAAATAAAGCGAGAAAATCAGAAAAAATAATCCAATAATTCCTTCAGAGGTAGAGCGGGATAGTACTACATGCCATGGAAGTATTGCAAGAAAGAATGATGCTACAAGTGCAACTTTTGGTTTTTTAAATAATTCGATAAGTAGAAGGTAGAGGGGGAAAACTGTTAGTGCTCCAAATAACGAAGAGGGAAGGCGTGTGGCAAATTCATTCACCCCAAATATAAAAGTGAATATTCCAGAGAGCCAAAAAATTCCTATCGGTCTGAAATCGCCAAATTTATCAAAGAACAGAGGGAAAGCATTTCCATATATATCCTGTCCATGAAGAAAAATATATCTTCCAATATATCCTGCCGCCAATTCGTCTGTGTGAAAGCTTTGAGGTACAACTTCTAAGTTATATACTCGCAGAACTAATGCAAAGAGAAAAATAAGAGTGAGCACAATGTACTTATTTTTCAAAATTGAGATAGTCATTAATAAATTATAGCATTCAGGTGGCTAGCGAATTTAAGCTAAATAGATTTAACACTCCGAATAACAAATTGAGGCTATTTTCCTTTCTTTTCATGCTACGATTGAGTATTAGAATCGGTGCTATAATTTCAGTAACGACTAAAAACTACTTGTGAATCATTGATGTCTAAAAAAGATTAAGGAATTCTATGGAAGACGCAACAATTAAAAAAAACAAAGAACAGGCCAGGGAGATTTTCCCCATCTCCTACTTAAGAAAAAATCGTTATACAAAAGCACTGACTCATATTAAATTAGGAACACTATTATCCCTTTTTTTTGTTTTCTTTACTACTTATATTGCATTTTATAACTTAGGAAAGGCGCCTTTGGATAACTGGGATGAAGCTTGGTATGCGGAAGTGACAAAGCAGATGCTCAGAACAAAGGAATTTGTGATACTCAACTGGAATGGGGGAGTTTGGTTAGATAAGCCCCCAATGTATATGTGGCTTTCTGCTCTAATCTCAAGTGTGATTGGATTGTCGGAATTTTCAGTACGACTGACTTCTGCGCTAAGTGGACTTATTGCTATCATGCTCGTTGTTTGGCACTCAAAAAAAGAATACGGTATTGTTCCGGCAATATTAGCATTTTCCACTTTAGCATTAAATAATATCTTTGTTTGGCGGATGAGAAGCGGCAATATAGACATTTTTGTTACTTTTCTGATTTTGCTCACCTACTTTGTTCTCATAGGTAAAAATAAGTATAGATATCCTTTGCTTGGGCTACTATTTAGTTTTATTTTCTTAACAAAGGCTTCGCTTATTATGTTTCCTCTGAGCATCTTTCTGGTACACGAAATTCTTTTTCAAAGAAAGAATATTTTCAAACAATTTAAAGAATACCTAAAGTTTGTTGGAGCACTTTTATTACTTCCTGGGTTATGGCTTCTAATCGGCTATTTAAAAATAGGATTGGCTTTCCCTATCTACTACTTATTCACATCTGATCAGGGTGTAGCAAGTGTATCACTTGCCAAATTTAACACTGACTATATCATGCATACATATTATTCTCTTCAAAGAAGATTTTCATTTGTATTTATTGCTGGAATAGTATTTGCGCTAAGGCATATCAGAGACGCTAAGATTTTTCTCCTATTATTGTATGCGACTGCATTGCTCATTCAGTTAAGTTTTACAGATAGAAATAATAACTGGTACTTAATTCCCTCGATGCCTTTCTGGTCTCTTCTTGTTGCCTTTGCGACATATCACATTATTAATATATTCAGAAAAAATAAATTTATCATCGGAATAATAATTCTATTGACTCTTTATATATCTTATAGAACATTTACCATCAACATACTTCCTATTCTCGACACATCTTCTTCAATTAAGCAAACTGAAAGTAGTAAGTTGTTGAATAAAATAGCGAAAAGTGATGATGTTATTGTTAGGCTTGATCACTTATATCCTGCGACCATCTACTATACGAATAGGAAAGTATTAGCTTCGCCAAAGGACACTGTAGAAACTAAAAAAATATGGATAAATAGAAACGATTTGATAACAGCAATTCAGAAGAAAAACATTCGTTGGATTGTTGGGGAGAATAGCGAGGTTGAAAATTTTGTAAAGCAAGCTGCCGAAATCCAATTCCGACAAATAAAAGTGAATGATGTAGAAACCATTGCTGAGGCTCTGTAAGTAAAAAAAGGAGTCTTTCTTTACATAGTAACCAGATTCAAGCCTGTATAAATTAGAATCGTGAATCCTGATCTAAAGACACCACATCAGCAATGTGCCGATTTTTCCTTATTCCATTTGTGTGTACTCCAATAAGCGACACTGGTAGAAGATGGTTATCTACTCCCTTAGTCTTTGCCCTCTTTATTCCGATTGGGACCCGCCGATTCAGAAGAAAAGAGCCCCAGAGCTTATAGTCCCAAGGGCAATATATATTGGAAACTTTGAGAGAAGAATTCTTTGATAAATTTTCTAACAAATTATCGGGAATATCTGCTTGAACAAAAAATATGTGCTTAATATATTTGGGTAATGAGTGTGTTTTTAAGTAGTTCAAGAATAAATATGCTCCTAGTGAATGACAGACAATTGTAGATGGTCGGGCCACTTGCAATTGTCTATCTAGGCTACTAAGTAAATCTTTTGATTTAGCAAGATTCTTCTCATCTTTATATAAAGTAATTGTTTTGAGGGGGTTAAGTTGTTCTGTGAGGGTGAAATGTCTTCTGATTCCCCAATCAAATACTTGAGCACGCTTTTGTTTTATTAGATCCGAGAAAATTAAGAATCCACCATCACTGATCAGGGTCTTATAGAAGAGGGGAGCGGTTCTTTTTATTCCATACCCATGAATCAGAAGTGACGTATCCACATGAAGATTATAGCTTTTAAACTATAAAAAATCCTGCAGGACGCAGGATTATGTGACCCAGATGTTTTTGAATTGTCCGCCTGCAACGCTTATTGCTTAACAACTGCGGCCAGGGAACCAGATTCGAAGCTCTTTGCAGCAGTGGAATCGAGTATTGCGTCCCGACCTAAACCCAATAACCTCAACTAATTGCGGGAATTAGAATCAAAACATTCTATTGTTTCAGCCATGTAAGAATTGTCATCGTTGTTGCAGCTATAAAGACTGTAACTAGCAGAGTCAACATCTCTGATATGATCTCTGGGAATACAACAGCAAGGATCATTCCGAAAGAAATCGCGGCAATTTTAAATATTGCTGCTTGGAACCACGTTAACTTGAAAGTTTTGAGTATGTTCATGTTACTATCTACCTCCCCTTTGCTTTTTTAATATCTTTTTGATTTGGATGCACTGTAAATACGGGACAGGCTGCTTGGTGAATAATTTGTTCTGCAACTGAACCGATTAATACCTTTTTAAGTCCAGTTCTTCCGTGGGTAGACATCATAATAAGATCTATTTTTTCTCGCTGCGCAATATAGAGGATTATTTCAGGTGGATACCCCTCAACAACTTTGGTTGTTATTTTCTTTACGCCTGCACTTAGCAATTCTTCCTTAACTTTTTTTAAGTCTGCTATGGCAGATTCTTTTATTCTTTTTGTCATATCTTGTAAGAATTGATGGTATGTGTCTGAAGATGAAGGAGTCCCTATGTCATATAAACCACTGTAGCTGAACTCATGAACATATGGAGTTGTGACATGTAGCAAAATAATTTCAGCATGCGAACTTTTGGCAATTGACGCTGCATGCGGAAGAATTATTGATGCACATTCCGATCCATCATGTGGCAGAAGAATTTTCTTGAAATTTATTGTTTTCATATCTATTTTATACACCTCAATCAATTTCAAGTCATTGATACCAGTCACACAAAGGTTTTGATTTGGATCACGTGAAAGATAAATTAGAGGTTGTCTTCTTCAGGTTCTAGTATGTGCTCTCGGAGTGCTATTTTTGATTTGTCAGCTTCAGGCAATAATTCTTCCATGATGTGAAGATATTTCATAGGATTATGTATCAAGTAAAGATATATGTATTTCTCTTTAGTCCAATTGAAAAGCTTAAGCGTTCCAAAATTAAAGATTCTCCCAAATAATCCTTGCTCTAGGGTAATTGATCCAATATGTTGAAGTAAATATCTCTCTTCTTTTTTTAAGATTAGCCCTTTCCTATAAACAATATCTTTTGTAGTAATTTCATAGTATTCATTGAGCCATTGTATAATGACAAAAATCGTAGTTATGGTTTTTAGTACTACAAGAATAATAAAAAGAGGGATGTTAAAAATAAGAATATCATCTCCAACTAGCTGTCTTATATCACTTCTAAGAATTAGTGTATGAAAGACAATTGTTGCAACTGCTGCCACGATTTCGATTGAAAGAAGTCGAAGAAGAAGAAAGGAAATGCTTTGACGAATAGTTACATGCGTTATAACAATATTCTTACCATTCTCACCATGGATAACTCCCATTAACTTTTCTTTATAATCTAAATTAGCCATAACCTATTGTATGTTGAAGAAAATCAAAATGGCAATCACCAGTATGAAATTAATGGTTGTACCGATTTTGGCATCAAGCCAAAATCTAACAATGAGAGACTGCGAAAGCAGCACTGAAATAATTGCCATATATACCCACCAAGCTTGATCAAGCAGAAATCCTATGCCTGAGGATAAAAACAATATGCTCGCAATAAACCAAACAACACCGTATGGTTTGGATATAGATTCACTGAATTGATCAAGCTCTGCAATATTAAAGCCCTTCGCAAAACCTAAAAGATGTATCATCCCATGAATTATCAGTATCCCAATAATAATTTCTTTAATCATATTTTCTTCTTAGTAAGAACATAACTAAAATCAAAACTATAATTGAAAGTGCAGAGTAGAGTAATTGCAACCAATGTGGGTACTGAACGATATATAACTCAGAAATCTCGAATATAAGCATCCCAAGCGCAGCAGTTACAGCGAGCTCATACTGAAATTTGTGATGAATAAATAACAACCAGATAGCGCTTAAGCTGATAGCGCCCACTAAAAAAAGTATAAGCCCAGGAACTGTAAAGGAGTGGAAGTACCCATGTAACTGAGGAACTGTAGCTCCTAAGCCATTAGTTATTATTAGGCTCACGCCACCAAAGATAGCAGTAATACCAACGAATAACAAAATTCCAATTACCAAATTCTTAATTAAGTACGAACTCATTTATCCTCCCTTTCAACTGAGATTGTGCATTCTCCAATGAGTGCTGCTATTGCTCCGACGGCTGCAAGGACAGGAGCAAGCACTGCTCCAACGACGCCTACTGTAAGCGGAAATGCTATCAATTCTTTTCCGTCTTTATCTTTTATTGTTATTCTTCGTACATTTCCTTCGTTAATAATCTCCTTAACTTTTCTGAGTAAGTCTTCTCCATTTGCGCTAAATGATTCTTCTTTCTTCTCTTTCATAATAACCACCTCCATTTCAAAGCAGAGCATTAATGCTCTGCTTTTTGTGCATCTTCTCTTGTTGTATGTACGGTCCCATCTGGATGCTCAGGTGGTGCGTATACAGTGAAAAGTTTTAAATCTTCATCCCCAACATTTTGAAAGTTGTGTTTTGATCCCAATGGTACGAAGACAACATCATGCTCCCCAATCCTTCTTGCCTCACCATCGATGATTGCCTCGCCTTCTCCATCGATAATAAAAATTATTTGATCAGTATTTGGGTGAACTTCTTCCCCAATATCTTGATTAACAGGAATACACATTGCAACAATTTGACTGTGTTGACCTGTATATAGAACTTTTCTAAAATTCGTATTTTCTTTTGTTAGTTTTTTAATATCTTCAGCAAACATTTTTTTCACCCCCTCTTATAAATAGTTTTAATAATATAGGTAGTATACTAAGGAAGATCTGGGGAGTCATTGATCATACTCACGCAGGAATTGTGATATTGATCAATAATTATTAGTGGGATAGTGAGTCTTCTACTTCTTTCACTTTTATAGCTGTTTTAAGAACTGAATCAGGGTTTAATGATATCGAATCGATTCCTTCTTTTACTAAAAATTCTGCAAGCTCTGGAAAATCAGATGGACCTTGTCCGCATATTCCGACTTTCAATCCTTTTTCATGGGCCTTTTTGATAAGTTGAGAAATCATTATGTGTACTGCTTTATTATTTTCGTTGCCAATGTGGGCTATAAGTTTTGAGTCTCTATCTAATCCTAATGTCAATTGTGTTAGATCATTGGATCCAATAGAAAAACCATCAAAAATTTCTGCGAAATCTTCTACAAGCAGGATGTTTGATGGTATTTCAGCCATTACCCAGACATGGAGATTCTCATCCAGTTGAGAGGTATTAAGCATATTTTTTGCCTTATCGTGAGAAAGGCCATTTTTGGACATTTCCTCAAGAACTTTGCGTCCTTCCTCGGGGGTTCTGCAGAAAGGAATCATAACCTGCAAGTTGTATAGTCCCATTTCATTTCTAACTTTCTTAATTGCTTCACATTCAAGAGCAAATGCACGATTAAATTGTGGATCAGTATATCTACTTGCTCCACGCCATCCGATCATTGGATTTTCTTCATGTGGTTCATATAGATTGCCACCAATAAGCCCTGCGTATTCATTAGACTTAAAATCACTAAATCTTAGCAAGACCTCATTAGGGTAAAATGCAGCGGCTATCAATGCAATTCCGTAAGAAAGTTTCTCAATGTAATAATCTACTTTATTTTCATAACCGCTCGTTGCAGCATCGATTTGTCTTTTTACCTCCAGATCTTCCAATTTATCGTAATCAAATAGTGCATTAGGATGAATTTTTATAAAATTGGAGATAATAAATTCCTCACGGGCTAATCCAACTCCTTTATTAGGTATAAAGGCATAGTTGAAAACTAAATCTGGACTTGCCACTATCATTTTGATCTCCGTTTTTGGTAATTCAAAATTTGTTAAATCAGTTTGGTCTATCCTAAATTTTAGTAATCCAGCATAAACATTGCCTAGTTCACCGTCCGCACAGCTGACAGTCACTTCCTGACCAGAAGCTATTGCAGTTGTGGCATTTCCACAACCAACTATTGCTGGTATGCCAAGTTCTCGAGATACAATTGCGGCATGGCTAGTTCTTCCTCCGGAATTTGTGACAATGGCACTCGCAATTTTCATAATAGGTTCCCAATCCGGATCCGTTATTTCCGCGACGAGTACTTCCCCCTGCTTGAATTCCGAGAGCTCGCTTGGGTCCTTGATAAAATGCGCTTTTCCTTGTCCGATTTTTCTACCAACTGATGCGCCACTTGTAAGTATTTCTGTTTTTTCTTCGAGTATATAATCTTCAAGAATTGTTTTGCTTTTTTTCGCTTGCACTGTTTCAGGACGTGCCTGCACGATATAGAGCTGATTATCTATTCCATCATATGCCCACTCGATATCCATGGGCTTTTGATAATGATCTTCAATCATCATCCCCCACTGTGCAAGTCTGATAACAAACTCCTCTGAAAGTGCAAACATCGCGCGCTCATTTGGTGACACCTGAACTTCTTTTGTGGCTGATGTACCATCTGTTGCATAAATGAGTTTTTTTTCTTTGCTTCCCAGCTTTTTACTAATAATTGATCTGTATCCTTTTTTGAGTGTTGGCTTGAAGAGTACAAATTCATCGGGAGTAACAATACCTTTAACAATATATTCACCAAGACCCCATGAGCCATTTATTAGTATTACGTCACGAAAGCCACTATCGGAGTCAAGTGTAAACATTACACCGCTTGCGCCTCTGTCAGATCGGGCCATTTTTTGCACGGAGACGGAGAGTGCAACTTTAAAGTGGTCAAAGTGTTGGTCAACTCTATATGAAATAGCTCTATTGGTAAAAAGTGAAGCAAACGCATTCTTGATTGCTTCAAGAACTTCATGCTGCCCATGTACATTTAAGTATGATTCTTGTTGACCGGCAAAGGAGGCATCCGGTAAGTCTTCTGCAGTAGCGGAGGAGCGAACAGCAACGTCTACATCGCCTTGGATTGACAAGCGTCTTGCAAGCTCTTGATAAGCGCCGCAGATTGCAGTTGCCAATTCTTCTGGGAATGGGGCAGAGGTAATTAATTCCCTTACTTTACGTCCTGCTTCTTCAAGCGATTTAATATCACTTGTATCTAGACCTTCAAGGGCTTGATGAATTTTCTGATCGAGAGCATTTTTTTCAATGAAGTATTGATACGAGTATGCTGTAACGGCAAATCCATAAGGCACGCGAATTTTTTCACCGGGAAAAACTTCACTGGTAGTCTGGGAGAGGTTCTGATACATTTCGCCCAAGTTTGCGTTCTTGCCACCAACGAGTGGAATGTCATTCTTATTTATTTCATCAAACCAGAGAATATAATATTTCGATTTGTCATTTTCCATAGCTATATAAGTTTAAACATTTTTTCGTAAGAAATTAAAGAGTTCTTTTCTATATCTTAAGGATGCTTTCTGCTAATGACTAGAGCAGTGATAAAAACCGAAATCATAATTAGTTGACACCCGATGCAAATTGGACAAATGACATGTAGTTGAAATAATTCTTTGTATGCAATCCACAGGCAAAATCCCAGCCCAAGGGCAGAAGTTATAAGAAGCATTTTCCTCTTTTTAAGAATAGTTGAGAGGAAAATTACGAAATATCCAATAAGCCCATAAAGTGGAGTTGGAAGGCCAAAAGTATTGGCTACTTCACCGCTGATAACCGCATCGCAATTGATAAAACTATTTATAGTACAAGGGGGTATTGCTGGTTGAGTTGCTTGTTCCCAAAGAAGATAAATAGCTAGAATTATGCCTCCGACAGAAAGTGCCCTTATAATTCTAAATAGCGTTAGCGTTTGCATAGTTAGTGAAGTGCCTTTTCTAGTCTTTCGACTTCTTTTTTGTTCTCGATCTTTTCTATTTCACCAAAGGCAAGATCAATTATTTTTTTATTCGGTATTTTTAGTTCTGTTATGAAATTACCAACAACTTTCTTTGAAAGAGTAACAGGAAGATGCTGATTTATTTTCGAGAATAATGGTTTGTGCCCACCAATCAAGACCCCACTGATTCCTTCTCCTTTTACAAATTGCGCGGCTTCACTTGCAGAATGCTTCAGATGTCTATGTAAATGATCTTCTATGTGCCTAAATATTTTATCTTGAGAATCCCAAGCATCGTCACCGTGTTTTACTTTTTTGGGTACATAATCTTTCTCAACCTTTTTTTCTGCTATGAGGTGATTGTCACTAACCAGAAGTAGTTTTGTATGCTCTCTATCTACAAGTAGTAAAAGGTATTTTTTTATTGCCATACAGTGATGGTATAGCATTATAGATACAGGTGACATTGATTTTCATCAATAATTATTTGTGATCTACATCACGGAAGAAGGCAACTAATATATATAGAATGTGAGGATGATAAAACTTATTGATAATGGGCTATATAGTCTTATACAAACTCATAATCAAACTAAAATAATTCGGATCGGTAAAAAGACTTTTGCATGGGTCGTAGCTGGAAAAATTGGCGAGATTTTAGTTGCTACACACAAAAAACATGAGATAGATCACATTCTTGCGTTGGGAAATTACAGAATGTATGAAGTGGAAGATGAACCTGATCTTGTAGATCTAATCCATCTCGAGTTATTTGTAGGGGAGGGACAATGGCAGGGATATTTGTTACCAACTGGATTGCCCAGTGATGGGAAGAAAAGAAGCGAAATTATTCCAACAGGTGAAATAATAACAAGGGCAACTCATTAAATCTAAATTCCTTCGCCTAATTGATCCTCGAGCTTTTGCATGCCCGGAATTAAAAGAATATTTTTTGAAAAGGTAACAAGCCCTCTATCTTTGAGTATCCTCATTTCTCTGCTTACTGTTTCTCTTGTCATCCCACTTTGTGCCGCTAAATCTTTTTCACTAGTTTTTACTTCAATCCCGTTATCTTGTTTTTTTCCAAATCTTTTAGCTTGAATAATAATTTCTGTTATAAGTCTTCCATTTGCATTTCCAGCCATAAGATACGTCATGCGTGTCAGAATTCCTTCCGTTCCTTTATACACTCGGCTTAATAGATCGTACATTACATCCGGTTCTCTTTTGATGAACTTATTGACGTCGTCACCAGGTGCTCGATACACATTGAGATTTGTCAAAGCTTCATAAAAATATGCGTTTGGAGTTTTATTTATTGCCCATGACATCGGGAAAAAAGAGACAGATTTAAAAACATTTACTATCATCTCGTCACCTTTTCTGGAGATCGCGTATTTTTTTACTACACCTTCTTTTAAGTAAAATATTCCTGAAGGATCATCACCAGCCCTAACCAGAATTTCTCCCTTTTTATATTTCTGCTGCTTGTACTGTAAGAAAAAATTATCAATCTTTTTTGCAACGGAATTATCCATATGGCTATTATACTCTCATACCTTATCGAGTATATATTTGAGCAGAAAAATTTACATCTTAGGTAGTATACTATTATCATGAACAAGGCTGACCTAATTCAAATTCTCAAAAAAGAGCAGATTGCAGTTCTTTCCACAAATGATTCAGATAATAATGTACACGGCTCAACAATTTTCTTTATTCATGATAAGAATTTAAACTTCTTTTTTTTAACTAAAGCAAACACACGAAAATATGAAAATATAACAGCAAATAAAAGAGGAGCCTTAACGGTAATTTTCTCAAATGAGCAAAAAACCGTACAGGCTGAGGGTGTTATTGAAGAAATCCCAAGAGGAGCAGAGGAATACCATAATGCAATTCTTCAGATGTCGGAAAAGAACGCAAAGCAAGGAGGTATATCCTGGCCACCACCAGTGTCAAAGTTGCCGGAAGCAGATATTGTTATATATAAATTGGTTGTAGATTGGCTAAGGTATAGCGATTATTCTGGACAAGACACTGAAGTGTCTTATCAAATTATTCCCGATCAAAGTATTTAATTTACTCCGACAGCTTTGCTATTAAATCATATGTATCCTTATGGTCGAGGTGAAAAAAGTTATGGCCGTATATTTGAATTATGTGTGAAGGTATTCCTTCAAGTATGCTATTTTTGAGTGGAATAAATTCATCATGTGATGCTGAAAGTGTAACCATCTTATTCTTTGGTATGGATCTCTGAGAAAGATTTTGAATAAGCTGGCTATGAGGGGTCATCTCACGTCCTTTTTTTGTAAAGCAGATAAGCCATGCAGCAGGAGTCCCACGAAGTGGTCCTCCAACGCTTATGAATTTTTTTATAGATTTCCATTTTTCAAACCGGGTGAGGTATTCCAAGCATACTATTGCGCCAGTGCTAATTCCAACAAGAGAAAAATTCTTTATTCCTAAGCTTTCAATTTGGAGATTAAGCTTCTTTGCGGTCGATTCAAAGCCTTCGTCCATGTCATTGAAGCTTAAAAGGTACGTTTGGAAGCCTTTCTTTTCCAGATAGTTTTGCCATAGTGCATGATACGCATTCGATTGAAACCAGCATTCTACTATTACTATTGTTCCTTTGGAATGTTGTAGGGTAGAAGGCTTTTTTGGGAATTTTAGAAAATTTATGATTGGATACGTAAAAAAATAATGTAGTTCTTTAAGTGGATAAATATAACGATCAAATAGGAAAGACTTCATTGCTGAAGTATATCACGAGCAAATATTAGTCTTTTAAAAAAGTAAAAGGTGTGACCCAAATGATTTTGCCATAAGAACAAGTAGCGAACAGGCTTATTAGGATTACTGTATAATTACCTCATGAAATTTTTGCATTTACGACTAATACTTCCTTTCCTTCTGTTGCTCGCTTTCGGGTGGGTACTTCTCAACTTAACAGGTGCGGGTTTTAAGATAGATAAATTTTTTAGAGAAAATTTTCTCTCAAAGAACAATGAAGAAATTCTGCTTGCTTCCTTTCAATTTCCAGGTAGCGAGGGCTTTTATGCAAATGGGCTCATTGCTGATGGGGTCGTATGGTCTGTCGATGGGGCAACAGGGAAAATATTGAGCAGTTTTGATCTTGCAACCCAACAAGAAAAGAAGATAACTTTATCTCATGGGCCAGCGATAATTTGTGCAACTTCACGGGAATTTCTAATTGTCACTTCTATGAATTCTAGTATGGCTAGACAAATATATCTTCTTGATTCCAAAGATGGCGCTATAAAGTGGCAAATTGAAGATAAGGATTTTAATTGTTCGGGAGCAATAATAAGTGACAATGAAGTCTTGTCGATCAATTCTTCAAGTCTTTCTTCCACGATATACAGCATCCTAGAAAGAATAGATTTGAGGGATGGATCAGTTAAGAAAATAGATTTGGGTAACAATCGTGTCCCTATTCTGCGAGGTGGTCTCGGTAGTGTCTCTAATGTCGTGTCTGTAAATGGAAATAAATATTTTATGGTAGAGAATTGGGAAGTTAAGGAGAGAAGTCAGAAATATATTGAGCAAAGCGTGATCGGATTAGACCCATCCGGTAAAGTTATTCTAGATCGTCCCGGTGCTTATTCATCTCAAATTGTTGCAAAGGACAATGTCATATACTACAACGAACAATTCGGAGAGCAGCACGAAGAAGAGTATTTGATAGCTTTTGATGTGCAATCCAACAAAGAACTATGGAGGCAGAAAAGTAATGGTCGCACCAGATTCTTAGCAATACAGGGTAATTATATAATTCAGGGGGATAACCGCATCTCTTCGCGTTCACTTACCAACGGAACAGTATCTTGGTCAAGGAGCATTATCAATATTATCAATAATCCATTCATTACTAACGCTATAGTTGTGGGGGATAAGATAGGTATTGTCTATACGGTGGTCGAAGTGCCGGGAATGTATCCTAAAATGTCTTACAATTTCGAGTTGATGAATGATCAGGGCAAAACACTTTACACTTTAGTAGGCTTTGCTAAAGATCCTGAACCTAATATCCTTCTTACAAGTGAGAAGAATAATCTCTACTTAGCAGGTAAAGGGAATAAGGTTTATAAGTTTTAATTAACTTAAATGTGACGGCACGGAATTTAGTAATCCCCGTGCTTATTAAAATGTACAAGCTATTTGGTCAACAATAATCGCATCATAAAACATTTATAGCGCAGGTTCCTCTCTAGAGATGGTTCTTGTAGACCCGTCTATTTGTAAATCCTCTATAGGACCTTGGTAAATACTTTTGAAATTTGTATTGCTTTCTTGATCAAATCCAGTACGAAATACTGCTAATTCATATCCTCCGCTTGAAATATTTGCTTGAAGATATTTGGCAAGTATCATTGCATTTCCTTCTGTAGTTGTTTGTTTGCAAAATATTTCCATGCTAGGCTTATTCTCTACATATGTATGAAGCTCTGCCATAACAACATCATCCATTAACGCTTCTCCTGCTAAAGTTTCATGACTTGAGACATCAGACGACCAGCGGAGGACGCCATCCGGATAAAGTAAGGCGCGAACTGGGGACGAGTTGAGTTTTCTTGCGTGGCCAGCAAAAACATCCCATATTGGCGCTGCATCATTTTCAAATATGTTTTGGGTATAAACTGTGTATTTTTTAGATCTATCACCATCTCCGGTTGGAGAAATAGTTTCTGCTGTTATTCCGTAATTGGTAAGTAATTCTTCTTCCTTTTGTAGACTTCGGGATAAGGCTCTTTCTCGAAGACGCCTAACAGTACCCATTATTTTGTACTTGAATGCCTGACTCTCGCCATTTTCCACAATATATCCTATCATACAATGAGTCTAGAATATTTGGACTAATATGAACTTAAAAATAAGAAGAAGTGACCCTACCGGAATGGTTAGACCATGCTCACCATCTTATCGAAGATTATCCTTAGACAAGCTCCAGGATTTACTTAGCTGCTTTAATAGCTCTAAATTACCTTCAATGAGGGCTTTCTTTTTTGCTACCGTCCAACGTTTTAATTGTAGTTCTCTTTTTTCTGCTTCTTTTCTTGTTTTGTATTCTTCCGTAAAGACTAATTCAAGATAAGAAAACTCTTTCGTTGCAATGTTTTGTTTTGACTTGTGAGAATTTAGTCGTTGTTCAATATCATGAGTAAGACCAATGTAGTAAGTTTTCTTATCACAAAAAAGAATATAAACAAACCAGCGCATACATTAATAATAAATGTAAAACCCTGAGCTTGTCGAAGGGTGACCCTACCGGAATTCGAATCCGGGTTTCTTGGATGAGAACCAAGTGTCCTAACCGCTAGACTATAGGGCCGAAATTAAAGCCCCTGAATTTATTCATAGGGCCGCAAGATTTCTATTATACTAAAATCCGACTTTGAACTCAATTTTACATTTTTGTTAATCCGGGTCAAAGTATTTGCTATACTTTCTTTAATGCTTAAAAAAATTCTTCTTGACAGCACAGAATTCCACTTTAGCGATTCACACCTTCCAGCACTTATCCACGGGAAAGAAAATGAAGGATCTTCTCTCTTTACCATTAGTATGCTCGCTGATTTGCATAGCCAGGGATTAAATGTTGTTGCACTTACAGGATTCGCTATGGCAAGTGATGAGCTCTACAAGCAAATTGGTGAAGAAGGAAAAGACAGGGTAGCAGTTTTTGTAAAAGAACAAACTCGAGAGTTTTTAGATTTTATTCAAAAACAAAATGATACACATAAAAGAGTAGTGTTGGTACAAAATATAGAGCTATTCGAAAAAGAAGTACTCGATGCTGTAAGGGATTTTGAAAAGCTAGTAATAGCAGGAGATATTAGTAAGTGTTCATACAAAGAATCGCTTTTAAGTATTAATTTTGCTACTAAAATTTATTTCTCTAAGTTGGATCAATCCCTACCGCCACTTCAGCAGTATGAGGGATATTTAAGTTCTACAAATACCAAAGGCACAATTTCAGTAGAAGTGTAAAGCTATTACCAGAGTTTGTCTGTCGGGATTTCAATATCTCCATTCTTAGATAAAATCTTTTCTAGAGTGCCATTCTCAGTATCTTGATAAAAATTTAATTGTCCATCTTGATTTCTTATATCTAAGCCATTATTTTTGAATACAAATCTTTTTCCACAATCAGTATTAATTGCAAAGCCGCATTTCTCATAAAAGCCTGCATTTTTTGGCATGCAGTAGCCCAGTCCAATCTCACTATTTTCTATTAGCCAATTTCTAATTGCAGTCATAACTTCTTTTCCATAACCTTCACCTTTCTTATTTGAAACAACTTCAATTACGCCAAATATTTTTAATCTTTGATCCTCAAAGAGAACTGGTTTTACTTCAAAGAGTCCTCCCATAGCCAATATATTCTCCACATCTTTTAAGAGAAAGAACGTCTTTTTATTAAGATCATTGCCATCAAATTCAACACCAAATTCCCGAAGGATTGACCCGCGCATCTGAGAAAGTTCTGTGTCTTGTAATTCTGTACCATTCTTTATTTCTAACATTTCTAAATTATAACAGTCTGGTATACTGACATTATGCAAAATAGAAAAGCTGCGCCAGGTTATCTTCTTCGCCTTGAATTAGGTGAGAAATTCAATGAAACTCTTTTGTCTTTTTGTGAAAAAGAAGGAATAAATGCTGCTCACTTTACAGCAGTAGGAGCGGTCGAGCAGGTGGAGTTGGGATTTTATGACCTTCCAAGCAAAACATACTCATTCAGGCTTTTTACAACACCGATGGAGCTGGTAAGTATGACTGGGAATATTTCTTTAGTTGAAGGGAAGCCATTTATTCACGCGCACGGAGTATTTTCAGATGAGAAATTTGCAACTTTCGGGGGGCATGTAAAAGATGCTATCGCTGGGCCAACTATTGAAATATTTTTAACCTCTCTTGAAGGCGAGATTTCCCGAAAAATGGATGAAGAAATGGGATTGAAGCTTTTAGATCTTAGTTAAAATATCCTACCTCGGCAAGAAATTTCTTTGTAAGGCGCATTGGAAGTCCTGTTAAGCTGTCCATATCTCCACGAAGCTCACGAATATAAGGGGTGAGAAGTGGATCCTCAGCGATACAAGCACCAGCAGTCCGTAAAATTCTTCCTTGAGAGATCAATTTCTCTATTACATCATCAGGGATAGGGTCAAAAAATACATCAACAATATCTACGCCTTCAACTTGCTTGCCGCTTTTTGTATCTGTGACAACTACTGAAGTAATTGCTTTTGAAGGGTGCAGTGAGTAACTCTCAAGCCAGCTTCTTGCTTCATTTTCATCTTTTGGTTTTTCCCTAAGCTCCCCATTACATACAACAACTTGATCTGAGGTTATGAGAACCGCATCATCCTTGATTGTTGGCAGTAAAGCCTTCGTTTTAGCTCTTGCTATTAAAAGAGGGAGTAACTCGAAGTTGTCATTTCTGATCGCTTTTTCATCAATATCGGCGACCATTACGTCAAAATGGAATCCTGCAGCAGTTAGTACTTCTTTTCTGCCAATGGATTGTGAGCCTAATATTAATTTCATGCCATTATTATACTTTATCTAATCTGAAAGAATGAAAAGTTTGTTCAGTCTTTTATATGCCTTCAGGAAGGAGAAAATGTCCTCAGTCTTTACAAGATGTGGCTTAGATCTTGTATAATTAATAACATATGAGCAGCATATATCTTTCAGTCGTGATTCCTTCCTACAACGAAATGGGCAATCTTCGTAAGGGCACACTTTCTAAGGTTCAAAAGTATCTAGAGAAGCAAAAATTTGGTTACGAGGTAATTATTGTTGATGATGGTTCTACGGATGGAAGTCTAGAATTCGTAAAAGATTATGCAAAGGATGAAAAGACCTTTCGGGTTATTCAAAATTCGCATTCAGGCAAAGCTGGGGCAGTAACTTCAGGCATGTTGGACGCAAGGGGAGATTATGTTCTATTTGCAGATATGGATCAGGCAACTCCAATAGAAGAGCTTGAAAAAGTACTTCCATATATAAAGGAAGGATACGACGTTGTTATTGGCTCAAGAAGTTCAAATAGAAAAGGCGCTCCAATGACTCGCAAGGTTATGGCAAAGGGCATGATGATGTTGCGTTCGGCGATAGTGGGGCTCCCGGAGATACAGGATACGCAATGTGGGTTTAAGTTATTTTCCAAGAAAGCGTCGCAGGATGTATTTAATAATGTTAAGACTAGCCACAATGGATTTAAAACAATACATGGCTCATCAGTTACCGCTGGTTTCGACATTGAGATACTATATGTGGCAAAAGCGAAGGGCTACAAGATAAAAGAAGTCCCGGTAGATTGGTTGTATGTTGAGACGAGAAGAGTAAGTCCTATTAAAGATTCTGTAGAAGGTTTTTTTGAATTATTTAAGATTAGAAAAAAGATTTCATCCGGCAAGTACGGTATATGACATTCTGTCTTAAAGAATAGGGTTTAACAATGAAAAAATTATTTATTCCCTTGTGGATATCCGGAAGTTTGTTACTATTCCTTTATTCATATACACAGGTTGATTTGTCTCTAACTCTTTCCAGAGCATCTTTTCTTCAGGTAATCCAGAAAGCTTTTCAATATGTAGGATGGTTCAATAGGCCGTTATCTACAGTTTTATATATAGGACTGTTTGTTTTTCTTTTCTTTTTGTATTTCTGGACATTAAAATTGGTTTCAAAGAACCAAATAAATGCGAAGAAATTATGGTTCGGAATATTGTTAGTTACCGGAATTGCGGTTCTTTCATACAATGCATTTTCATACGATCTTTTTAATTATATTTTTGATGCAAAAATTATAACTTTTTATAATCAAAATCCCTACGTTCATAAAGCTTTGGATTTTCCCGGTGACCCGATGCTATCTTTCATGAGATGGACGCATAGGGTGTATCCATATGGACCGCTTTGGCTTGCAATTACTGTCCCACTGAGCTTTATTGGCAATCAAATTTTTGTTGTTACCTTTTTCCTTTTCAAGCTTCTGATGGGAGGCTTTTTCCTTATCACGGCATGGTCAATTGGAAAAATTGCCGAGAGATTAAAATTAAAGAATTATTTACTACCTATTGCTGCTTTTGCTTTCAATCCATTTATTCTCGTTGAGTCATTGGTTTCTGCCCATAATGATATTGTTATGATGGGCTTGGGAATGCTTGGTGTGTATTTCCTGCTGAAGAAAGAATATATCCAGGGGGGCTTGCTCCTTGTATTGTCGATTGGCGTAAAATTTGTGACCCTGCTTTCTGCAGTGCTTTTTATTATCCTCAGTCTCTTTAAGAAACAACGATATTTTATTGGGGGATCAATAATACTTATGATCCTGGGAGTAATTCTTGCTTCATATAGGACTAATTTCCAACCATGGTATCTTCTTTATGTATTTCCATTTGCTGTTCTTATGATTGAGAAGAGATTTGTGCGGTATCCTTTATTCATTTTTTCTATTGGTAATATTATTTACTATATTCCGTATTTATATACCGGAAATTGGGATGCTCCCATTCCTCTCATTCTCAACTCAATAATAATTGGGTCAGCAGTACTATCTATTTTAGTAAGCCTTTTTTATTATGTAACCAAAGGTAAGTCTTAGTTTTTTGATACAATTGCAGTATGAAAATCTTTAAAAAGTTCATCTTAGAAATAGTAGTGGGTGTTATTCTTGCAGTCATTTTCTTTGTTACAAGGCTTGTTAACATAACATCTCTGCCGATCTTTACTGATGAGGCAATATATACAAGGTGGGCGCAAATTGCTAGATTTGATTCAAATTGGAGGTTTATTTCACTAACCGATGGCAAGAACCCTTCTTTTATATGGGCGGATAGCATAATGATGAAGCTTGTTGATGACCCTTTGTTTGCCGGACGTTTGGTTTCTGTTTTTTCTGGATTTTTAGTTTGTATTGGTATTTATTTTTTAACAAGAGAAATTTTCAAATCAAAAGAAAAAAATGGTGTACGTATGATTTCTCTGATTGCAGTAGTCCTTACAGTTCTATTTCCGTTCCTTTTGGTTTATGACAGATTGGCAATTTACGAAAGTCTAACAGCAGCATTTTTTGTTTGGACTTTATATTTTCAAATCTTGGTAGTAAGACATATGAGATTGGATCTTGCTATGATCTTAGGCTTTGTGCTTGGTGGATCAGTTCTGACAAAGTCTTCAGGTTTTCTTTCTTTATATCTCACACCCGCGCTTCTCTTATTGTTCAATTTCTCTGAGAAATTAAGAAAAAAAAGAATAGCAAAATTTGTGATTTTAGTTATCGTAAGTGCAGGTATTGCTTACGGGATGTATTCTATTCAACGACTTTCACCGTTCTTTCACATTATCGCAGAAAAAAATACAATTTTTGTCCATCCAATAGGTGAGTGGTTGAAGCTACAACCAATGGACAAGGTAGCAAATTTTCAACGTAATTTCATGGGGCTTTGGGATTGGTTTTTGATTTATTTCACACCTCCATATATTTTGCTTGCAGTTCTTTCATTCTTCGTATCAAAACGCTTTTTAAAAGAAAAAATATTGCTAGTTGCTTGGTTTGTTATTCCTTTCTTGGGGCTTTGTGTATTGGGAAAAACACTGTATCCACGGTACATACTATTTATGACCATTCCGTTAATACCATTAGTTGCGTATTCTATCTATAAATTATTTACTCGTTATAAAAATGTAGTCTTAAGAGCTATTTTTATTCTTATAATTGCAGCACTGCCATTGAGGATGATGTATTTCATTATCTTTGATTTTGCGAATGCACCTATTCCCAGACTAGATCTTGAGCAATTTATAAATGGTTGGCCGGCAGGCGGGGGAATCCGTGAAAGTGTAGATTTCTTTAATAAAGAATCAGAAAAAGGTCCGATTTATGTTGCAACCCAAGGCACATTCGGGCTCCTGCCACATGCATACGAAATTTATTTTCTTAATAATTCCAATATAACCCTTAAAGGTTACTGGCCAACGAATGAAACAATTGATGAAGAGATGTTAAAAGAGGCAGAAACAAAGCCTGTGTATGTTGTTTTTTATCAGGACTGCATGCACTGTGAGCTTCCAGGGATAGGGCCTACCACATGGCCAATGGATAAGATTGCAAGTTACAAAAAGGGAATAGGCAATACCACGCTTACTATTTATAAAGTAAAAACTCCTAATGCAAAGAGTGAATAAGATTTTCACAAACCTTCAGATAGGCTTAATTATTTCCATTTTTTTTATTGGTATTTTCTTTAGATTCTATGGGCTAGGAATGACTCCTTCTGGCCTTTCAAATGATGAAGTTGACATAGGTTATGACGCATACTCAATTCTTAAAACTGGCAAGGATCAATGGGGTGAAGCACAGCCAGCGCCATATCTCAAAGGTTTTGGAGACTATAGACCCTCCCTCTACACCTATCTGGTTATCCCTTCGGTAGCCGTCTTTGATCTAAATGCCTATGCAGTAAGATTTCCCGCAGCTTTAATTGGGTCACTTACAATTTTGCTTGTTGGTGTTCTCTCTTATCTCCTATGGAAAAAACCGTGGATAAGTATAACCTCAATGTTCTTTCTAGCGGTTAACCCCTGGCATGTCGGCATGAGTAGGATTGGTATAGAATCTACCGTTGGAGTTTTTATCGCTGCTTTGGCTCTTATTTTCTTTATATCTGGGTTGAGAAGAGCTAAATTACTTTACCTATCCGCAATTGTATTTGCATTGCTTGTTTATACCTATGCTGCCTATACGATCTTCGCTCCAATACTTATTACTATATCTTTAATTGCTTTTAGAAAAGAAATTTCTCGCAAGAATATTGCTATAGCTCTTGCCATTTTTGTTGCCGTTCTACTTCCTTTAATAATTTTTGGTGGCCTTAAGACTGCCGGAACTAGATCTTCTCAAGTAAATTTGACAAGAGATTCCGGAACCTTAAATGTTGTAAATGACCAAAGGGGCGAATGCCAAAAAATGATTAGTCCTATCATCTGCAAAATATTTGTTAACAAACAGTCTATCTTTATAGTTAAATTTGCAACCAATTATATTAGCCATTTTTCACCAGAACTGCTTGCCATTAATGGAACTTCTACTCAATATTCAACACTTCCTCAAAGAGGGCTGTTGCATTTGGTTGAATATATCGCCTTTATACTTGGAGTTGTTGTCTTACTTCTTGAAAAGGGTAAAAGTAACACACTTCTTTTATTATGGATTATTCTTTCCCCCATTCCGGATAGTATAACTGGGGGTGGTCACTATTCTCGATATTTGCTATTGCTTCCTGCAGTTCAATTAGCAGCAGGTTTTTCACTGCAATTCTTAATTGAAAAAATCCAGTCAAAGAAGCTTTTACTCTTGTTTCCTTTAGGATTTTTACTATATGAGGCAGTATTTTTTGGGCTTACTTATTTTTCTTATTTCAGAATTTTCTATGCTAGAAATACCATGTCAGGTTATCAAGAAGCAATGGAATATATTAAAACCGAAAAAGACAATTACGAAAAAATTGTTATTTCTAGTAGAGTTAATGATACAAAACAATATGCATATTATTTGTTCTTTGCAAAGTATGATCCAGGACTTTATCAATCTGGCAAGACCAAAGAGTTAACAATGGAAAGTGACAATTGGATACGAGTAAAAAGAATAGAGAATATTTATTTTCTTAATAAGATTCCAGACAATATCAATTTACAAAAGACGTTGTTCTTGGCAGCTCCAAAAGAAGTACCAAGACGAGTTAATGTAATTCGTGAAATAAAAGATCTAAAAGGAGATGTGCTTTTTGTTGTATTTACGCCTAAGGTTGTGACTCGATGAGAAGATACGCTTCTTCTTCAATAGGATATCTCATGAGTTCTTGTCCTTTATTAAAGACCACTGGACGATTGGGGTACGTAATAGTCTTCAGTATTCCTACATCAGCTTTTTTGCCTTCCGGAGTTGTAATGAGAAGTTGATTTGGTATCTTGGGATCCGTCTCCCAATTAATAGGACGAATTTCTATATTTGAGAATTTAGTAGGGTATGAAAAACCCTCAGAGTCATCGGGAGACCACACAGCCTCTTTAACAAATTTTTCCGGAGGGTATAGAAGTTCTGCAAGCAGTATTGAATAGTTAATGCTTGCATCGCGTTCAATAATAATTTTATTGTAGTTACTCCCATTTGCCTTAATAAATTGTGCAACTTCTCGATCTCCGATATTCCAATATTTAGCATAAAAAATTGGAAATCTTACAAAATAAGATGCCAAGAAATAGAAAATACTGTAAAGACAGAACATTGCTGTAACAGCAAGAGCCGTGTATTTTAACTTTGAGCTTTTTTGTTTTAAAAGAAAGCAGACTGCTGCCACTAGTCCAATGCTTGATAAGAAACTAATAGGAAAAAGTATGAAAAAGGTTCTAGTTCCTTGAGGTGGATCTCTGGTTATGCTGCTTACTAAAATAAGTTCTACGATCCATGCCAGTATAATGAATGACTCTTTAGTTTTGGTTCTGAATAATAGTATTCCGCCAAGAACTATAAGAGGTAATTCAAAAATATACCACTGGCCAATATTTCCAGAAGTAGAGCTTCCAAGAATATCTCCATTCACAAAATAATAGCTTACTGATAAATGCGAAACAATATTATTGATATAAAGCCAGAACGTCATGAAGTAGTAGTTAAATAACAGCTTTGAAAGTAATGGATTTATTTCTATAAAATAACTTCTAAATTCCTGCAGTGGTGCTTGAATTTTTGCGCTGGTAAATATTAAAGTGCCCAGCGTTGAATCGGCACCTCCTTTTGTTATGGCTCCAAAAATGAACGGTAGTAGACAAGCACCAAATGTTAGAAGTAGCGTTGCTGCTTGTTTTGGCACTATGGAGTGTTTGTTTTTCCAAAGAAAAAACACAAGAGATAGTATGAAGAGCGGCACGAAAAGACGAGCAATGTTATATGTATAGACTGAAAGTGCAAATAGGATTCCTGAAAGAATAAAGTAAAGCATCCTCTTATCAGAGGTAGCTTTTAATAATAAAAATACCCCAGTGACAATAAATAGGTTTGCGAGGGTGACTTCAAATGCTGATCTTGAGAAAAAGATAAGCCATGGATTTAACGCCAAAAGAAGTGAGATTCCGATTGGTCCCCATTCATAAAGTGGGTCGTTGTCCTTTTTGTATTTCTTTAATAATTCTTTTGAAAGAAAGAAGGAAACAACAACTATTAAAAAGCCTGAAAAAGCTGATACAAATCGGATACCAAAAGCATTTAATCCAAATATTGCAATTGAGGGAACGGTTGCATAAACATATCCAGGAAGCTTATATTCTCCAAACGCCTTAAAATTTTGGGGGTATGTATTGCCATGTTCATCCATGCCGGTTTTTAGTATTGAATATGCATTGTAGCCAATGGAGGTTTCATCTTCTCGGTATCCATTTGGAATTTCATTAAGCTTATAAAAGCGAAGTGCAAATGCAAGAAGAAAGATCGCAAGAAATATGATGATTTTACTTTTTCGTAACATATAGTAATTTTACTGTACAAAGTGCAGCAATTGCCAGACTAATAATTGTTAAGACAAGTCCGTATTGAAATGTCTTGGGCTCGTATTTAAATTCAATAGTGTGTTCTCCAGAAGGTACCTTAATAGCTCTAAATGCATAATTTGCTTTCAGAATTGGAGTATTTACCTTGTCGATATAAGCATTCCATCCTGGATAGTATGTGTCAGATAAGTACATAAGAGAATCTGAATCTGTTGTTGTTGCAACTGAAACAGTTGAAGAAGAGTATTTTGTGACCTTGAGTTGTTGTTTGACCAGTGGTTTGCTAGAAAGATTAGGGTCCGATTCCAGAAGCACACTTTTTGAAGGGTTAAATGTATCCTTTTCGAATGTATTCTTGAAATCCTGGAAGTTAGAATAAACCATGTACGATTTTGTTAAGAATACCCGAGAGGAGGAGGATAAATTCTCCTGTACTGAAAAGTCTTGTATGTCTCGTATTTTTTGAAAATTTGCTGATGGAAATGTATCTTGAGTTGAGGCATTCTCAGCTTTATCTAATATATAGCGCGTACCGGTGGCTGATAATACCTTTAGATTAGTCTGTGAAAGATTATCTCCAATGAGAGCATCAGACCTTGATATGTTGTTTGAACCCATCCCTATAAAATCATGGTATATTTTGGGAAATAGAGGGTCATACCCTTCGATAGAGTATGTTTTTGTTTGGGTATGAAAATTAGGTTCAATATGGGCGCTTTTAAATCCCCATGTCCTGTCAATGTTGGCGTTACTCTTTACCCATTCATTGATTGGAGTTGGGGGATAGACGAATGTTGGAGGTACGAAAGAATTGAATTTGTGAAAAAAGTAGAAAAGATCTAGGGCAATTAAAGTTATTAAAATTACTGGGCCTATCTTTTGCATTTTACGAATTTTTAGTGTTAAAAGACCCAATAAGGATAAAAGAAATATTCCAGCAGATACAATAAACCCATTTTTAATTATAGGAATATGGAATAGAGTTGTTGTTGCAAAAATGGTTACAAAGAATAGAGCAAAGATTCCTAAAATCATAAAAACCTTTTTAGTTCTAAGATTAAAAAACATATCGTATCCTAAACCAGCAAGTAGGCAGATTCCAAAAGAAACTAGATATATAAAATTAGATGGGCTGCTAGTGGATATAAAAGGCAAATTAAGGCTATACAAGAGATAGGATACGGGGTTAAGAAAGACCAGAAGTGCAAAAAATAATGAACCAATTGCTGCTGCAAGAAGAGGCTTGCTTTTTTTAGATCGAAACCCAATGGCAAAAAGGATGAGCGGCAACGCTCCTACATATAAAGCTTTAGATGGATAAGAAAAAGGAAGGAGATAGTTCTTAACTGCAGGATTTCCAAAAATGTCCGGTGTGAAATAGAGAATTAGCTGGTCAGGTCTTATAAGTAAATTATCAAAAAGAAATGCAGTATCATGCGAACTTCTTGCTGAAAGAGAAATTAATTCGATACCGGGTAGGAGTTGTATGGCGCCTATACCAATACCTAGAACAACAAAAAGTGAAATGTTGATGAATGATTTTCTAACCTTTCCTGCTTGGAAGAAGCGTACTAGTACATAGATTAGAATAAAGATTACATTCCCTCCGAATAACTGCAAATGCCCTGCAAAAAGGGTAGAGGCGATTACTAGTGAAAGAATTGGTAGGGCTAATTTTTTATTTTCAATTGCGAGCTCTATGAGAAGAAGACTAATAGGTAGTAAATAGAGAAAATGTCCTAACGTATTATATTCAAGAAAAGTAGTCATAAAAAGTGAGAATGAATATCCTATTCCCGAAATGATACTTCCTGTCTTTGAAACGCCTACCTTATTTGCAAAAAAGAAAAAAGCAACAAATGCGATTAGGGGTTGGAGCATTACCAAAATTGTCCATGATATATGTTGAGGAAAAATGAGATATAAGATTCCAAGGGGATATAGTACAGCCGACTGAAAATTTGCAAAAAGTGGAGTGCCACTAAAATTATATGGATTCCATAACGGGAATGAACCATTTTTAATTTGAGAAATTGCTTCAGTTTTCCAGGGATAAATCTGTCGAATTGTATCGAAGTACTGTGCTTTATTGGGTACAGCGCCAGCATTCATTCCGTCAAATGAAGAGGATCTCCATGGTTGATATTCTGCAAGCAAAAGATCTCCAGGAAATGGAACATGTCCTTTCAGCAAAACAGGATAAAAGAAAAGAATAGCTAGAAGTGCTACTATTGCCAGAAGCAATTTGTTTTTAACTTTTGTCATGCTTCTTTATACAATAGAAAACCAGTAATACAATTATCAATAGTACGCAAAGTACGGTTATAGTGTTCCCAACCTTCATGATTTTATTCTGCTCAAATAGTACCACTACCTCGTTCTTTCCTTTTGGAACTTTAAATGTAATTAAGCCTCTATAATTGGCATCCTGAAACTCTATAGGAGTATCTTTTGAATTAACATATGCTTTCCATCCTGGATAAAAGTAGGTTCTATCAATCACTGTTGATTCTTCATTTGCAATAACAGAGTATTCATGGCGTTCAGGGAGTAATTTGATATTGGAGACGTTTGCATTTCCGGCGGCAATTTCTACTCTCTTTGTCGGGTAACTCTGGGGTTCTTTTTCCATCCAGATGGTATTGACTTCAGCAAAATAATTTGTTGATCCGGGAAAATTTCTATAGTAATTTTCATCAATTTTTTGAAACCCTTGGTAAGGGCCCCAGTAAAATATAGTGCTTATCACTACTAAGAATAGAAGAGTATAATAGGAAATTTTTGATTTTTTGAAAATTTTAATTTTTTCAAAAACCAGACCCCCCGCAATAGGGGTTGCAAAAATTAGTATTGACAAAAAACGCCAGGGGAATTGAAACTGTCTTAGATATTCGACATTCTCCCAAAGAGGTTTTGTAATAGGAAGCATTATCAATAGTGTAAGTGTGCTTATCAAGAGTAAATAAAGAGTCATCTGCCTTCTATCTTTTGTTATCTTCTTTTTTATAAAAAAGTACACAAGCCCAATTAAAGCGATCACATTAAACAAGCCGATCTGGACCGACACCTCAGCTACTCTTAAAGATGGATTATTCGTTATGTTTGGCAGTAACAATTTATATACTTCTGGGAAATGCATATAGAACAAATGCTTGCTAAAAATGTAGCCATTTAGGTATCGAAGTTCTGTCAAGGCTGGAAGTAAAAAATAGGAAATTGTTAGCAGCCCAAATATCATTCCAGCAAATGTTAAGAAGATTTTATTGATGTGTCTTGTTGCAAAGAGAATATACAAAAACCCAAGACAAAAGAATACAAAGCCATTGATATTATGTCCAAGTGGAAGAAGAGCCGAGGCAAGACTTAAAAGTAGAAAGTTAGGAACATTACTTTTTCTAATAAAAATTGTTATTGCGTACATCAGAAGCGGAAATGTCATATATGAATACAGACATCCTATATCTCCTCTTGTATGCATCTCTACAAGTCTAAACGGCACGTACTGGTACATTACAGCAACGAAAAAGGCTGTTCTTGCATCCTTGAAAAAAGTTCTTGCAAAAAGCAGTATAAAAATCGCAGAAAGCAGATGGGTAACAACAAAGCCGATCTTAAGTGTCGTTGCAAGATTAACTCCAATGGCCAATAAAAAAGCTCCAAAGGCATAGGGTAGAGGATTGAAAAAATTAAAAATTGGGGTTCCATAGCCATAGTTAAATTGGCTAGCCCACCTTATTGGGAATTGTCCTGCTTGTGCTTCATTTAGATATGCTGCAGATCTTGCTACGTGCATAAGGCCATCGCTTGTATGAGGAAGATTGGGGTTTAAAAAAATGTAAATAAGAGGTGGAAGAGACGCTAGTAGAATTAATAAATACGGAGTAAGCTTTTTCATTATAACTACTATACCAAAACCAATAAAAAAGCTACAATAAAATAATGAAAGCTAAGTATTTCCTTATTGGTATTGCTATTCTTGCATTTTTTCTCAGATTTTTCATGTTAGGACAAAATCCACCCAGCCTTAATTGGGATGAGGCAAGTTTGGGATACAATGCATATTCGATTTTAAAAACAGGAAAAGACGAATATGGAACTTTTATGCCACTGGAATTTCGATCGTTTGATGACTATAAGCCGCCAGTGTATATCTATTTAGATGTTCTTCCTGTCGCAATATTCGGACTTACAGAGTTTGCAGTGCGTTTCCCCTCTGCATTGCTAGGCTTTTTGACGGTAATTGTCTTTTATTTTTTGGTAAAAAAAATTCAGAACCCCGATGATAAAAAGAGAGAAGTTGTTGCTTTATTATCCGCTTTTTTGTTAAGTATTTCTCCTTGGCATCTCCAATTTTCAAGGGCGGCGTATGAAGGAAATGTTGGACTATCTTTTCTCATACTTGCATTTTACCTATTCTTGAAAGGTATTGAGAGGAAGTGGTATCTAATCCTTTCTTCTATTTCTTTTGTAATTTGCCTATATTCTTATCATAGTTTTAGACTGGTAGTTCCTATAT
Source organism: uncultured Gammaproteobacteria bacterium (assembly GCA_964531275.1). Lineage (GTDB taxonomy): Bacteria > Patescibacteriota > Microgenomatia > Levybacterales > GWA1-39-11 > JAUSNA01. The sequence continues at coordinate 136,963 of CAZHDZ010000001.1, forward strand.
TTCTCTTTTTGCTTGCTCTTCTTTTCGTCAAAAAGTTATGGCAAAACAAAAGGCAGGTGGCGATCTCATTTGCAATTATTCTTGTTTTCTCTCTACCTATATATATAGGTTTTCTTAATCCTGAAGGATCAAAGGCAAGGTTATCAATGGTTTCTATTTTTGGAGAATCTGAAGGGTTGCAAAAACAACTTTCTCAACTGCAATATGACGAAAGTCACGGAAATATTGTTGGTCAGATTTTTCATAACAGGAGGCTTTATTATTTTTATGAAGCGCAAAAGAATTATTTAACGCATTTTGACTTTAATTACCTTTTTACTATTGGGGCTGGAAGTCTTCATCATCATGCTAAGGATATGGGAATGATGTATCTTTTCGAATTACCACTTTTGTTGTGGGGATTAATTTCTGTTTTTGTTCGCCCATCAAGAAAAGTGATTGCAATGCTTATGCTTTTGATAATTGCACCAATTCCAGCCTCTATTACGACGGGGACGCCTCACGGGGTAAGAGCAATTGGAATGGTACCAGGCTTGATATTTCTTACGGCAAGTGGTGCTGCCGCACTTTGGACGGGTGTCTCAAAAATTAAGAACGTTAATCTTAGGACTTTAGCTATTGTTGTAAGCATTCTGATTGTTGTAATCAATTTTGCTTATTATCTCAATCAATACTATACGGTTACACCCAAAGATTACGGATTCTTCTGGCAATATGGTAATAAAGAAGCAATTCTTGAGGCAGCTAAGCTGGAAAGTAAATACAATAGAATTATTATGACGTATGCGTATGATCAGCCTTATATTTATTACCTTTTTTACAATAAAGTAGAACCATCCTGGTATCAGGCTAATTGGGACACCCAGGGGACTGGGCAAGTGGATCGTTTTGTTCGGAAAATTGGTAAGTATGAATTTAGAAATATTGATTTTCAAAACGACGAGAAATTAGAAAAGACTTTGTTGATTGGTACAGAGCAAGAGGTACCAGTTCTCACACCGATGAGGGAAATTCGTTTTCCCGACGGAAAAATAGCATATCGCATTGTAGGAAATTAATATGTTGAAGAAGTATTTATTTAGGATTTATCCCTTTTTAATAATTTTTCTTATTTGTATTCCAGTTATTCTTCCTTATTTTAATTCGGGATATTTTCCTACACATGACGGTGAATGGGCTGTGGTAAGGCTTGGAGATATGTTCAGGACCATACGGGATTTTCAAATTCCCCCTAGATATAGTGGAGCATTAAATTTCGGATATGGTTATCCACTATTTAATTTCGCGTATCCAATGCCATATTATCTTGGCGTCGTTTTTAATCTGTTTCTTCACAGCTTAATTTTAAGTATTAAGTCGCTATTCATTTTAAGCGTTTTCCTTTCTGCATTTTTTATGTATTTATCATCAAGTAAATTATGGAATAGTAAACTTTCTGGAATTATTTCATCGATTCTTTATATATATCTTCCGTATAGAATGGTAGACCTGTATGTTAGGGGTTCTCTTGGTGAAAGCACTGCCATGATCCTATTTCCTTTGATTTTATATTTCTGCCTAAGGCTTTTTGAGTCCCCTTATTCTAGAGTTAGCGTTTTTGTTCTTTCAATCTCCATAGGTTCATTAGTAATGACTCACAATATTATGACTATTCTTTTCTTTCCAATTCTTATTTTCTTTATTGGAGCAAGGGTTATTATTGAAAAAAGGTTTGATGTTTTGCAGACATTTTTATTATGCATGGCGTTTGGTGCGGGGTTGTCGTGCTACTTTTGGTTTCCGGCGCTTTTTGAGAAGAGCAATATTCTTCTTTCTCAAATTCCAATAGCTGATAGGAATCTATATTTTGTGTCTTTTGATAAGCTAATTGTCCCCTCGTGGGATTATGGAACACCAACTGAGAAGGGTGCATTTACTTATCAGCTTGGATTAGGACAAATAGGGGTTATTGTTATCTCATTCGTTATACTTCTGTTCTCCTTTATCAAAAGTAGATTTGTGCAAACCCCTATTAAAAAGTATGCCGTTATTATTTTTTGTAGTTTTGTGATCTGCCTTTTAGGGACATTTTCGATTTCCTCTCTGGTTTGGAGTAACACCCCTTTGTTATCCGAGATTAATTATCCATGGACTTTACTTTCACAATTGGGCTTTCTTGCATCATTACTTGCAGGATTTTTGGTAATAGAAGGTAGAGAAATTAAAGTGATTGTCTTTATTTTGGCTATAGTTGCAGTAATTCAGGTATTCCCCTATGCTAAGCCCATAAAATATAGCTACTATAGTGATGATTACTATCTAACAAATGAAGCAACAACCACAAGCTCTCAAGAATTAATGCCTCTTTGGGTTAAAGATCGCCCGCTCAAACGTTTTGCTGATAAGGTAGAGATATTATCCGGTGATGCTACTATCACGAATGTTGCCTATAAATCCAACTCTATTAAATTTAAATTTGAAGCAACCTCTCAGACAACCTTTAAGATCAATACAATATATTACCCGGGTTGGAGAGCTTACATTAATGGGGTAGAGACAAAGATAGGTTATGATAATCCTCAGGGTGTAATGACAGTTACCGCAGGAAAGTACACCAACTCTATAGAATTATTTTTTATAGAAACACTGTCACGGTTGATTGCTAACATAGTAAGCCTTTTAACGTTTCTTGTTCTACTATTTGTTCTCTTAAGACCACTTTTGAAATTTCGATAATCGACTATGCGGAAATTAATAATAATAGGAGTAATTTGCTTGTGTCTTGGCACAGTACTTCCCTTATTTCAAAACGGATTTTTTAGCTTTCACGATAACACAACGGTTGTAAGAGTCTTTGAGATGTCCAATTCATTGCAGAGTGGCATGTTCCCAGTAAGGTGGGCTGAGAATCTTGGATATGGATATGGCTATCCTATTTTTAATTTCTACGGACCTTTTCCATACTATATTGGGGGAGCCCTGAATCTAATAGGCATTGATACTCTCCTCGCTACCAAGACCATGATTGTTCTTGGTATGCTGCTTGCTCCAGCGCTAATGTTTGTATTGCTGCGAAAAATGTTTTCAACAAGTTCTGCCGTAGTCGGTAGTATTATTTATGCTTATTTTCCGTATCACGCTGTTAATCTGTATGTTAGAGGGGCAATTGGTGAATTATTTGCCTATGCATTCCTTCCTTTAGTTTTCCTGGGAATTTATAATCTTTTCAAACAACAAAAGCAGAGCTCTTATGGTGAAAGCATTCCTTCTATTGCAATCTTTGCATTTGGAATTTTTCTAATTGCAGTCTCCCATAATCTGTCGCTTTTAATGCTCTTTCTAATACTTCCATTCATAATATTGATTATGCTTTTTTTCTCAGCAAGCAAAAGGAAATTCTTGGTTACGATTTTTCTAGGAGCAGTGCTCGGTCTCTGCTTGTCTGCCTTCTATGTGCTTCCTGCATACTGGGAGATGGGATACACAAATGTAACGTCTCAAATTGGGGGAGGTGCTGACTTTAGGGATCACTATGTATGTATCTCTCAACTTTGGGAAAGCCAATGGGGATTTGGAGGATCAGTTCCGGGATGCTTGGATGGTCTTAGTTTTAAGTTAGGTAAAACAAACATCCTTCTTCTTCTCATTGCGCTTGGCATATTTGCATACAGGATCATAAAGAAAAAATTTCAGGGAGCTGACGCAATCGCGTTGGTGGGGGTATTCGTATTTCTTCTCAGTCTTTTTTTGATGTTGCCAATTTCTAATAGCGTATGGGAGGGCGTCTCTCTAATGGCGTATATACAGTATCCATGGCGATTTATTAATATGCTTGGATTTTCTTTAGCCGTGCTTGTTGGTTATAGCTTCGTACACATACCAACCCGTATCTCTCACAATAATAAGCTCCTTCTCATATGCGCTGCATCATGCATAACAATTTTATTTAATCTAAAGCTTTTTAATCCACAGGATTTTAATAATTTGACTACAGCAAATTATACTGATCAGAACTATATGCGATATACGGTATCAAAAATCTCTGATGAATATATGCCGCCAAATTTCTCAAAACCGGAAGATTCTTCTTCTGTACCTACAGAAAAAGCAGAGGTGTTAAGGGGCAGTGGCGAAATTATTGAGATTGAAAAAAAGCAGATAGGCACACAGTTAAAATATAACTTCACAACCGACGGAACCATACATATCAATCAGGCGTTCTTTCCTGCGTGGAAAGCCACTATCAATGATAAAGACGCTTTGTTGATGCCAACTAAGAATGGTATAAATATTGACGTGCAAAAAGGAGAAGGAGTTGTTGATTTAGTATTTAAACAAACTCCGATAGAAAGGACTGGAAATATGCTGTCGATACTTGCTTTTTTTGTTATCATACTTGGTATAATGTTACCTAAATCATATGGAAAAAAAGCTTCCTGAGCTATCAATATTCTTTCCTTTTTGGAATGAAGAAAAGAATGTAAAGCATGTTGTTGAGAATGCTATACCTATCGCAAAAGAGATTGCGACAAATTGGGAAATTCTAGTTATCGACGACGGATCCTCAGACAAGACGTTTCAAATCGGCACTGAGCTATCTAAAAAGCACAAAAATGTAAGAGTGATTAGCCACAATCCCAATAGAGGTTATGGAGCAGCCTTAAAAGAAGGATTTGAGAACTCGAAATATAAATATGTTGTCTTTACAGACGGGGACAGACAATTTGATTTTGCAGAAGTTAAGAAGCTCATTGAAGTGCTTCCAGGAAGTGATATTGTAATTGGTTTTAGAAAGAAAAGGCGTGACAGCATGTCAAGACATATGCTTATGTATCTTTTGAAGATTTGGGATTTTATTTTCTTTAGATTTTACTTCAAAGATATCGATTGTGGATTTAAAATGTTTAGACGCGAAGCAATATCTCAGATTATGCCATTAAGATCAGAAGGTGCTATGATTACGACCGAGATTTTAGCAAAGGCAACTCGAAAAAAGCTAAGAATAAAAGAAGTAGAAGTAAATCATTTTCCAAGGGAATATGGCGCTCAGAGTGGGGCAAATATTGCTGTCGTTGTACGTGCAATTTTAGAGAGCTTTATCCTATGGTTTGACATCCTCAATAAAAGGATATGATAGAGGAATACATATGGATGAAAATGAATTGCACGCTATTGCTACAAAATCGGTCAAGGGTGTATTTGCCTTAGTTTCCAGATCATTTCTCATTCAATTACTGGGAGTTGGTTCGAGCATAATTCTTACGTTATACCTAGAGCCGGAAACCTTTGGAACATTCTTTGTTGTATCCTCAATCATTGTCTTTTTTAATTACTTTCAGGACATAGGACTTGCAGCCTCTCTCATTCAAAAAAAAGAAGAACCTACCGTTTCTGATCTCCGGACAGTATTTACGATTCAGCAGGCACTCGTGCTTTGTCTCGTTATTCCTACTATCATTTTTTCAGGAAATCTAGCAACTTTTTATAAACTAGGAGAATCGGGGCACATATTGCTTGTAGTTCTTCTCATATCCTTTTTCTTAACCTCATTAAGAACTATTCCAACAATTATTTTAGAAAGAAAACTTGATTACAATAGGTTAGTAGTACCGCAGGTTTTAGAAAATATTACATACAATGTAACCCTTGTGATCTGCGCAGTGTCAGGACTTGGTGTGACCAGCTTTATACTTGCAGTCCTTTTTAGAAGTGTTGTTGGGTTAGTTGCAACGTATGGTGTTCAGTCTTGGCCTATTGGCCTAGGTTTTAATAAAAGTTCCTTTAAAAGCCTTATTTCATTTGGAATACCATTTCAAACTAATAGTATATTAGCGCTTTTTAAAGACGATTTTTTAACTATATTTTTAGGTGGACTTCTTCCAAAAGCACAACTCGGATACATTGGGTTTGCTCAAAGAGTTGCATATCTCCCCCTGAGATTGGTTATGGACAACATTATAAAAATTACCTTTCCATCCTTTGCTCGTCTTCAGGACGATAAAGCAGCTTTAAAAGTAGCTATAGAAAAGTCAATCTTTTTAATTGCGTTTGCAATATTCCCTATTGCCGCAGGAATAATTGCATATTCACCATATCTTATTGATTTTATTCCGCGATATCATAAATGGGAGCCGGCGATTATGTCAATTATGTTCTTTTCTTTAGGTAGTGTGATTTCTTCAATTTCGACTCCACTTACTAATTTCCTCAATGCGATAGGTAAAGTGAAGGTAACGCTTTACTTTATGATTTTCTGGACAGTTATGATTTGGTCAACAACGTTAATACTTATACAATTTATGGGTTATAACGGGGTTGCAGCGGCATCGTTTGCCGTTGCCTTAACCTCAATCGGTGTCTTTTTTGTTGCAAGGAGGTATGTTGAGTTTTCTGTATTAAAAGCAACTTATAAGCAATTCCTAGCATCAATTGCAATGTTTGGATTTTCCTATGCTACCAGTGTGTTTGTTACATCATTTCCAATGATGGTATTATTCGGATTTCTTTCACTTCTCGTTTATACAGCCTCAATGTACTTTATGGCGAAAAACGAACTAACCAAAACTGTTATTTTTGTAGTAAGAGCTATACGAGCAAAAAAGTGAGCAATGTAAATTTTTGATACACTAACAATATGAAGGTTTCTGTCGTTATATCTGCATTCAATGAAGAAAAGAAAATAGAAGACTGTATCGCCTCGGTAAAAAAAATTGCCTCGGAAATAATTGTGATTGACAATACCTCAAGTGACAAAACAACTCAACTCGCAAAGAAGGCAGGAGCTTCCGTTTTTGTTAAAGAAAATAACCCAATGCTTAATGTTAATAAGAATTATGGCTTTACGAAAGCAAATGGCGACTGGATATTGTGTCTAGATGCAGACGAACGGTTAACTGAGGATTTAACCCGCGAGATAGAAAAACTTTCCGACAACAACGAGGTAAATGGTTATTTTATTCCCCGGAAAAATATAATTTTTGGGAAATGGATAGAACATACAGGATGGTATCCAGATCCACAGCTTCGTCTTTTTCGAAAAAACAAAGGAAAATTTGAGGAAAAGCATGTGCACGAATTTTTAAGCGTTGAAGGACCAACTTCACACTTAGAAAATCCCATGCTTCATCTCAACTATGAAAATATTTCGCAATTTCTCAATAAAATGGTCAGAACATATACAGTCTCTGAGTCGGAAAGTATGCTTTCAAACGGATATCAATATAATGCGCTTGATATTATAAAAATGCCACTTTCCGAGTTTGTGACACGATACTTTGCAAAGCAGGGATATAAAGATGGAACTCATGGATTGGTTCTTTCTTTGCTTCAGGCTTTTTATCACTTTGTTGTATTTTTAAGATTATGGGAGGCTAATAATTATCCAAATGACAAGGATGCGCACAAAGTCTTGCTCGAAGGGCAAAAAATTGCAAAAAAGGAATTTAGATATTGGATATTTAATGAAAAAATCAATGGAGAAAAAAGCACATTAAAGAAGAATCTTTATAAGATACAACGAAAGGTCCTACCGTAATGCAAAAAGTAACTGTTTCGATACTCCATTATAATAGTGCACAAGACACCATTGATTGCCTGGAGACACTCCTAAAGGCTGAAGTTGAGGATTATGAATTGTCAGTATATGTTTTAGATAATGGTTCGAATGACCCCCTCAATATTGATACCACAAGATATAAGAAGATTGACTTGACGGTTGAGCGAATTGATAAAAATTTAGGATTCACAGGGGGGCACAATCTGATATATGAAAGGACAAGAAATGATGGAAGCACACTGTTCCTGCTTCTCAATAATGATAGCTTGTTGGCAGAAACGTGCATTAAGGAGCTAGTCGAGGCAATAAATGTCGAGAATGTTGCCGGAGTTGTGCCAAAAATATACTTTACAAAGGGTCGCGAATACCACAAGGCGCGATATGACAAAAAGGACCTTGGCAAAGTAATCTGGTATGCAGGTGGAAATATTGATTGGGGAAATATAGTCTCCACTCACATTGGACTTGATGAAGTTGATTCTGGTCAATTTGATAAAGAGGAAAGTATATCCTTTGCAACTGGAGCCTGCCTTTTGTTAAAGCGTGATGTTATAGATGATTTAGGTCTTTTTGACGAGAGATACTTCTTATACTATGAAGACGCTGATTTAAGCACGAAACTTATTAAAAATGGATATAAGCTGTTATATATACCAAAAGGGATTGTTTGGCATAATAACGCAGGTTCTTCTGGTTCGGGGTCGGCTCTTCACGATTACTATTTAACCCGCAACAAGCTAATTTTTGGTATGAAATATGCAAGTCCCAAAGTAAAAATTTTGCTTATGAAAGAGGCAGCAAGAATATTACTGAGTGGGCGAGAATGGCAAAAAAACGCAGTGAAGGATTATATTATTCGCAAGCTTGGAAAAGGAAGTTATGCGCCTAAAAAAGCATGAAAAATAAATTGTTATTTCTGGTCATCTTCTTAGGTTTACTTCCGTTATTTAATCTTCTAACTCCTGGACTTCCAATAACACACGATGGAACTGATCACGTAGCTCGCATTGCAAATTTTTATACAGGTCTTTCAGATGGGGTACTATTCCCTAGATGGGGTGGGAATTTGAACTGGGGTTATGGTCATCCCGTTATGATGTTTTTGTATCCATTTTCATCTTATTTGGCTTCCTTTTTTCATTTAGTAGGATTCACATTTGTAGATTCACTGAAAATATTATTTGCATTAGGATTTGTCGCAAGCGGAATAACAATGTATTTATGGGTAAAAGAACAATTCGGAGAAAAATACGCTGTGGTGAGCGCAGTAATTTATATGTACGCTCCTTATAGGTTTGTAGATCTCTATGTGAGGGGTGCAATAGGAGAGCATATGGCATTTATTTTTCCGCCGCTAATTTTATATTTTGCATATAGATATTTTCAGGACAAACAATATGTGTGTCCGTCGCTTATTGGTATAAGCATATCTTTTGGCCTATTACTACTTGCCCATAATGCGATTAGTCTAATGTTCTTTCCTGTATTTTTTCTGTACGTTCTATTTTTGGGGTTAAGTCAAAAAAAATATAAGAAGTTCGTTTTTATTGGCCTATCATTTTTGATTGGGTTTTTACTTTCTTCTTTTTTTGTTATTCCAGCTTTCTTAGAAGGTAAATTTACCTTGCGAGATATTGTAACTGGAGAGGAGTATAAGGATCGATTCATCACGAATCCGCTTTCCTTATTGTATGGAGGATGGAATTATGGAATTACGGGTCAATTTACTACACAAATTGGGTTAGTAAATATATTAGGATTGATACTTTCTCCGATATTCTTTTTAAGAAGTAAATCAAAAGAAATGCGAATATTCTTTGGCATTATATTGTTATTGATAGCTTCCTCGTTATTTCTGACAATTTCATATTCGAATTTTATTTATGATTTAATAACCACATTTAAGAAGTTCCAGTTTCCATGGAGGTTCTTGAGTCTATCTGTATTCTTAACTGCCGTTCTAACACCAGCAGTTCTTCTTACCATCAAAGACAAAAAGCTACAAAAAATACTCATGGTTTTACTGATACTTATTGCCATTATTCCTACCGCTACATATTGGAGAGCAAAGGAGTATAAGACAATTCCAGACTCTTTCTATGAAGGCATATACTACGGTACAACAGACACCGGAGAAAGCGCCCCCATATGGTCAGTAAGATTTATGGAAAGGGTTCCGACTGCACAATCCGAAATTATTGAAGGGAGTGGAAGCATAAAGACAATTAATAGATCGTCTATAGTCCATGAATATGAAATAGAAGCCTTCACAAAGTTAAGAGTGAGGGAAAATACGCTATATTTTCCGGGATGGAGCGTGCTTGATAACGGAAAAAAATTAGAAATTGAATTCCAGGACCCATCGAATAGAGGGCTTATAACGTATTATCTAGAACCTGGCACTCATCAGATAAAGATTGTATTCTTAGATACAAAATTGAGGTCATTTGCCAATGCACTTTCGATACTTTCCTTAGTAAGTATTATCGGTATGTGCATTTATTTTATTTATCAAAAGTATGGCGCAAGCAAGAAAAAATAACCATTTCTTATCAGAGTACCTAAAAATGTTAAGAGCTTTTAAATATTTCATTCTGATATTTATAGCTTGGGGGATATTCTCTTCTCCCTTTCTTTTCTTAGGCAAAACTCCTTTCCCCTCTGATTATCAAGTAAATTTTTTTCAGCCTTGGACTCAATACCCAGGGATGGCAGGTCCCGTAAAGAACAATGCACAGCCTGATATTGTTGGTCAAATTTATCCATGGAGGTATTTTGCAATCGATCAACTAAAACATGGTTCAGTGCCATTCTGGAATCCATATAGTTTTGCGGGAACGCCCCATCTAGCAAATTATCAGTCCGCTGTTCTTTCTTTTTACAATATTTTTTTCCTACTTCCCATAAAATTTATAACTGCGTGGGGAGTGCTCGTATTGCTACAACCACTTCTTGCGGGTATATTTACCTATCTTTTTGCAAGAACCCAAAAAATATCAGAGTTAGGTAGTCTACAAGCTGCCATCTCCTTTATGTTTTGCGGCTTTATCGTTACATGGATGGGCTATGCAACCTTAGCCTATGCCATACTCCCATTGCCGTTAGCATTTTTTGCTATTGAGAAATTTGTTGGTTCTCAAAGACATAGGTACGCGATTCTATTATCATTTTGCATTCCGCTCTCTTTTTTTAGCGGTCATTTTCAAACAAGCCTGTACTTTTTAGGTGGGGTAATATTTTATCTAATTTTTAACTCTATCGTATCGAAAGAGAAAAAGAGATACCTTCATTTATTTGTATATATATTTTTTGGTATTTTATTATGTGCACCACAGGTATTGCCTTCCATAGAGTTTTACACCCAAAGCGTGCGAAGCGGATTATTCCAAAAATTTGAGGCAATTCCATGGGGATATTTGCCGACATTTATCGCACCTGATTACTATGGCAACCCAGTTACAAGAAATGACTGGTTTGGCCATTACGCAGAGTGGAATGGTTATTCAGGCGCAATTACAATTCTTTTGGCATTAGGATCAGCTTTTGTTGTCAGGAATAAAAAAGTCATATTTTTTGTTTTCTTGCTTATTTTGTCTTTGCTTCTTGCATATGATACACCCCTTTTAACGTTGTTGGTCAATCTAAAAGTGCCTGTTCTTTCAACGAGTGCAGCAAGTAGGATTGTGGTTTTATTTAGTTTTTCAGTAGCTATATTAAGTGGTTTTGGAATCGATGCGATTACAACAGCACTTTCTAAAAGAAGTAAAAAGGTGATCTTGATTGCATCTATTTTTCTTTGTGTATTATTGCTAGTTGCTGTTTTTCCTTTTCTTGGTGTGTTGCCAACAGATAAAGCTCTAATTGCAAAGAAAAATATGATACTGCCTGTCGGCATTTCAGTATTTGCTATTGTGCTTTTAGCTTTTGCCTATCTTAAAAATACAGGCAAGATATTTAGAATTCTTCTCATGGGTGTTGTTATTTTATCTCTATTAGAGATGCTACGATTCTCTACCAAATGGCAATCTTTCAATGATACAAAGCTGGCTTACGTGTCTGTACCTATTACAAAATTTTATAACTCAATGAATCACTACGATCGAGCTATTGGACTTTCAGGGGGAGAAGATGCAGTTTATTATAAAGTACCTATTTTAAGAGGGTACGACCCTCTGTACATTGAGCGATATGGAGAGTATGTTGGTTATGTTGCTTATGGAAAGTTGCAGCCACCAGAAAGATCAGTAGTGAATTTTCCCATAGCTTCAGATAGAACTGCACAAGCTATCTCATTTTTAGGAGTAAAAACTGTTGTCCATAAAATATCTGATGGAACATTCCCATGGGCATTTCCATTCGATAAGTATCCACTTCAGCAATTTACAAAAGTATATGAAGATTCAGCATATAGAGTCTTTAGGAATAATAGTGCCCAGGACAAAGTATTTGTCGTTAATGATGTAAAAATTGTAAAAGAAAAGCAAAAGGCTTTAGACCTTTTATTTTCCTCTGATACAAAAAATACGGCTGTAGTTTCAGAAGAAATTGGACAAATTGATGCAGCTTCATTGTCATCAGCTAAAGTCGAAAAATATGAACCCAACAGAATAGAAATAAAAGCAAAATCTACGGGAAATAGTTTGCTAGTACTTACCGATAATTATTATCCAGGCTGGAAGGCAACGGTTAATGGTATTTCTTCAAAAATTTATATAACTAATTACTCTTTTAGGGGGGTAGTAATACCAGAAGGTGAAAGTAAGGTCATCTTTTCTTACTTGCCTGAAAGCTTCATGATTGGGGTCTATGTATCTCTTATCGGATTAATGGGTATAATAATTCTTGGAATACTGCGGATATTTAAAAAATGAACAATTTAACAGTAATAATTATCTCAAAAAATGACGAAGAAGTTCTTCCTGAAGCCATAGCCTCTGCAAAAGGTTTTGGGGAGATAGTAGTAATTGATGCAAGCAACACAGATGATACTCAGCAATTATGCATGAAGCTTAAAGTAAAATGTGTGAGGCATACTTTCAAAGATTTTGCCGATCAAAGAAATTTTGGTATGTACCATGCATTTAACGAGTGGGTGCTTTTTCTTGACTCTGATGAGAGACTGACTGATCCATTTAAGAAAGAGGTACTATCCGTTATCAAGCAATATAATCCTGATAGTGAGATAGCTGGACATTTTATTCATAGAAAGACATTTTTTTATGGAAAAGATTGGAATTTTAGTGATCGCGTACAGAGACTTTTTTATAGAAAGAAGTTTATCGAATGGGAAGGCGTTGTCCATGAAACCCCAAAAGTAAATGGCAAATTAGGACAGATCGAGGCTCCCGTTCTTCATTTTACACACAGGCATTTATCTCAAATGGTAAAAAAAACAAACGAATGGTCTTTATATGAAGCAAAATTGAGGATCACCGCACAACATCCTAGACTTGCGCCATGGCGCTTCCTAAGAGTGATGGGAAGTGAATTCATAAATTCTTATGTTAAAAATAAGGGCTATAAAAACGGAACACACGGGCTTATTGAAGGAATTTATCAGTCTTTTTCTATATTTATAACGTATGCAAAGCTTTGGGAACTCCAGCAACAAAAGAAGATTTAGTTTTTTCTAAAATTTAACCACGAAGAGATTTCCGCAAGTGTCAGTCTTTTCTTAGCAAATTTGAAAAGATAAAGAATTTCAACAATTCCAAATTCGTTAATAGGGATTAATACAAATAGCACAATAAACCAGTTACGCTGCTTTCCTTGGGATGCTCTCCAAAGTGCAAACCCTTTTATCGAAAGTTGTATAACAGAAATTATAATAATAAGTGTAAGACTTAATGGATCCGGTGTTTTCATAATTAAACTCTAGCATATGAGCTTTTCTTGTGCAATATTGATAGAATATAAAAAAGGATAGAAAGTATGAATATAGGAATTTATTCGCCGTATTTAACGACATTAACAGGTGGAGAGAAGTATATATTTACGGCTGCGTCCTGTCTTGCATCTGAGCATAAAGTGTCAATTTTTTGGGATGACCCTGATATATTGGAGAAGGCTTCAAGAAAATTTGATCTGGATCTTTCAAAAGTTACCGTTGTCCCTAGTTTATTTTCAGAAAAGACCTCTTTTTTTAAAAGATTTTTTTCTACGTTCAAATACGACCGTTTGTTGTACCTTTCAGATGGTAGTATCCCAATTGTTCCTTGCCGACTTCTTATACATTTTCAATTTCCTGTAGAGTGGCTAGATACAAACAGCTTTATTTTTCTTTTTAAAAAGTCGAGGATTTCCAAGATAATATGCAACTCTCATTTCACAAAGCACTTTATTGACAAAAAATTTAATACTGAAAGTTTTGTGCTGTATCCCCCAGCCTCCACAAATAAAGAAGAAATTGCAGAAAAAGAAAAAATCATACTTACCGTAGGAAGATTTAGTATGCTTCCGAACGGGACAGATTTTAAAAAACTCTCCTCACTTGTTGAGTCCTTTAAGAAATTTCAGAAAAAAAGACTGAAGGGATGGAAAATGGCCATTGTTACAAGTGTTTCTGACGACTCGCTGGAAGCATACAATCAATTCGAGTCAAGCATCAAGAGTTCTTACATAACAGTATATAAAAATGCAGAACACCAAAAAATTGTTGAGTTGTATAAAAAAGCAAGTATTTATTGGCATGCATCTGGGTTTGGAGAAGACTTGCAGAAGTACCCAGAAAGAGCAGAACATTTCGGTATTTCAACCGTTGAGGCGATGTCGTTTGGCGCAGTCCCTATTGTAATTAATTCAGGAGGTCAACCTGAGATTGTGAAGAATAAAGAAAATGGATTTCTATGGAATGACCAAGAAGAGCTTATAAATCAAACACATAAAGTAGCAGTAGATCAAGATCTGTATAAAAAAATTCAAGAGAGTGCGATTGAGTCTTCACAAAGATTTACCAAAGAAAGATTTTGCGAAGAGCTTAGTCATCTCATATGGTAGAAAAGTTCAAAAAGATATTGTTTCCACTATTTCTCTTAATAGTTATAGCTTTTTTTTATGCACCCTTTCTGTTGTTTGGAAAGATTCCAATTCCTGCAGATACGTTAGTGGGTCTATACCATCCATACAGAGATTTTTATAGTCGGGAATATCCTCGAGGTATCCCTTTTAAAAATTTCTTAATAACAGATCCTGTAAGACAAACATATATTTGGAAAGAACTTTCTATAGATCTTTTGAAAAGGTTGGAAATGCCATTATGGAATCCATACGAGATGGCCGGCAAGCCTTTGGCGGGTAACATTCAGTCTTCCCCATACTACCCGTTGAATGTAGTATTCGCCATTTTACCTATGAGTATAGGATGGGGGGTTTTTATTTTTTCCCAGACAATCCTAAGTAGTATCTTTACGTATCTCTACCTGAGGAATTTGAAACTGAACAATGCCGCCTCAGCTTTCGGAGCTATAGCATTCTCTTTTAGTGGTTTTGTTGTCGCTTGGTTGACATGGGGAAATGTGGTGCACACAGCGTTATGGTTGCCTCTCGTGCTTTTGGGTATCGATAAGATAACTTCAAATAGTAAGTATAAAAAAGCATGGATTTTCCTTTTAGCATTTGGATTGTCTAGTGCTCTTTTAGCCGGACATACTCAAACATTTTTATACATATTCTTTCTTTCTTTTCTTTATTTTTTACTCAGATGGCGGAAGAACGCAAAGAACTTTATTATTTACATATTAATTTGCTTGGGTGTGGGAATAGTTACGTTTATTCAGTGGTATCCTTCGTTGATGTTCTTGGCTAACTCCGCAAGGGGAACAGATCGACAATTTCTTGACGTTGAAGGATGGTTCATTCCTTGGAAACATCTAGTTCAATTTTTATCACCTGACTTCTTTGGTAATCCAGCCACACTTAACTACTTTGGAATTTTTAATTACGCAGAATTTGTCGGATATATAGGGGTCTTGCCGATTCTATTTGCATTTCTCGCATTGGTAAAAAGGAATAATACAATTAATTTTTTTGTTGGTGTAGTCTTGTTTTGTCTTGTTTTTAGTTTGCCTACTGGATTGTCCTCCATTCCGTATCTTTTATCAGTTCCTATTATTTCAAGTTTGCAGCCGACACGTTTGATTTTTTTGATCTGTTTTGGATTGTCAATCTTATCAGCTTATGGTCTTAACACAATCATGCATGAGAAGTTACGAATCAAAAATCTTCTCTTTCCAGCAATATTTCTAGCTTTTTGTTATGTGACGCTATTGCTATTTGCAATTTTTCCAAACTCTTCTTTCTTCGAACATGCCCAGCAGGCAAAGATTGCTTTAAGAAATTTAGTTCTTCCTCTCGCTTTATTTCTTATGGGTGTTGTCTGTATATTTTCTATTGTCTTAATTAAGAATCGTAATATAAAAATGTTTCTCGTTATTGTCTTATTTGCTCTTACATCATTTGATCTTACTCGGTTCGCCCAAAAATTCACCCCATTTACATCAAGTGCATATCTGTATCCATCAACAAAAACACTAGAATTTTTAAAGTCAAAACAAAATATATTTAGAGTAGCTGTTATGGATCGAAGAATTCTTGCACCAAACTTTTTAACACACTATAAAATACAGACAATTGAGGGTTACGATCCACTATATTTGAATGCTTATGCTGAATTTATTGCTTCTCTTGAGAGAGATAAACCTGATATACAACCACCTTTTGGATTTAACAGAATTATTACACCGCATAACTACAATTCTCAGATGTTTGATTTTCTTAATACAGAATACGTTTTGTCCTTAGATTCCATTGATTCACCAAAGCTTAAAAAAGTTTTTGAAGAAGGAGAGACTAAGATTTATAAAAATTTGGGAGCATATCCACGTGCATTTTTTGTAAAAGATGTTTCCAGTGCTAACAATTCAATAAGACAAATATATAGCAGTGATCTGAAAAGCACGGCAATCGTTGAAGGTCTTGGCTCAATGACAAATCTAGCTATTGGAGAAGCGAGGATAACTCATTATTCGGAAAGCAGAATTGAAATAAGTACGTACAACAAGGGAAATGGATTTTTAGTTATTTCAGACTCATTTTATCCCACATGGAAAGTCTACATAGATGGCAGGAAGACTACGTTATACAAAACAAACCACGCATTTAGAGGGGTATATATTCCTGCGGGTAATCACACTATACTATTTAAAGATGGCTTACTGTAAAAATGGAAGTTGATATTGTAATACCAAACTATAACGGAGCTCATTTATTTGAAAAAAACCTACCCAAGGTTCTAGAGGCTCACGATGGGTATAAGGGCAAAATTATTGTTGTTGATGATGGTTCAAAAAAAGAGGACAAGCAAAGACTTAGGGAAGTTATAGCAGTGATAAAAAGTAATAAGCTAATTCTAGTAGAACATCATCTCAACAAAGGCTTTTCATCAGCCATAAATACTGGAGTGCATAAATCCGAAGCAAAGTTTGTTGTGCTTTTGAATAGTGATGTTGTTCCTAAGAAAAATTTCCTATTAGCATTACTTGAAAAAATGAATTCAGACTCACTGTATTTTGGTGTAGGGTGTCTCGACGAAAGCTATGAGGGTGGAAAAATTGTAAAACGGGGTCGTGGCGTTGGCTCATGGAAGAGTGGTATGGTTGTTCACAGTAAAGGAGATGAGAGTAGTGAAGAGACATTTTGGATATCTGGTGGTAGTTGTATCTTAAGGCGTGAACTATTTGTAAAACTTGGAGGGATGGATACGTTATTTAACCCATTCTATTGGGAGGATATAGATCTCTCGTATAGGGCAGTAAAATCTGGATATAAGATATCATTTGATAAGAAATCAGTTGTAGAACACTATCACAATGAGGGTGCAATAATAACAGGCTTTAAAAAAGAGCGAATAACTCGTGCTGCATATCGAAATCAGTTCATATTTATATGGAAAAATATCACATCCCCAAATCTGCTTGCAAATCATATTTTGCTTCTTCCAATTAATATGGCAAGAGCATTAAAGAGAAGTGATTTAGAATTTTTTAATGGATTATTCCTTGCCCTGATTAAGTTACCTGCTATAATTAAAAGACGTAAGATGCAGCAGAAATTCTACCAACGTTCTGATGCCCAGCTCTTACATAGCATCACATGAATTCATCTAAAAAACTTCTTTCTATTGTCATTCCCGTATATAACGAAGAAAAAACAATAGGTATAGTCCTTGATAAGTTGCACAAACTACAAATTCCAAAACTTGAGGTTGAAATTGTCGTTGTCGATGATGGTTCAAAGGATAACTCTGCAAAAATTATTACTGAAAAAAAGAAAAAGATAGCAAATATCCATTTTATTCAGCACAAAGTTAACCAAGGAAAAGGTGCGGCGGTTATTACCGGATTTAATAACGCAAAGGGTTCCGTGCTTTTGATACAGGATGCAGATCTTGAGTATAATCCTGAAGAAATACCTATGCTTCTTGAACCAATTCTGAAAGGTATAGAAAAAGTTGTGTATGGAACTCGGTTGAGACGCAATTTTTCACTTTTTGGTAAGGAAAGAACCCCGCTCCCATTTCACTTTATTGGGAATAAATTTCTAAGCCTGGCCACAACAGTTCTTTATGGGGAAAGTATTACTGATATGGAAACCGGCTATAAACTATTTTTAAAATCTGCACTTGATGGGATTAGTCTTAAGTCGAGATCTTTTGATTTTGAGCCTGAAATCACAGCGAAAATCTTGAAAAAAGGTATACACATCCTAGAGCTTGATATAACGACGAATCCGCGAGGTTATGATGAAGGGAAGAAAATAAGACCGGTTCACGATGGAACGATCGCACTTTGGACACTTATTAAGTATAGATTTACTTCATGAAAACCCAGCGCTTTTCGCTATCAAGCGTTATTTTGGCAGCACTCATTGTCCCCGTGATAATGACGTATCAAATTTTTCCAGGAGATACTAATTATATTCAATTTGGCCTTATTTTTGCCGGAATATTTTTGAACTTCCTAATCGACATAGTACCCTTTCAAGAAAAAAGATACTATTTCATAAAGTATGTTTTATTCTGGACAATCCTTTTCCTTGCAGTAGGTGGGGCATTTATATCGGCAGTTATGGTGCGTCACAAGGTTGCACCTCTTTTTCAAATTCACGACATCATATTGCAACTTGAAGCTGCAATCCGTTTCTTTTTAGACGGAATTAACCCTTGGGCTGCAACGTATCACAACACTTTTATGGCTCAATGGCACTATAGTGATACGGCTATTAATCCCGCACTCTATCATTTTGTAATGATGCCGTTTTATCTCCTTTTTTCACTACCTTTTTATTTTGTTTCTAACCACACAATTGGCTATTTTGATGGCCGTATTCCTCTATTTTTCCTATACCTGTCTCTTTGTATAAGTGCCTTTTACTTCATAAAGGACAAAGAGCAAAAGCTTATTGCGACAACTCTTCTTGCGCTAAATCCTGCAATGTTTGCATACACCTTAGAGGGTAGAAGCGATGTTTTTATGTTCGCATTTTTCTTCGTTGCCATGATTATGCTTTCAAGAAAGAATTTTCTACTGGCAGGTTTGCTTCTTGCACTTGCATTTACAGTGAAGCAGTCCATATGGCCATTTATTCCACTCTATATAGCCTATGTATATTTTGTTTCAGCAAGCCTACGATCTACAATAACAAGACTAAGTCCATTCTTTGTTTTATTCGCTATTCTGGTAGCCCCTTTTTTCCTATGGAATCCTAGCGCTTTTCTGAACAGTACGGTTTTTTACCTTTCAGGCAATACGCAACACAGCTACCCAATTTCCGGCTATGGATTAGGGATGGTTCTGTATCAACTTGGATTTATTAAAGATCTTAATGGGACGTATCCCTTTATCATATGGCAGGTACTATTTGTGGCTCCTCTCTTAGTCGTTCTCCTTCGCTTTTTAAAAAAACACCCACAAGTTAAAACACTCATATTTACTTATGGCATATTAGTTTTTGTTTATTGGTATACCTCACGTTACTTTAATAATAGTCATGTTGGTTATTTAACTATGGTATTTCTTACAGCGTATTTATGGCCAGATCGTCATGAAAAATAGCCATGCACAATTTACTCTCTTTTGAATTTATTTTCTTTTTTATTTATTCCTTCATTGCAATTTTTCTTGCTGTTTTTATACCTGGAGCCGTTACTCTTCGTATTTCTAAATTCAATCTACCTCCCATTGCGTCATTTGTCTCTTCAATTGTCGTTGGGACAGCTTTATGGGTGCTCATAGGATTTGTTCTTGGCTTTTTGAATATCCGTTTTTTAACGTACCCCTACATACTAGTTGCAGTACTGTACTGGTTAACTACAAATGGCAAACTGAAAAAACCAAAATTGCACCTAACAGCGCCCAAATATCTCATTATCGGCTTGATCATCGTCGGATCACTAATGCAAATGTCTTTTGGGATATTTATGGGCGCAACCGATCCGAAAGGACTTTCCTTTTGTTGCATCGATGCTAGTGATAATTTATATTTTCTTTCTTTAAGCCGAGAACTTATTCACAATATCCCTCCAACTGAACCAGGATTGGCAGGCGTAGTAGTTAACAACTATCACTATTTGTCCAATGTATTTATCGCTGATTTAAGTAGAATTTTTTTCATTCCAGTAAATATTTTGCAATACCAAGTCTCAGCGGTTTATCTTCCTATTCTTTTAGGGCTTGGTGTTCTAGCTTTTTCTTTAAGTATTACTAAAAAATTGCGTTATGCATTTTGGTTACTCTTTTTTATCTACTTTGGAGGGGACTTTATTTGGTTGCTTATGATAATTCTCCAAAAAGGAACTAACTTTTTCAGCATGAGCTCCCTTGAAGACGGTGCAAAATTCCTAAGTAATCCTCCTCGCTCTTTTGCAACTATACAATTATTTGGAGCACTTACATTATTCATGTATTGGCTTGTCAAAGATAGAAATATTAAAAAAGCGGTTGTTATTGGCATAGTATTTGGAACTCTTGTAGGGTTCAAGGTATATATCGGGATATTTGCAATGATGGGTCTTGGAGCTCTCTCTATTTGGTGGATATTCAAGAAGGAATATTGGAGATTAATTCTTCCCTTTGTGTCTGTTATTGTTGTTATGACAGTCTATTTACCGGTGAATGTTGGCGCAGGGGGGCTATATTTTACCTCGTTTTGGTTTTTTGAAAACTTTATTGTACAGCCATACCTTCAACTTGAAAGGTTAGAATTAGCTCGAAGAATATTTTTGGATGACAACAAGCAAGTTAAAGCCCTTGCTTTCGAATTGCTATATGTTGCTATTGTAGTATTCGCGTTATTTGGAACTAAGTTGATAGGTTTTATCCAGTCAAGAAAAAGTATTAAATTATTACCCCTAGAGTTGCATATCCTACTTATTGCTGGAATTATTCCAAGTATCATAGTCGGATTTTTCTTCCAACAAACCTCTGGAGGTTCTAACACCTTTAACTTTTTAGTAAATGTATTTGTTTTTGGGAGTATTTACACCGCAGCAACTGCATTCTGGCTAACTTCTTATAGAAAAAGCTTCACAATATTTGTTGTAATTTTTATTGTGGGGCTTACTATTCCTAGGGTGGTTTTTGAAACAAAGCAAAATATTAAAAGACTTGCTACACACCAAGTAATGACATTTAGTCACAATCAACTGAATGCTTTTCAATTTCTTAAAAAACAAGAAAAGGGACTTGTAGTTGTAGATCATACTTATTTTGGGCTTGATAGGACAAGTCCACTTATCGCTTATTTTACAGAACAGCCAATGTTTTTATCTGGTATTCAAATCCTTGAGAGTCATAATATTAAGGTAGGCAAGCGCTTAAGAGTTTATGAAACAATTCTTAATGGTTCAGATATAGCTTCAGCAAAAGCTTTAAAAAGTAATAATATTACGTATCTTATTCTTGGCATAACAACCCAGCTTTCTGCAACCCACTCAGCTCAGTTCCTAGATACTATTTATAAAAATAGGGAAGTGAGAGTGCTTAAGGCCAACAGGCAAAAAATTGATATTATATTAAGTGATAGATCAATGAGATGAAAAAATACATACGACACAAAACATTAATTCTTTTTGGAATTGTTCTTATAGCCGCTTTTTTCAGGTTGTTCAGTCTCTCTACTAACCCACCATCACTTACCTGGGATGAGGTTTCCTGGGGCTACAACGCATATTCGTTGGGGATTGATGGCCGTGATGAATT
The DNA here is from genome assembly GCA_964531275.1 of uncultured Gammaproteobacteria bacterium. Classification (GTDB taxonomy): domain Bacteria; phylum Patescibacteriota; class Microgenomatia; order Levybacterales; family GWA1-39-11; genus JAUSNA01. Next base: position 158,752 of record CAZHDZ010000001.1, read on the forward strand.
TGGAAAATTCTTGCCCATAACATATCTTGAATCCTTTGGAGACTTTAAGCCTCCACTATACGCATATCTTGACATTCTGCCAGTCAAAATCCTGGGCATGAGCGAATTGGCAGTAAGATTGCCATCAGCTTTTGCTGGTATTTTGACTGTAGCCCTTACATACTTGCTTGTCGTTCAAATATTTGGCCGAGAAAAAGAGAAAGAAGCATTCGTAGCAGCTTTTATAGTTGCTATCTCGCCATGGCACATAATGCTTTCCCGAGCGGCTTTTGAAGCAAATGTTTCAACCGCTTTGATTGTATTGGGACTATACTTATTCTTAAAAAGCAAGAATGACAAGATCATACTGTTGCCCTTTTCAGTAGTTTCGTTCGTTGCTTCTTTGTACACATTTAATTCGGCTAGGGTGATAGTCCCAATTATAGTTATTGTTCTTGCAATTGTATTCTATAGATTTTTATTGAAAAATTTAGTAATTGCATGTGTTTCCGCATTGCTTGGTTTCTTACTTTTTCTCCCTCTTTTTATATTCCTTCAGTCTCCTCAGGCAAAATTGCGTTTTGATGAAGTGAATATTTTTTCAGATATTAACGTTATTAATAGAACAAATCAAGAGATTGCAAATGACGATAACTCAGCATTTTCAAAGGTGATTCACAATAGAAGATTTGCTTATGGAGTAGAATACTTAGGCCATTATTTTGACAATCTCACTCCAAAATTTCTTTTCTTTAGCGGGGATGGAAATCCTAAATTTTCAATTCAGGACGTGGGGCAGGTTTATTTATGGGAAGCTCCTTTTCTGCTCCTTGGAGTCTTGTTATTATTTAGACAAAGGCGAAAGTACTGGTGGATAGTTCCCTTCATGATTGTAGTGGCAATTGTTCCCGCAGGATTTGCTCGCGAAACACCACACGCGTTAAGGACGGAAAGTGTAGTCCCTTTTTTACAAATAGTAACAGCAATCGGTGTTTGTGCCTTTATAGATTGGTTTAGAGGAAAAATACAAATCTTTTCAAAAGTATGCCTAACTCTTGTTATATTTATTTCCCTAATGTACTTTGCTCACAATCTTTTCTTCCATTACCCAAAAGAATATTCGGGTGAATGGCAATATGGATATAAAGAGTCTTTGGAGTATGTGAAAGGTCAACAAAATAATTACCAAAAGGTATATATAACAGAAGCTTTGGGTAGGCCGTATGTTTATGCACTTTTTTACTTAAAATATAGTCCACAAAAATTTCGCCAAGAAGCAAATATTTACAGAGAGGCATTAGGTTTTGTCCATGTAAGAAGTTTTTCGAATATTTATTTTGAAGAAGAGATTGAGAAGGTAAATACACAGAATTCTCTTTATCTTGCACAACCAGACAGTGTCCCTGTAAGTGGTAAAATTCTTAAAGAATTCAAATTATTAAATGGCAAGACTATACTTGTTGCCTACTCTTTATGATTATAAAATTTTTACAAAAACCTTTATTTATACTTTTTATAATTCTTGCCCTAGCAAGTTTTTTGCGACTATATGACCTGGGGCGCACTCCTGCAAGTCTTAACTGGGATGAAGTTGCTCTTGGGTATAACGCGAAGTCAATTCTTGAGACCGGAAAAGATGAATATGGAGAATTATTACCAGTAGTATTGAGATCCTATGATGACTACAAACCTGCACTCTATTCATACTTTGACATACCATTTGTAGGAGTTCTTGGCTTAACGGAGGTTGCAGTAAGACTGCCTTCAGCAATTGCCGGAATAATAGCGGTTTTTCTCGTATATTTTGTAGTCAAGCAGCTTTTAGGTGAGAAGAGAATAGTCATTGGTACTATTGAGATAAATTCCTACTGGGTTGCGCTTTTAGCTTCATTCCTGCTTGCTATTTCACCGTGGCACATTCAGTTTAGTCGAATTGCATTCGAGTCAAATGTAGGTCTTACGCTAAATATAGCTGCCTTTTACCTCTTCTTAAAAGGCTTAAAGAAAGGTATATATCTTCCCTTCTCTTTTGCTCTTGCGGCTTTAAATTTACATATGTATCAAAGCGATAGAGTTTTTTCTCCATTGTTAATAATCGTACTGTCGATCATTTTTTATAAAACAATATTTAAGAAAAAGAAGATGTTAGTTGTCTCTCTTCTTGCAGCATTTGTAATAGCTCTACCGCTTATTTTCTACATACTAACAAACAGTAATGCTTTGATGAGGGCAAAGGGAGTAAGTGTTTTTTCAGAACAGTCAGTTGTAAAAAGATCCTCAGAAAAACTCTTGAGAGATTCCCAATCAAATAATGTCCTTGGGAAAGTCTTTGACAACAGACGCGTTGAATACATCAAAGCAGTCTCATACGGATATTTATCGCATTTTGATCTCAATTGGTTATTTATAACTGGAGATATAGCACGTCACCACGCCCCATTTATGGGGCTTTTGTATATTTTTGAATTTCCTTTGCTTCTTATTGGTGTATATACGTTAATTTTCTTAAAAATTGAAAAAAAATATAAGGCAGCCTTTTTTGCTTATTTTTTGTTAGTTCCTATTCCAGCGTCAATAACTAGTGGTGTGCCTCATGCAGTGAGGACATTAAATTATGTATGGACTTATGAGTTAATGATCGCATTAGGTATTGTTGCATGTATAGTATTTATTCTCACTCAAAAACAAAAAATAATTCGGCATTCCCTAGTCGCTCTATCCTTTTTGTTTTGCGTTCTGGCGGTGTTAAATGTTCTTTATTATTTAAATCAATACTTTGTTCAGTTGGATTATTATTATGCTAGGGATTGGCTTTATGGATATAAGCAGGCAATTGCCTATACAGAAGAAAATGCAGGCAAGTATGACAAGATCATTGTCGAAAATGAAACCCCTTTCGACCAATCATATATGTTCTTTCTTTTTTACTTAAATATGGATCCTGGTGAATATCAAAAGCTCGGAGGAACCGCAAGCGGCGGATGGAAAGAAAAGCATAAAGGTTTTGGTAAATATACCTTTGAACCCATCAAAGACGCAAAATATGACGGGAAAGTTTTGTATATAGGGGAGCCTTCTGATATGCCAAATGGCTCAAAGATTAAAAAGAATATATTGCTTCCTGATGGTTCAGTTGGGGTTACTATATCTGAATCATGAATAAAAAACTGACAAAGCTTATTATTCCCATTGCTCTAGGTCTCTTAATACTTCTTGGGATTTTTTCAAGGAGCGTAGAAGTTATTAATGGAAATTATATCTTCGGTTTTGATCACGGAAGGGATTATCTCCTGGCACGGGAAATAGCACACGATCATAACCTTCGTCTGATTGGAACTCCTTTGGGGGCAGGTAGCGCGGGTATACAGGGTATTTTTCATGGACCGGGATACTATTACATTCTTGCGATATTCTATATTCTGTTTGGCGCAGATCCATACGGTGGTGTTGTGGCGATGTTATTATTCGGCGTCGCGGCAATAATTGCTAGCTACTTATTAGGGAAAAGGCTATTTGGAAGTCTAGGTGGGTTATTGGTTGCAACTTTCATTGCTTTGTCTCCGCCGCTCATTTCTCAGTCTAGGTCTATTTGGAATTCACACCCAACGACTGTTTTTATTGTTCTTACCTTTTTATTCATATACGCGTCTCTAAAGGACAATAAGCATAGAGCCTTGTATGCATTTCTTGCAGCCTTCTTTGCTGGATTTACTTATAATTTTGAGTTTGCTGTGGGAATACCTCTGACAATTGCTCTTCTTTTGTATTCAATTTTCATGTACAAAACCAAACTTATAAAATATTTGCCTATAGTAGGGGGGAGCATCATTGCCTATGCACCTATGGTTATTTTTGAAATAAAACATAAGTTCATGGCAATAAGTGGATTGTTGTCTTATTTAGGGAATCCACAAAAGAGCAAAAGTGAGCTTTCATTCGTTGAAAATAACATCGATCACGCACACTCATTCCTTTTTAATTTTGTAGACTCTTTTCCTAGGCAATCTACATTTCCTGGTCCAATAATTCTAGCTGTTTTTATTCTCGGATTTATTTTAGTGATACGAAGAGAAAAGAATAAGGATCTGAAAAGCTTTTTTATCTTTTTGGCGAGCTTGCCGTTGGTTTCTTTTGCAATATTTTCTCTATTGAGAAATGCTGTCTACCATTATTATTTGGTTCATCTTAACGTAGCCTATATACTTCTTGCTGTTTTTATCATTTTTGGATGTTTTCGAAATTTTAAAAATAAGTTTGTACAGATTGCTATTGTTGTTATTCTAGTCTTTTTTGGGCTTAATGCAGTTGGAACATATACAAAAATGATTTCATACGATTTGTATGATTACGGTGGAGACGCAAAAATACAAGGAAAACTCGACGCAATTAATTACGTATACAATGATGCAGAATCTAATGATTTTGGGGTTTTAGTATTCTCACCACCGGTTTATATATATCCATACGAATATTTATTCTTGTGGAAAGGTAAAAGTCAGTATGGTTATATGCCACCGTTTGAAAAAAAGAAGATAACATATCTCATTATTGAGGTTGACCCGGCAAAGCCCTGGTCATATAAAGGATGGCTTGAAACTGTTATAAAGGATGGGAAGGTGTTACAGACTACTACGAGAAAAAGCGGTTTAATCATCCAAAAAAGATATTATGAAGAAAAAAACTAATAATATGATTAATAGATTATTCTCAAGTAGGATTTACCTCATCTTTTTTGCGTTACTTCTTACGGTACTGATAGTAACACGTTTTATAATGCCTGAATCAAAGAGTGGATTTGGATACGATCAGGTTGATAACGCTTGGGCTGCAAAAGATATATTAATTGACGGAAAATTACCTCTTACTGGAATGCAGGCTAAAGGTAATACCGGATTCTATATTGGACCTCTTTATTACTATTTCCTAGTTCCTTTTTACTTTCTAACTGGAATGGACCCGATTGCTTCGGCAATCGCAGCCCTAGTTGTTGCGATTTTTTCATTTTTTGTTGCTTACTTTGTAACCAAAAGTATATTTGGCGAGAAAGCAGCTGTAATTGCAGCTTTTATTACAACATTTTCTTCCTACGTTTTGATTTTAGATCGTGTCCAGTGGCCGGTTAATTTTATTGTTCCGATATCATTTATTGTCTTTTTATGTGTTTATAAGATTTGCAATGGTAGTGTGAAGTATTTAATTCCGCTTTCAGTAGCGCTTGGATTTTCTCTTCATATTCATTTCACGTCTGTTTTCTATTTTATAATAATGATTCTTGCTATTCCTTTTTTTCCGCGAAAAAAAGAGCTAATAAAACCATTAGTTATATCAATTGGAGTATTCATTCTTTTTGTCTCCCCAATTATTCTTAATTATGCTATTACGCGGCAGGCCACTACTGCATCTTCTTATTTAGGAAGTACTTTTCATGGTTTTCATATGCGGAGAGTGTTGCAGCTTCTGAAAGATGCTGTTATAGAATTTAATTCGATATTAACAATTCCTTATTCTCATTTTGCATCTTTTCTAATAGTTCCTCTATCTTTTTACCTTCTTCTTAAGGAAAAGTTATCACGAGAGAACATTATCTTGGTTTATTTATTTATACTTTGGTTAATCATTCCATGGTTCGCTTTTTCTACATACTCCGGCGAGTTGACAAACTATTATTTTGCTCTCACAAGACCAGTCGCGATTTTAATAATTTCATATCTTTTTATGAGGCTGATTAATACTAGGAAAAACTACATATATGTTATTCTTGGAGTTGTGGCTATAGCATACATATATATAAATTTAGGTATCTTTAATGATCAAAGGCCGCAAAGTTTGTCAATGTATAGAAAGATTGTTAGTGACAAAATCTCAAGAGGGGAGAAAATTGAATTTGTTCAAGGAGACCCTCAATCTTACTTATATTATTTCTATACTACGATACAGAAGCAATAAATGTATATCTAAAGATGTATAAAAAAACTGTCATATTTTTTTTGTTCCTTATTATTGCACTTGGGTTTTTCTTTAGAGTGTATAAGATCAATGAAATACCACCTCATCCATCTTTAGATGAGGCAACAATAGGTTATAACGCTTATTCAATACTAATTACTGGTAAAGATGAATTCAAAACTCCCTTTCCCATATTGCTAAGAGCATATGACGATTACAGACCTGCCTTATACGTATATTTAGTTATTCCGTTTGTAAAAATATTAGGTCTTACAGTTGAGGCCGTTCGGTTGCCATCAGTGATTTTGTCGACAATTTCACTCCTTTCTTTCTATATTGTCGCTCGTAGAATTTTTAAGAAATTGGGTGTGGTGCGACCTGAGGCACTCTCGCTTCTACCAGTCTTTCTTATGAGCATTTCACCTTGGCACATCTATATTTCTCGACTGGGCCATGAGGTAAATGCCTTTCAAGCATTCTTTATTATTGGCCTAGGATTCTTTTTGAATTCTATTAAGAAAGAAACCGTTAACTTGAAGCATTTAATTTTTGCAGCAATTTTTCTTGGATTGTCATTTGATGCCTATCAAAGTGGGAAAGTGTTTATTCCATTATTCCTTCTGCTTTTATTTATTTGGTACTTCAATTTGATTAAGAAGAATTGGAAAAAATTTGCATTAGCATCTGCAATAGGATTCGTGGTTATTCTGCCAATTCTCGTAGTTTCGTTTCAGCCTGAAGCTCTAATTCGTTTTAAGGCCACCAGCGTCTTTAATGTTCCTTTCGAGGTTGGTTACGAAAATGCCCAAAAACTGGTGGAATTTAGGAAAAATAATGACTACCTCAATATAGTTCTTTTTAATAGGAATGTAGTACCCATAACTAATTTTATAAAATCTTTTCTCTCGCATTTTTCTTATGATTTCTTATACCGAAGCGTGGAAAATGCACAATTTAGAATTCCTGGCTTTGGACTTTTATATTTATTAGAGTTACCATTGCTTATTGGAGGTATTTTACTATTTGTCGTAAAGAGAAAATGGAAATGGATGTTGTTTCTTTTTCTTTGGTACGTAATTGGAATCCTTCCAAGCGCTTTGACTACGGACGCCCCCCAGCCTATGAGGGCGTTTGCCGCAATTGGCGCGGTTATGCTTCTTGCAGGTGCTAGTCTGGGACTTGTTAAGCGCTATACAAAAAAGAACAAGGTCTTTATGGTGGGATTGGCCTCTTTTTTCTGCTTGATTGCAACAATTAGTATTTCTCAGTTCTATATTTCTTATTTCAATGTTTTCCCTAAAAAATATTCAAACCAATTCCAATACGGAGTCATACAGTCGTTTGAATATCTAGATAGCCTTAATAAGCGACCCGCAAAAATTTACGTATCAAATACAAGAAATCTTGCTGCGAGTTATATGTTCTATCTTTTCTATAAAAAATATGACCCTATCAAGTATCAGAAAGAAGGGGGCTCGGTTTCGGGTTGGTTCAACTATGATCATAAGATTGATAACCTTTATTTTACAAATCCAGCCAACACACAAGAAGGTGCCCTATTGGTTGTATCTTCAGGCGAATACACGTCAGGTAGAGTGTTGGCCGAAATCAAGGATTTAGACGGTAATACAGCTATACAAATTGTCGAGAAGTAGAAATTATTCTTGGTTATAATGTATATATATGAAAAAAATATCAGTAGTTCTTGCTACATTTAACGAAGAAGAGAATTTGCCAAGATGTTTGGATTCTGTAAAAAATTTAGCAAGCGAAATAGTTATCGTAGATGGTACTTCTAAGGATAAAACAGTCGAAATAGCTAGGTCATATGGCGCTAATGTTCATGTCACGACAAACCCTCCAAATTTTCACATAAATAAGCAAAAGGCAATCGATTACGCTACAGGAGACTGGATATTACAAATGGATGCTGATGAAGTTGTTTCTGAGGAGCTTTCTTCAGAAATAAAAAAAGTTGTAGCAAAAGACCCACAAGAAAATGGTTACTGGATGCCGAGGAAGAATTATTTTTTAGGAAGATTTCTTTTAAAGGGTGGCCAATATCCTGATTATACGGTTAGATTATATAAAAAAGGGCTAGGATATCTCCCGCAAAAAGATGTACATGAGCAGGCAGTTATTGAAGGCAAGGTGGGTTATCTAAAAGAAGCCTTATTGCATTACCCATATAAAGACTTTGCTTTTTATTGTAAAAAGTGGATGCGATACAATCATCTTCTTGCTATGCAAATCAATGAAGATCTAAAGAAGAAGAATTTTATTTTGAAAATAATTTTAGGAATTGGGTATACACTTGCAAAACCAGCTCACTGGATGTTAACGGCATATGGAAGACACAAAGGTTTTATGGATGGATGGCAAGGATTCGTTTTTGCCCTAATGTCAGCGCTTCGATTTCCCGTGTCATATATACTATACTTAAGAAAGGACTTTAGAAATTAGTATGGATAAAAAAATATTAGTCACAGGAGGGGCAGGGTATATTGGTAGCTTTATGACACGAGCGCTTCTTAACAAAGGATATCAAGTTATTGTTCTTGATAGTCTTGAAAGGGGCAATCAAGATGTAATTCCCGAAAATGTAGCTTTTTATCAAGGCAAAGTCGGTGATCGTGAACTTCTTCACAAAATATTTCAAGAGAACCCATTTGAGGCAGTCATACATTTCGCTGCTTATATTTCCATGAAAGAATCTATGGAAAATCCTGGCCTTTATTTTGAACAGAACACTCATCAAACGCAAATGCTACTAGATATCTTGCATGAATTAGGAGTCAAAAATATAATCTTTTCTTCAACTGCAGGAGTCTATGGTAATCCTGAAAGAGTACCTATACGGGAAGATGACCGCAAAGATCCTACTAATCCTTATGGAGAAAGTAAATTAATGGTGGAAAAAATGCTTGCTTGGCATAATAAAATTTATGGTCTTAATTATGCTGTCTTAAGGTATTTTAATGCTTGTGGTGCATTATCTGATGGTAGCTTGGGCGAAAGGCACACTCCCGAAACGCATATAATTCCAATAGCTCTAAAATCCGCAAGGGAAGGTCAAGATTTTGTAATATATGGAAATAACTACAATACTCCTGATGGGACCTGCGTGCGAGACTACATCCACGTTCTAGATCTTGCAGAGGCACATTTATTAGCTCTTGAAAAAATAATGGAGCAACCTGGAGGGTATACATATAATGTAGGCACAGGAAAGGGACACAGCAATAAAGAGGTGGCAAGCACAATTCAGGAAGTAACGGGACTTGCGCTTACAATTCGATTTGAAGACAGAAGACCCGGAGATGCCGATGAGCTAGTTGCAGATGTAAGTAGAATAAAAGACGAACTTCACTTCGAGCCCAAATACTCCGACCTCCCAACTATTATCAGGAGTGCATTTGCGTGGCACAGTAATAATTAACAGTAAGTTATGCTCATTGCAGTCGACGTTGCCCCTATAAGTTCCCAGACAGATAGTCAACACAAGGTTCGTGGTGTAGGAATGTACTTAAGCCTTTTGAAAGATAATCTTGAAAAGTATGACAGAAGGAATAACTATATCTTTAGTTCTAACATCCGGGAGGATGGCAAAGAGGCAGATATAGTACATTATCCATACCTCGATCCTTTTTTTGTAACCTTTCCTATTTTTAAAAAGAAAAAAACGGTAATTACTGTACACGATCTTATCCCAATTTCATATCCAAAACATTTTCCTGCAGGCGTAAAAGGTAAGATATCTTGGCAAATAAATAGAAAAATCCTACATCAAGCAGACCTTATCTTGGCAGACTCAGAAGCTTCCAGGGAAAATATAGTAAAGTTTGTTGGTGTTTCCCACCAAAAAGTTAAAAGTGTTCTCTTGGGTGTTTCAGAGCATTTTAGGAAAGTAAATCTTCACCAAAATGACAGCGCAGCTATTTCTGAAAAGTACAATCTTCCAAAGAATTTTTTCTTGTATGTAGGAGATGTCACATGGAATAAAAATCTGCCTACGCTTATTAAAGCCGTTAAAGAGGTTAATATTCCAATCGTCATGGTTGGAAAAGCTCTGGTTACAGATTTTGACAAATCGAACATGTGGAACAAAGACAGAATAGTAGTTAGTTCAGAGACTAGCTCTAAGCTTTTTATTAAGCCGGGCTTTGTGAGCGAGGAAGAATTAGTAAAGCTTTACAATATGGCTATTGCAGTATGCATGCCTTCGGTGGATGAAGGATTTGGACTTCCCGTTCTTGAAGGGATGAGTTGCGGAACTCCAGTTATTGTCTCAGGTAGGGGTAGCTTGCCTGAAGTTGCTGGTGAAGCAGGCATATACGTTGACCACGCTAATTATCTGGATATTGCTTCTAAAATGCGTGATGTAGCTAACAACCGCGCTGTATATCAAAAATACAGCGACCTTTCCTTGAAGAGGTCACATTTTTTTTCAATTGAAAAAATGATAAGAGAGACGATTAGTGCATACGAACTTTTAAATGAAAAAACATCTTAATAAAGCTCTCAAAAACCCTCTTTTTGCAGGTTCATTCTTCCTGTTTTCGGGGGGTCTTTTAGCTAACTTCTTTAACTTTCTTTTTAACTTACTTATGAGTAGAAATTTAATTGTTGAAGAATATGGTCTCCTAACAAGCATTGTTTCATTAATAACGTTACTCTCAATTCCCGCAGGTGCAGTAACACCAACAGTTGTAAGCACCGCAGGAGAATATTTTGCGAATAAAAAGAATAATTTTCTTCATGCGTTTTATATTAAGCTTTTTCGACCTCTAGCTATTTCAGGAGTAATACTAATGGTGCTGTTCTTCGTTTTTTCAAAACAAGCTGAGGCTTTTTTTAACATTCACAATCCACTTTTATTTTTTATAGCAATTATTTGTGTTCTTATTTCATATATGACAACGCTCAATAATTCTTTTGCACAAGCAAGTCTTGCTTTTAGATATTTATCTTTCTCAAACGCTATAGCTGCTTTTGTGAAAGTTGCTTGTGCTTTTTTGCTTGTATTAATGGGGTGGGGCTTATATGGGGCAATTTTTGGATTTGTGGCATCCACACTCGTTCTATTTGGCTTTGGGATTTATTACCTGAGAGGTATTATATTTTTTAAAGCTGATGCAGTTCCAAGCATTTCATACAAAGAACTTATCTCATTTGGGATTCCATCAGCGGTAATAATATTTTGCTTGAATGCTCTTATCTCAAACGACATTTTATTAGTTAAGCACTTATTTAGTGCCTATGAAACTGGGCAATATGCAGGTCTATCGTTAGTTGGCAGAGTTATTTTTTATATTAGTGCTCCCGTAAGTACTGTCATGTTCCCAATCTTAATAAATAGGTATGCTTCCAACCAAAATTACAAAGGAGTATTGTATCTTTCAATTTTTATAGTCGGTTCTTTCTGTCTGCTGATAACGTTGTTTTATTCCCTTTTTCCTGAGTTTGCTATACTTTTCTTCCTTAAAAACAAAGAATACCTCGAAATAAGTAAGTACCTTCCGTTGTTTGGCATATTCATAACTTTATATTCTGTGCTTTCTCTATTTGCTTACTATTTTCTTTCGATTAAAAAAACAAGTTTTGCTTGGATTCTTCTTTCCGGAACGATTACCCAGGCAGTACTAATATACACATTTCATGCAGATTTTGGCCAAATTGTGTTATCCTCAATAGCTGTTGCAGCAAGCCTTCTTTTAGTATCTATATATCTACTAAAAGCACAAAAATAGTTTTTTCTTCTTTAAGGTCATTGCTTAATAACGCGAGCTAACTTAAAATAGCAGAAAGTCGATGAACAAAGGAAAAATTCGAAGAATCTCCCTCATTATTCCTGCCTACAAACAAGAAAAAACGATAGTTTCAAATGTCAAAAAGCTGGTTACTGTTATGAAAGAGCTTAAATATGCGTTTGAAATAATTATTGTCGTAGACGGAAGGCTGGACAAAACATATGAGAGAATAAAAGAGCATCAGTCATCACGAATCCGAGTTTACCAGTATAAGGACAATCAAGGAAAGGGTTATGCTGTGAAGTTTGGTGCGGCAAAGGCTAGGGGGGATGTCATTGGTTTTCTGGATGCAGGACTTGATATTGATCCCACAGGGGTCTCGATGCTGTTAAATCATATGATTTGGTATGACGCAGACGTTATAGTCGGAAGCAAAATGCATCCAGCGTCACAAGTTGACTATCCATTTTATAGAAAAATGTTTTCGTGGGGATATAGAACTTTTACTCACTTGCTTTTTGGACTGAGAGTTAAAGACACTCAGGCAGGTATCAAATTTTACAAAAAAAAAGTAGTTGAGGATGTTTTTCCAAGGCTTCTTGTAAAAAATTTTGCATTTGATATCGAAATTTTGGCTCTTGCTTACGCTCTTGGCTACAAAAGGATTTACGAGGCTCCTATTAGACTACAATTTACAGGCGTAAGCTCAATCACTTCCAGAAGTCTTTGGAAAATTATTTCATTAATGATAATTGATACTATCGCAATATTTTATAGAGTAAGAATTATAAAATATTACCGAAACAGTAATAAAACGAATTGGCTAACGAATAAGAAATCAAGAATATTAGTTCTCAACTGGCGTGATCCCTATCATCCTCTTGCAGGTGGAGCCGAAATATCTTTGAATCAGCACGTTAAGTATTGGGTAAAAAAAGGCATAGACGTTACGTGGTGCACCTCAAGATACGAAGGAAGCCTGCCAATCGAACGACGCGATGGGATTACCTTTATAAGAAAGGGAAATCATTTCACAAGCTTTATGATATTTCTCTTTTATTTCAACTTTCACAGAGACAGATACAGCCTCATAATCGATAGTTTTCACTTTTTTCCATACTTTTCAGTTTTTTATAAGAATAAGCCGGAAATTGTAGGACTTATAAATGAAGTTGCGGGAAAAATTTGGTTCAAAAATCTTATTTTCCCCTTGGCTCTTATTGGATATCTGCTTGAGCCATATATCATTAGACTTTATAAAGGTAGGACCTTCATTACAGGTTCTGAGTCAGCCAGAGACGACTTAGTTAAAATTGGAATCTCTAAGAAAAAAATTCATGTTATACATCATGGATTTACGCCATCAAAAAAGTTACAAAAATCGAAAAAGAATCCATTTGGATTGGTGTTTCTTGCCAGGATATCAAAGGACAAAGGAATTGAGGACGCATTGGAAGTGGTCAAGAAAATATCAAAAAAACACAAAAAGATTGAGCTGACCGTAATTGGTAAAAGTGAATCGGATAAATATCAAGCTTATGTTAAAAAACTTATTAAGGACAAAAAGATACAAAAAAATTGCAAGATTGTCGGTTTTGTGAATGAGCAGGAAAAATTTAGAATTCTGGCTCAGTCAAAGCTTTTGATCCATCCATCCATTAAAGAAGGATGGGGTCTTAACGTGATCGAAGCAAACTCCGTAGGCACTCCAGCAGTTGGTTACAAAGTTGAAGGATTGGTTGATTCCGTAGTGGATCGCGAAACAGGATTACTTGTACCGATGGATATCGACAACCTTTATGAAGCAACCCTTTCACTTTTGGATAATCAGGAATTGTACGAGCAGCTTTCGAGGAAAGCTATCGGCTGGTCAAAAAAGTTTAGTTGGAGTGAGGCAGGAAAAGAAAGCTACAATCTTCTTAAAAAAAGAATGTCGCTTTGACAGAGAGCTAAATATTGTGTAATCTAGACGAATTGAAATGAATAAGTTTATACATTTTGCGCAACCTCTTTTTGGTGACGAGGAAAAAAAGGAGGTCATAAAGGCACTTGATTCAGGTTGGGTAACCTTAGGCCCGGGTACAAAAGCATTTGAAGAGCAATTTGCCAGCTATACAGGTGCTAAATATGCGGTGGCACTTAGTTCATGCACAGCAGCACTTCATTTAGCCCTTATCGCGGCAGGCATAGGCCCAGGCGACGAAGTAATCACTACAATTTTTACATTTTCAGCCACAATAAATCCAATACTTCACGTAGGAGGAATACCAGTGCTTGTCGACATAGATGAAAAGACAATGAATATAGACCCGGAACTGATAGAGCAGAAGATAACTTCAAAAACAAAAGCAATTATCCCAATGCACTACGGAGGATATCCGTGCGATATGGATAAAATTATGAAGATTGCCAGAAAGCATAAGCTCATTGTTATAGAGGATGCTGCTACTGCAATTGGTACAACTTTCAAGAATAAAAGAGTTGGTAATATTGGAGATATGACCTGTTTTTCTTTTCACCCAATTAAAAATATGTCAACTGGAGACGGTGGGATGCTTACTACAAATAGTAAGGGGTATGCAGAAAAAGTTGCTCTTTTAAGACTGCATGGAATGAGTAAAGAAGCATGGAAAAGACATACGGCGGCAGGTTCCTGGAAATATGACATTGTTGTGCCGGGTTTTAAATACAACATGACAGACATTCAGGCAGCATTGGGAAGAGTGCAACTTAGAAGGCTTGATAAATTTAACCAAACAAGGAAAAAATACGCAAAAATTTATAACAAAGAACTGTCAAAGATTTCTGAAATAACAGTTCCAACTTTTTCCGAGGATTCAGGTTCTTCCTATGATCTATATACGATAAGGATTAATACAAAAAAACTTTCAGTCTCACGAGATCAGATTGTTGACCTACTTAAGGAGAAGGGAATAGGGGTAAGTGTTTATTACATTCCATTATTCGAGTTCAGTTACTTTAAGAGAGAATTGGGTCTTAAGAAAGCTAACTATCCAAAAGCAGCAAGGGTGTATGAAAATATGATGTCACTTCCTTTGTATCCCAAAATGAGTACTGATGATTTAAAGCGTGTTATAGCTACTCTTTCTGGAATAATTAATTCTCACCGTAAATGAACCCTCAATACGCCTGGTCTCCAAATAATTTTGATGCAGAAATACTTGGTGTCAATGTTGCAAAAATAACGACAGTTAACGATTTAGGATCTATAAAAAAAATGCTCATTGAACTAGCTGATAATAAAATTGAATATGCACATTACAGATTAAAATCTAATGAAATAGAGATTATCCAAGAGCTTGAGAGAAATGGATTTATTTTTGTTGATGGTACGATTGCATTTATTAATGAGAATTTAGGTAATGATGATAGAATTAATTCAATCCGACTGGTAGATCCAAAGGAAATAGAAAATCTTAAAGAAATCGCCTCGACCTTTCATGGCACGCGTTTTTTTAATGATTCACGAATTGATAAGAGAACGGCAACCGAAATATACAAAAGGTGGATCGAAAATTCAGTGAAGGATGAGACGGTCCAGGTTTTTGTATATACTGATGATGAAAAAATTTCAGGATTTGTGACTGTCCAAGATGACCATATTGTTCTCATTGCAGTAAAGTCAGAAATGCAGGGTCGAGGGATAGGCAAAAAATTAGTTAAGCATGCCTTAGCTGTTATTAAAAAAAATGGTTTTAACTCGGCTTATATAGAAACCCAAATGCAGAACATCCCTGCTATTGGTGCCTATATCTCAAACGGATTCAAGGTGCTTGATACTTATGTAACTCTTGCATGGGGAAAGACGCCTTAGTACAATGCAATCCATGATCCTTTTAGGTCTTATTATCCCCGCGATCGCTATCATTTTTGAATCCTATCCAAGATTAGTTAATAGAAAGTTTGGGGTGGATATATGGACACATCTTCTTTATCTTAGGGAATACAGAAAACAAAATCGGATTCCTCAAAAAATAACTCATGGATTTCTCGTGCCGGGAGTTTATGATTACCCACCAGCATTTATATTTATAATGTCTAAATTTCCTGAAAAACTTGTAAAAAAGTATGAATTTTTGTTTTCGCCAATATTTGATGCCTTACATCTTTTTTTGATCTTCATCCTAATCGTGAGTATTACGCAGAATATCTATCTAGCTCTTTTAACACAACTGCTTTATGTTGTAACCCCCATTGTAGTACTTGAGAATTCAAGCGCTACTCCAAGATCTCTTGGATATACCTTATTTTCAATTGTTTTTATGCTTTTGTATTTCTTCGGAGTTAGTCAAAATTTTTATTACTTTTTAGCCGCAATACTTGCAGGATCACTAATATTCCTATCACATAGATTCACATCTCAAGGATTTCTTTTTTACTCGGTTATTTTTTCGCTGTATTTTTTAACTCCAAATTTCATCATAGCATTTGTGTTGTCATTTCTTCTTGCTATAGTCTTTTCAAGAAAGTTTTACCTCACAGTTCTTCGTGGCCATTTGGGAAACTTAAAATTTTGGTATCAAGTAATAGCCTTTAGGTTTTACCATCAGGTTAAAGGAGAGTCTCGAAAGAATTCAAGTAATGATTTTGTCTTTAATTTATACAATCAGTTTCTGAAGTTTCCGCCTTTTATTCTTGCTATTACTAACCCTTGGGTAATAGCTAGCGTTTATGGTATTTTGATTGGTACGCACAGTTCCCTTGTAAGTTATTTCATTGTATGGGTGATCACGTCATATGTATTGGCAATTCTAACTCTGTGGGTTCCCAAATTAAGATTTCTTGGAGAAGGGCAAAGATATCTGGAATTATCTGCTTTTCCTGCGGCATTTGTTGCAGCTCAACTATTTCTAGAATTCTTTAATAGTAAAAACCCCTTTGTTGTAGCTCTATACTCTTTTATATCAACTCTTTGCATAGTAACAATAGTTGTAATCCAAAGAAAGGCAATTATTAAAGATAGACTTAGAACAATTACTCCTGAGCTTTCAAATATGTTTGTTTATCTTAGAGCTCTTAAGAAAAAGCCAAAATTATTATGTATTCCACATCAAATAACTACGAATGTGATTTATCACACAGGATGTCCTGTATTTGTAAATGCGGACTACACGCATATATCAAGAATTTCAGATGTTTACCCTTATTTAAAATTACCAATTAAAAAAATCATGAAAAAATATGGCCTTGAGATGGTTCTTCTAAATGAAGAGTATGCAACGGTGAAAGACCTAAGGATACATAAATACAAAATTGTAAAGAGGTTTAGCAATTACGTATTAATTTCAATCTAGAATCAGATTTTGATAAGCTTTATGTCTCCTTCTCTAAAAACCACCTTTGATTTAGGAAGAGAAAGATCACTTTCTCTGGCAAAGCTTTCTCTTAGTAAAATGTAGTTCAAGGAGTACTCCTTCTTAAGGTTATAAATAGAGTCTTTGAGTATAGGAAAGAACTTTTCTAATTTCATAAGCCCTGGGTTATCAGCATTCACTAACACATCTGCTTTTGTATTAAAAACAGTCATTGTTGTTACTTGATGTGGTATGCACATGATACGAGGGTTTCCGGGTAGTTTATTTATGAAAGCGTATACTTTTTCAAGCTCAGGAGTTAGAGACCTATTCTTATCTTTGATAATCCCCTTAATTTGTATATATATTGTCATGCATAGATTTATCAGCACTAAAGAAGTGAAACCAACAACTACGAGAGTCCCATATAGTCCGTATAAATAAAACACTAAAAAAGATGTAAGGATTGAGGCTGGCACTGTGCACATCTCAAGATACCTCTGGCCTTCACCTATAGGAATTAGGAATTTAAATCGCAAAACAAAACAGCCTAAAATATAGAAAAATAATATCCATAATGCAAAATAGGAGAGTATAGGATCTGCGTCAAGTAAATTATTAGCGTGATATAAGTATAAAAATACAAATGAGGAAGCAGCCCACACGTTTGTTATCAGTAAAAATATAGGCGAGAAGTCGGAAAGCAATTTATAAACTATTCCAACCCAGTCTGACTTTTTGTTACTTGAGAGGCCATATATTTGGTGTGCAAATCTGAAGCGATAATTAATAACCCAGAAATAAATATTGGAAAGGTGTCCATGCGCAACTCTTAGGTAATAACCCCTTGTTGTAATTACAGCTAGAGTAAATCCAAGAATTGGAACAGCTACAAAATGAACTGAACCAAGCAGCGATGCCATAAATACGCATATGAACAAGTACGCTTGCAATGCAAATCGGTGTGTAAGAAATAATATTGTTGAAGTGATTACTGCAATGAGTATTGTGGTATTTGTAGGATTAAGTTGATATGAAATTAACGGATAGAAAGCAATAGTAAAAGAAAGATAGCCTAGAGATCTAGGTGTGAGATAGCTATTTTCGACTACAACCATTGGGGTCATAATATAGACAAGCTGTGCTACTAATGACATAGCTATTGAATTTGTCATCTGATAGCAAATTACAAAGACTAGTATTGTTTGGAGAGAATCAATAAGAGGAGAGATAAAACCCTGATACTTAAGAATTGTTTTCTTAGAAAAGAAGGAAAACAGAAAAGGAAAGACTGGAGGGTAGTCAAAATTACCGGGAATTATAAAACCTTTTTCAACTTTATTTGGAATTCTGTGGTGGGCGTTTCTAAATGCCTGAATTTCAAGAAGCCGAGTCCAAACATCGACTCCAAAAGAACGATTAAATAGTCTTGGGTATGATTGAAGAATGAATCCCAGGACAGGTACAATAATTGCTATCAATAAAATCATTATTAGTAAGCATCTTTTTTCCAGCCATATTCATCAACTAGTTCAAGAATTTCTTTTATGCCTTCTTCAATACCATACTGGGGGCTAAAATCTAGAAAGCCTTTTGCCTTTGTAATATCTTGCGCTCCACGAAAAACCTGTTGGACAGTGGGCTCTTTAACCTCATAAGAAAATTTTGGAAAATGTTTTTTAAGAATTTCTGCAAAATCTGTAGCAGATCTTGGTTCTCCTCTGGATATATTAAAAGTCTGGTATACAGCACTTGGTCTTTCTACTGTTAATGCAAATCCCTCGGCTACATCCTCAACGTATGAAAAGTCTAACGTCTCTCCTCTAACCACCCATGCAGATTTACTTGTCAGTGCGGCATCAAGGAGAAGCTGCGTCACACGGTTTGCTGCATCTGTGTATCCGTATACAGAGGTTGGTCTTACAATTACCCATTCTTTTTTTGAAAGCCTTACGAAATATTCTCCTGCAGCCTTGCATGCACCATAGCTATTTATAGGATTAAGGATAACGTCTTCGGGTTGTGGGCTTTTTGTGAAATGACCATAAGTCATGCTTGAAGAAGTGTAAATTATCTTTGTAGCGCTACTGGATTTTTCAAATTCTTCCAGAACATTAAGCGTTCCATATAGTGTGATTGGAATCATCTCATCTTCAAATTCTGGGAGAGGTCTTGCCATAGGAATTGCCGCAAGATGAATAACGATGTTGGGATTGAATTCATCAAAGGCTTTCTTGACATGTGCTTTATTTCTAATATCACCTTTTAGACTGTATGAGATTTTATTTTTATAGAGTTTTTTCCTATGTAATAACGCTGCCTTATGATATTTTGGTTTGTTAATAAAGCTAGAATTGTTATCAAGCACCCCAACTTCATAACCTCGTCCAAGGAGTTTGTGTGCGACTGCACTTCCAATTAGTCCATTGCCTCCAGTTATGAGTACTTTCATATGTCCTTGATTGTAGACAAAGAATATGGTTTTATCAATATGTTAGTTTGGTAAGATAATTAAGATATTATTATGCAAAGTAGAATGAAGTTTCTTGCTAAAAGAGATGGGAAGAATGTGCTTGTTCCGGGACATTACTTTCTCTTTAATTGGGTAAAGCCATATATAAAAGGAAAGTCAGTTTTGGATATTGGTTGTTGGAGTGGACCGTTAGAGGAATTACTACAAAGCGTGAAATGTAAAGTGACAGGCATCGACATAGAGACCGCTCCATTAAAAGTAGCGAGTAGAAGATTTCCTGACTTCATCTTTTTCAAACATTCAATAATAGAGCAATTACCAATTCAAAAAAACCTATTTGATGTAGTTTTATATTTTATGGTAATAGAGCATATTCCAAGAGGCAGCGAATTAGTATCTTTGTTAAATATAAACAGAAGCATGAAAAAGGGGGGAGTGTTATTCATAAATACAATGAATAATAATTTACTATCCAATATTTTGGATCCCGCGTTTCTTTTTGGCCATAGGCATTATTCAAAAAAAGAATTATACTCACTATTAAACCTTTCAGGGTTTGAAGTCAAAGAAACAAAATTCAATGCTGGTTTTTATACAACACTATCAATATTAATTTTATACTTCTGCAAGCACATATTACATATTCCGGAGCCGAGAAATCGTGTTATAGATGCCCTTGTCAGGAGAGACTATCAAGATAAAGGTTTTGCGGAAATTGATATAAGGGCTATTAAGATTAAAAACTTATGAAAAAAGTGTCAATAATAATCGTAAATTGGAATGGTCTTTCACATTTAAAAAAGTGCTTGCCAACACTCAAGAAAGTCACGTACAAGAACTTAGAGATTATACTCGTAGATAATGCTTCAAAAGATGATTCAGTTGCGTATGTTACCAAAAACTTTCCAAATATTAAGATAATTAAATGTAAAAAAAATCTAGGTTTCGCCGGTGGCAATAATGCAGGACTACCAGCAGTTACAGGGGATTATGTGCTTCTCCTTAATAATGACACAGTTGTTACCAAAGATTTCGTAACAGAGTTGGTTGCGGCAGTGGAGGAAGACGATGAAATCGGGATAGTTCAGAGCAAAATACTATCTATGGATTATCCAAATAAGCTCGATTCAGTAGGTGCATTTTTAACATATACCGGCTTTTTATATCACTACGGGTATTTCCAGATTGATAAACGGAAATATGACAAGACAAAGTATCTTTATACTGCAAAAGGGGCATGCATGTTGGTGCGAGCAGACTTAATAACTCGGCTAGGACTTTTTGACGATGACTTCTTCGCATATTTTGAAGAAACAGACCTGTGCAATAGAGTTTGGATGGCAGGATATACCATAGTGTATGCTCCCAAATCTGTCATATATCATAAGGTTGGTGGCACGTCTAATGGAATGGAAAATGCATTTATTCAATTTCATTCATTCAAAAATAGAATCAACTCTTATATTAAAAACCTAGAAGTAAAGAACTTAGCGTTAATATTACCCATTCACATTATTCTTTGTGAAGTGGCCGCAATTAGTTTTATTTTCAAATCAAGAATAGATTTATTTATGGCAATTAACAAAGCACTTCTATGGAACATAGCCAATCTTGAAAAGACATTAGCGAAAAGAAAGAAAATTCAAAAAATGAGAAAAGTATCTGATAGTGAATTTTTTCCAAAGGTTTTGAGAAATCCAAATCTTAATTACTATTATTCCCTATTTGCTAAAAGCTTGATAGGCTATAAGGAATGAAAAAATATCTACTTTTTCTTGTATTCCTTGGACTAACATTCCTCTACTACCACAAAACTCTGAGCTCGTATTTCGAAGGTGATGAGTGGTTTTATTTCTCGGAATACTTTCCGCTTTTGATTAATCCATTTCTAGGTTTTTTCGTGGCTATTACGAAAGGAGTAACTGATGCATATTGGATTTCAGCGGGCGGTCATGTTACGCCGTTGCAAAGTTTGCTTTGGTTTTTTCTCATAGTATTTTTCAAGCTCAACTTCAAGTTCTATGCTGTAAGCTCGTTAGTTTTGCATGCAGTGAATGTATTTTTGCTCTATGCATTAACAAAACAAATAATAAAAGATAAATTTTTCGCCTTCTGTGTAGCTGCTTTTTTTCTTACGAACTCTGCCCATTTCCAAGCAGTCAATTGGGCTATGGTTATAGTCTATGACCTTTTTCTAACAACTCTAATTCTTTTGTCTTTGCTGAGTCTTTTAAAATTTGGAAAGAATCAGCGATGGGTAGTTATCTCTACTGTTTGTTTTGTAAGTGCTCTTATGATTAAAGAAACAGCTGCCATCTTATTTATTATCTATCCATTATTCTCTGCTTTTTTTAAGGCTAAGTATTTTAAAAAAAGCTTGTTTGTAACTGCTGCAATCTTTGTGTCCTACGTGCCCTTTAGATTCATTCTCCCACGTTTTTTTTCTGAGGGTAAACTGTTTCAAAACAATCTTGAGATAGGAATAAAAACTCTCCAAGATTTTCAACTTATTGTTACTAATATGTTTGTGCAGGATATTTACCCTTCAACGCTTGGATTGATTAAGATTCACCCCATGAATATGGTTGTTGTAGCTGCTTTAATTCTGGGAATGGTCTTGTTCAATCGTCAATATATGGGTGCAAGGATTGTTGTTTTTGGTATAGCAATTACACTTCTGAATGCTTCTTTAATTCTTCTTACTTCCCTCTTTTCACCCAGGCAACTTTCTTTTGAAATTGTTGATTCTAGATATTTATATTTAGTTTCAATTAGCGTTTCTTTAATAATTATAGGTATATATGTGATTATTATTGAAGGTTTAGCCATAAAGACTAAGTTGCGATATGTCCCTTTGTCCTTATTAGTTTTTCTCATGGCAATATTTAATTACAATTTATTGCAAAGAATATTAACGCCATATGTTGAGACAGCCAAGATGAGACAGGATATTCTCAATTCTATTTTTGATGAAGTTAAGACACCTAGCGATAGATCAATTTTTTTGGTAGAAAGTAGCGGAAATTATTATGGCTTTGCTCAGATTCCGCCATTTCAAACAAATCTAGGGCAAGTGCTTGCAGTTCACTATTTTAGCAGTGGAAATCTAAATAAAAGATTTATAAATGATAGATCAGTACAAAAGAATCCGCTAGACAAAAATTGGCTTCTTGTTGATGGAAATAAGTCATTTGGATATTACCTCAGTAGAGAGCAGCTTATACAAGATGCACTGAAATTTAATATAAGCCCTCAAACTGTTCATGCATACACATGGGAGCCTGAGGAGAAAAAACTTGAAAGAAATACAGAAAAATTCATTCCAGAGTTAGAGCTAGAACTTTCTCAGAGACAACAACTACGTGAATGGAAGAAAGTACATCTTGATAGTTTTAGTTTTAAGATAGACCCATCCTATTCTGAAACGCATTTAGGGCAGGATTCAGTAGTTCTAGGACATAATGAAACAATAACTGTTAAACGCATGACTAAGGATCCATCTATTTTTTTCCATGACTTTGCTCCTAGTATATTTGACAGCAATGGAGACAAGATCTTAGACAGGACAAAGTTGTTAAATATTACTAAAGAAAATGGCGAGTTGGTAACTACACTCTATGTTCTTTCAGGAAACTACCCAATGTATTTGATTCCAATTAGTGATGGTATTTCTTATATAGAAATTTCAGCTAATGGGAATAGGTTCTATAGAGACGTCGACTCGCTCGATGAAGAAAAAAGAAATAGTTTTATTGAGTTAATAATCAAATCTATTATTCTTAAGAGTTCTTGAAATTATTGCAAGCATTATTTCGTTATCACTTTAAAGAAAAACATCATAAGTGATTCTATTAATAGCGTTATTATTATGTATAATCAATTGAAATGAAAGCAAAAAAATTTGAAGAGTCTTATTTTAAAGGGTGGTATAAGAGTGCTGTTGGCAATTTTACAGCAGAAGATTTAAAAATTTCGAAGCGTTGGTTTTACGCTTGGCTTGTAAAGCTTAATGAATATGTGCCTTTACAAAAGGGTCATGGGAAGAGGGTTCTTGAGATAGGTTGTTCCATAGGTGCAGTATCTAACTTGCTTTCTGAAAGAGGGTTTAGTGTTTGGGCAACAGACATCTCAAGTTATGCAGTAAAAAAAGCTCAGAAATTGACTCCAGCTGCTAAATTTTCAGTTTTAGATATTCAGCAAAAGATAACTCTAAAAGAGAAATTTGATTACATTATCGCATTTGAAGTTGTAGAGCATTTAGACAAACCAGAGAAGAGTATAAAGAATATGTATGATGCACTTATACCACGGGGGAAAGTAATCGTTTCAACACCTTTTCCGTATCCTTGGAATTTTCGAGACCCAACCCACATAAATGTTAAATACCCAAATGAATGGGTTGCTATCATGAAAGAGGTAGGATTTAAAAAGGTGTCATATCATAGATTTACCCTTATACCATTCTTCTACAGATTTAATAAAAGATTTCAATTTATAATTCCATTTGCTATACCGCTCCCATATTTAAACAGTCCTATTTTCTTTATTGGTACTAAATGAAACGAATCAAAAGAAGCAGGGTCGAGATTATCGTTATTATTTTGCTTGGATTAATTCCGTTGCTGTGGTTTCGTGGCACAGAAGTTATATTAGGACATGATTCAGGTCTACCTCTATCACCGATACCCCACTTCTTAGACCGTCTATACGCATGGACTGTAAGATTTGGATTTGGCAACGATCAGACATATGCAATTCCCGGCTTCTTTATTCATGGTTTGGAAGCTTTAGTTTCTTCCTTGGGATTTGATTTGCAGTCAATGCAAAAAATTACTTTTTCCATTTGGTTTGTTCTCCCCGGAGTTACTATGTATTACTTAGGAAGCCGTCTTGAAAAAAAACTAAAGATTAATTTTCTAAGTCTGCCTGCAGCAGTTTTTTACATGATTAATCATTTTTTATTGCAGGGATGGTTTGTGGCAGAAAGAACTAAATTTTCAGTATATGCTGCGCTTCCTCTCATGATAGCGATCCTATTAGATTGGAGTGACGGAAGGAGGAAGACGTTTACCGCTGCCGTATTAATTGCTCTGATATTTTTTGTACTGAATGGTTTGGCAAGCTTACCACTATTTGGAGGGGTGATTATTGCCTTGATTGTTTTTATTTTTTACTATTTATATCAGCAGTTTTCATGGATAAGGATAGGATCACTCTTTCAACTTTTTGGTGTAACGTTAGTAGTAAGCGTTGCGCTTCATGCATACTGGCTGGTACCTTTTGTATTTTCATTAAAAACTTCCTATAGCGAGTCTGTGACTTTTTTTGGCGGGAAGGAGGGAATTCTTGATTGGGTAAAATACGCAAGCCTTAATAGCTCCTACAATAATCTATTGCGCCTGCAAGGGGTTCCTGAGTGGTACCAAAATCCTGGTCACCCATATGCAAATAATTTCTTAACTAATCCTCTGCTTATTTTTATTAGTGTTGCAATCCCCATTTGTGTTTTTTCAACACTTCTTATTTTTAAGAAGAGCGCTGAAAAAAAAGTAATACTTTTTTTTGGCCTTCTGGCTATAGTCTCTTTGCTATTCGTTGCAGGTGCACATCCACCTTTCGGAACTTTGTATATTTTCTTAATGCAAAATATTCCAGGGTTTATAGCATTCAGAAATCCATTCTACAAATTTTCTCCCTCATTATGGCTTGCATATGCTGTTCTTATTGGCTTTTTTATAAGCTTTATCATGAGTAGGGTCGTTGTAATAAACAAAAAAATTGCTTATGTTTTTTATTCGTTCGTAATAATTGGAATAGTACTTTATAGCTACCCATTCCTTAATGGTACTTTTTTTGATTATGTTAAAAACGAACGCTCAAATAGAGTTGTGGTTCCATCCTATATTATGGACTTTGGTAAATGGAGTGAGAGTAGGGAGAGGATAGATAAAAAAACTTTAATGTTGCCCCCTCCGAATATTGATGGAACTGTGGAGGAATACACCTGGGGATATTGGAGTCTAGCACCAATCAGTACGCTTTTGACAAATGCTCCAATTCTTAATAATAGCCTGTTCCTGGGTAAAAACGAAAAGACCATGCTTACCACTCTATATTCAATGATGGAAAAGGATGAGCAAGGTTGGGAACAGCTAGCTAAAATAATGGGGATAGACTCTTTTGTTGTAAGAGATGATTTTGTTTGGGATAATCCCTCTTCGCCTTCAGTAAATCCTGCCGTTTATCAAAAAGCATTAACATCCAAAAATGTTCAAAAGGTAAAAGAATTTGAGAAGTGGCATATATACGATCTCAAAGAAGGACGGGATGATTTTCTCCAATATAACACCTATTCTTTTGTAGCCGGTGATGTAGGAACTATTGGAAAAATTGCATCTCTTCCTGGGTATTCTTATGAAGAGCCTTTAGTAGCAGATACGAACGGAAATAGTTTGCTCAAAATGAGTCCAAACACCTACTATCTTGATAGTTATTGTGTGATGTGTGATTTGCAGTGGAAATTTATAAATACACTTGCTTATACACCAACAATTACGCAAGGGTCATTTATGTACCCTATCATAGGGAGGAATGTGTATCAAGAAATTTCTTTGCTGGATCAACCGCAGGAACTGGCTATATATTATTCAGAAAAGGCGCTGCGAGATATATTAGGTCTACAAAAAAGTATTGATTTAGCAGAAAAAGATGACGTTTTAAAAGAGATAATAACCGACATCGAGGAGGACTTATTTAATATAAGAAGAACGGTGCAGTTAAGTCAAAATGAAATTAATAATGTCACGAAACTAGACATACTATCATTCATAAGAACGCAAAAAGTAGTTATTAGCCAAATTAAGGAAAAAAATTTAAGTTCGATTTCTATGGATAAGATGCTTAAGGCAATCGAAATTAATGAAAGTTTTTTAAATCAAATTACCTTTAGAACCTCATCAGAAACAAAGAAGCAACTATTGGTAACTTCGCCAATAGCCCATGAATATAGTGTGTATTATCGACCTAATGATAATATTGAAGATAGCAATTCTGTAAGCATTTCAATAAATAATCAGCAGCTTATTTTACCTGTTCTTGAAGAAGATGGGCGGTGGAGAAAGCTTTCTGAAGTAAATTTAAATAAAGGTCTGAATACTATAGTTGTTCAACAGCCAATTAATGATATTCAGAAGCAAAAATCAGTCAGGCTTGTTGAGTCAACCAATGGTTGTTATTATTCCGAGAAGATTGATTCAAAACGTGGAGATATATTTAAGCTTACATTTGATCATAGACTTTTATCCAGCTACGATAAGTTCTTCGTAACATTTGTACCTGCTGGAGAAAGCGTTGATAAGGCACCTAGTATAGATTCTCTAACATCGGTAAAAGGCAGTAGACTCTATGAGACTACATACGCGCCAATTGCTGGACGTAGCTTTCAATTCGTTATTTGTAACACTTCTATACACAATGACCCTAAGCATTCCGATATACAAATTGAGAATATAAGTATGCGAAAAATAGCTGTTCCGGACCTGATATTTGTTAAACAAGGAGCTCAGTCAAAATCTAGCCAACCAAGAATTCTAGAGAGAAGCAATACTTCATACACACTAGAAGGGACAAATGTGAATGGATCCAGCGTTCTTACTTTTTCCCAATCGTACAATAATAATTGGAAAAGTGACACATATGAGCACTTTATTGTTAATGGTTTCTCTAATGGATGGATTTTGCCTAGTGAGACTCAGAAAGTACGTGTAAAATACAAGATACAGGACTTATTTATCATTGGAGTAACGATCACAAGTATTTCGTTGGTAGGGACTCTAATTATTTTAATAGGTATTTATAAAAAACGATCTAAATGAAAAATATTTCAAAATTTGTGCTATGTTCTCTAATAACGCTCACTGTTTATTTTGCGTTGCAATTACCATATATTAACATTCTCCAAATCTTCTTTACCGGATTTGTTCCTTTAACGTTCTTAATTTCTTTTCTCATGCTGTTTCGGCCAAGCAAAAAGAAAATTCTTATGAGTGCGCTGCTAATGCTTTTCTTTAATTTATTCTTCATTCTTTTTAGAAACCAAGAGATTGCAGAACATATAGCAGTTTTAAGTTATTTCTTAATATTCTTATATATTGTGCTTTCACTTCCCGTTCTTAAAAGCAAAAAATAAAATATGGATATTGTAAGAGGTGACTGGAGATTCTTCTGGCCGGATAGCTTGTTATCTTTCATTGGGATTCCATCCGCCTGGGATTCATCACTTAATACAGGTCTTGGAATGCAAGCAACGAATACGATGTGGATTACTAGCTATCTACATCTATCAGCCACAATTTCTAGTCTGGGCTTGGGATGGCTCTGGACAACATTTTTATTTTGGCTTATTCCGATTATTCTTATATCAATTCTTTCATCATATTTTTTATCCAGGTATGTGCTTCGCAATAAATCGCCCTTACTATCTCTTGTTTCAGGTGTAATTTATGCAACAAATACTTATTTTCTATTAATTTTCTTTGGTGGTCAGTTAGGTGTTGCGTTTGCATACTCTTTGGCTCCCGTCGTTATTCTTTCCTATTTATATTATGCGGAAAAAATAACCTTAAGCCGAGGGATTTTAGTTGGTATCGTAGCTGCAATACAATTAGTATTTGATCCGCGCCTTACGATGCTTACTCTTTCTGCCGCATATGCAGTTCTACTTATTAGTCGAATAGGGCTTCTGAAACTCCTTAAAATTTCTATAGTACCGGTTATAGTTGCTCTTTCCTTGCATGCCTTCTGGATAATACCGACAATTCTTTTCCACTCAAAAACGCCGTATGAAATGCAATCAGGTGCAACCGTCTCTTTTTTAAGTTTTGCCTTATTGGAAAATACAATAAGTCTTTTGCATCCCAATTGGCCTCAAAATATATTTGGCAAGGTTTATTTCATGAAACCCGAATATTTAATTATTCCAATTATTGCATATCTGCCTATTGTGTTAGGTAAATCAAAAGAAGTAAGAAAAGAATTACTCGCATTCGCCTTCATTGCGCTTATCGGAGCGTTTTTGGCAAAAGGTGTAAATGAACCATTTGGCTTTGTTTATCAATTTATGAGTGGCTATATTCCCGGATTTACAATGTTTCGGGATCCAACAAAATTTTACTTATTAATTGCACTTTCCTATTCAGTTCTCATCCCCTATGGGATTTATACGGTATATGGTTTTTGCAAGAAGAGATTTAATGGAAAAATAGTATTAAACCACTTAATACTGTTATTTTTAGCGATATGGATCTTTCTTCAGAGGGATGTTTTTCTCGGTACAGTACATACTCCATCTCCACAAAAAATACCTCCAGGCTATGAACGGCTTGCACAATTTATAAGTAATCAGAATAATGACTTTCGTACTCTTTGGATTCCCCAATGGCAGAGATATGGATATTTTTCAAATCAGAATCCTGCTATTGGCAGAGGTGAAATTCCTATGAATAAAATAAACGACGAAAGACTTGATCTTCATTCGATAAAGTATGTCATGGTCCCATTTGATTCAGAGGGCGAGATATTCATAAATGACGGAAAATACTCCGAGAAGCTTTTCAAAGATACAGTCCAAAAGATTCAAATTCTACCTTATCTCAGGCAAGTGGAAGAATTCGGAAAAATTATAGTTTTTGAGAACTTCGATTTTAGAAAAAGATTTTATGTTAGCGACAGTTCTTCTGATATTACTTTTTCAAGAAAGAATTCTATCTATGATCTAATACTCAATAAAACAAAAGACAAGAAAACCATTGTATTTACTGATAATTATTCTCAATATTGGTATGCTTCGTACCAAAATAAAACTTTTAAGTCTCAGAATTATCGGGGAGTAAATAGTTTTATAATACCAGGAGACGTAACTCAGATACGAATTAGTTACGGGGTACAAAAAGTGGTTAATATTAGTTTTATTATTAGTCTACTGTCTTTATTTTTTCTATTAGGTTTTTTGGCGTTTTCAAAAATAAAAAATGATAAAACTCACTAAATCAACTTTTTACAAAGAGAAAGAAACGAAGCAACGTCTTGCAAAATTCATAGTGGAGTCGCATCAACTAAGCTTTGGAGCTGAGTGCGAAAAATTTGAATTGGCTTTCGCGAATTACCAAAGGCGGAAATACTGCATATTTCTTAATTCCGGTAGTTCTGCAAATCTTGCATTAGTTCAGGCACTACTTAATATGGGCAAATTAAAACATGGGGATAAGGTTGGTTTTTCTGCGCTTACATGGTCCACCAATGTGATGCCGATAATACAATTGGGCCTGTTAGCAGTTCCAATTGATGTGGAGCTTAATACTCTAAATGTATCCTCTTCTCAGATAAAAAAAGTATTGAAAAAACACAAGCTAAAAATGATATTCCTTACAAATTTACTCGGTTTTTGTGATGACATTGATGTAATTAAATCTTTGTGTGACAAAGAAAAGATACTATTAGTCGAAGATAACTGTGAGTCGTTAGGCACTATATTTAAAGGAAGATTATTGGGTAATTTTGGCATTTCAAGTACTAACTCTTTTTATGTTGGACATCACATGTCAACTATAGAGGGGGGAATGATAGCAACAGACAGTCTGAGCCTTGCTAATCAACTGAGGATTGTGAGGGCTCATGGTTGGGATAGAAATTTATCCAGCTCAAAGCAATCAAAAATGAGAGATAAGTTTAATGTTAATTCTACGTTCTATTCGCGATACACTTTTTATGAACAAGGATTTAATCTTAGGCCAACTGAAATAAGCGGCTTTATAGGAAACATTCAAATCAAATATCTTGATGAAATAACAAAGATAAGAAATAAGAATTTTCTAGAGCTTGCTGTTCCTATATATAATGATAGCAGTAGGTACCATGCAATAAAGTATGATCATATTGATTTCCTTTCAAATTTTGCAGTGCCAATCGTTTGTAGGTCCAAGCGTATCCGTGATGAATTGGTAAAGAAATGTGATGGACAGGTGGAAATTCGACCTATTGTTGGTGGAGATATGACTAATCAGCCTTTTTTTGCAAAACATAGTAAGGGGTTAGTGTTCGATTGTCAAAATGCTCGGCTTGTACATGAGCAGGGTTTATATTTCCCAAATAACCCAGAGCTTACCCATAGAGAGAAAAAAATTATGCTTAAGATATTCACGTCTTAATTATGAAACCACAAGACATTTTCTTTGTTATAGTTCTTTTGATTCTTCTTTTGAAGAGGTCTTATAAAATTTCTGTGTATGTGGGATTGGCTTTCATTTTGGCTTCAATGCCATTCTTCTTGTTTCAAATATTCTTTACTGCGCAGAGATTTGTAACATATGGCTTTGCCTTCATTTTTCTTGGATCTCTTCTCTTGTTGGTTAATAAGAAGTAGATTCTTAGCATTAAGTTTTTTCATATTCAATCTCTTCTTTTATTCTCATAAAAGAAGTAATATTTATATATGGTAGTTCCGTCTCAAATTGCGATTGTGGGTATTACGTATGAGAAGAAGTGGTATAGTGGGCCGCTTAAAAGTATAAAGCATACGGATAAGGTACGAGGAGATCTTATACTATACGCTTTGAGATATGCCACTGGAGTTGGATATAAGGTTGTAGTTGTTGACGGCGGAAGCGCCAAGACCTTAGTCTCTGCAATAAAAAAAATACAGGGGGTAAAATTATTCCAATCAAAAAAGCCAAAAAGATCTCCAAATAGAAGGAAGGCTATATTTGAAGCATCACAGATAGAAGATGTCAGAGCAATTGTTATGACAGAGCTTGAAAAAGTTTCTGTTATTACTGATTGCATTGAGATGATCGTTGACCCAATTATAAATGGTGATGCTGACTTAGTTATTCCAAAAAGAGATGATTTATTATTCAAAAAAACCGTTCCATCATATATGTATGAGTCGGAATCTGAAGGGAATCTGCTCTATTGCGAAGCATTAAGGGCAAATTCTCTGCTTTCTCCCAACTCCCCCGACCTAGATGTATTTTTTGGCGTTAGAGTTTTTAGAAATGATAAAAAACTTTTAAAGTCCTTGCTCTCGCATTATGAATCGAATCCATTTAACTCACTGTTGGAGCATAGGTTATTCGATTTTGAGGAGTACTCAAACGGCCAATTTTTCCCAGTAGTCAAAGCACTACAAAAGAAGAAAAAAGTAATTTCGGTTACTATTCCATTTACATACCCTGCCACTCAAATGGAAAATGAATTAAAGGGTCAGCGTGATTTTTTCATTTTAAAAAGAAGGTATCAGCGGCTTACAATACTAATAGAATTAATGCATTTTTTAGGGTACATCAACCATGAAGTCACTCGTAAAATAAAAAAAGGAAGTACAGTATTTACTAACGTTTAAAATGGCAAAAATAGGAATTGATGTAAGCCAACTTACCTATCAAAATACAGGTGTAGCAAATTATCTTGGTAATTTGATTGAGGAAATGATAAAGAATAAAGAGCACGATTATATTTTGTTCTTCTCTTCATTAAGACGCTCAATACCGCCAAGGCTTCAGGAATTTTCTAAAAGTTCTAACGTGACTGTTGTTAGAAAGAAGTTGCCGCCAAGTGTTTTGCATATACTATGGAATGTTATGCATATTATGCCAATCGAAAAGTTTTTGGGTTCAATAGATATGTTCATATCCTCAGATTGGTCAGAGCCGCCGACACGTAAAGCAAAAAAGGCAACTATACTATACGACCTAATTGTTTATAAATACCCTGAAGAAACAGCAAAAAAGATAGTCTTCGTGCAGACAAAAAAACTCTCATGGGTTCAGAAAGAGTCTGATATTGTTTTTTGCATTTCCGAATCAACGAAAAATGATGCGAAAAGTATTTTAGGTATCAGTGAGGCTAAGCTAAAAGTTGTTCTTCCTGGATTTTAGAGTTTGTATTTCGTTCCAGCAATCTTTTCTCTCTTCTCAAAAGAAATTGAACTTGCTTTATCTTTTCTAATGAGGATGCAGCTTTTGTCTTTAGCTGGATTTATTTGGATGTAATTATTATATAGACTTCGGGATGCCTTGCTGCCTTCTTTTGCAAGAACCTTTAGGCATTTGCCATAGTAAAAATCAGGAATACTGTTTTCAAGTAATGTATTCCTCTCATGTTCATACAGCTCAACTTTTGGCATATATGAGGTATACCACGTATATTTATATGCTGAAGGGAGCTTTGCTTCCCAGATAATTAGATCGTCATATCCATCTACAAATAGTGTGTCATCGGAGTTTGCCAAATTTCTTATTGTTGTCCCTGTGTCCATTATATTTGAAAAATTTGTAAAGTATTCTGAGCTTGTATCAACTTTTTCATACATAAAGTAGCTCTTATTGGTCAATAAAAATATGGCAGATAAGGCTAATAACGCAATACTGATTACACCTAGTCTTCGGGACTTTTTAAGTATCTCGATTGTTAGAAGACTCATGGTGAAGGTAAAAACTAAAAGCCAAGGAGCAACATGAAATGCCTCATAAAATGTCTGGTTTGCCCCTACTGGTCGAAGATTTACTAAAAAAAGTGTCGCCAATATAAAAAGACTTATTAATACATTTTTTTCCATCTTTGCATAAATAAGCATGAGTAATAAAAAACAAATAGAATAAAGAATAAAAAGAATTCGAAGGAAGCCAAATCCGCCCGGAGTGGCTATGAGCACCACGGGATAAAAAATAGAGGTAAGTAGACTTATAAGTGGAGTAATGCCGGAAGCATCAGGAGCTATAACAAGTTTATTTACAGTAACTAAGTTGAGATAGTAGAACGCAAAATCATAGGTGAGAAAAATTGAAAAGGGAGCAATGAATATAAGAAGAGAGATAATAGGAATTTTTTTGGTAACTTTTTTAACGAGTGTTAAATATGTTGCTAGCAGAAAAATAGCAGCAGGAATAAAAGGTTCCCTGAAGA
Source organism: uncultured Gammaproteobacteria bacterium (assembly GCA_964531275.1). Taxonomy (GTDB): domain Bacteria; phylum Patescibacteriota; class Microgenomatia; order Levybacterales; family GWA1-39-11; genus JAUSNA01. The sequence goes on from CAZHDZ010000001.1 coordinate 192,174, forward strand.
AAATTATCAAAAAAGCGAGAAAAGGTACCACATATAAATCATATTTGCTTATTCTCCCTTTTAATGCATAAAAGCAAACACCTACCATATATATAATAAGGTAGCCGACAATGCTTTCAGCCAAGAATCTGTCTCCAAATACATAAAATTTAAATGGTTCGTAAAGAATTGCTGAAATAAGTATTGGATAACGAAATTTGAGAAAAAGACACATAGTTGAAGCAAAGGAAATAAGAAAAATAATTTGTCTGTGTCTCAGTATGAGGTCCGGAATTGAAGATGTATTAAGGAGATTTTGGATACCCGCACTAAGATAGGCCATTCCCGGTTGATGATTGAAGAAAAAATCTAAAAATATACGCTTTCCGGAATTAATGAAATATCCTCCAAGATAATTAAAGCAATCATCAAAGCATCCAAATGCATTAACTCTCGGGATGTAGAGTTTGTATAGTGCTCCGAAGAGCACAATAATTAGGAATATAGAAATGAAGAATAATAGATTCTTTTTGGTCATTTTGTATCTATCCTTTTGCAAATATTGTATCATCAAATGTATCTATGGTTATTGGAATTGATGCAAATGAAGCAAACGTATCAAAAAGAGTTGGCATTTCTGAGTATGCGTACCAAATTTTAACGAAGCTTTATGAATTTCGAAATAAAGGACAAACCACACATTCATTTGAGATCTACCTAAAAGCAAGGCCTCTTGATTTGCTTCCAAAAGAAGAGAGTTGGTGGAAATACAAAATAGTAAAGCCCCAAAAAATGTGGACACAGATAGGCTTGCCATTAAATTTATTCTTCTCGAAGAGACCAGATGTTTTTTTAACTCTTACTCACTACGCACCAAGATTTTCCATGGTTCCAACGATTGTTTCCGTTATGGACTTATCGTTTTTACATTTTCCCGAAACATTCAAAAAGAATGATCTATATCAATTAACCAGTTGGACAAAATATTCGGTACTAAATTCAAAGAGGGTTATTACAATTAGTGAAAGCAGTAAAAATGATATAATTAAATTCTATAAAGTGCCCGAAAATAAGGTAAGAGTTGTTAACATGGGCCTAAAAGAAATCAAAATGGATTCAGTAAGTAAATCACTCGAAGAGTTTGGTGTAACGAAGAAATTTATACTATTTGTGGGGACTTTGCAGCCAAGAAAGAATATAGTTCGTCTTATCCAGGCATATTCTATTCTTCCGCAAAATATAAAAGATTCTCATCAATTAGTAATAATTGGTAAAAAAGGTTGGTTATATGATGAAATTCTTGAAACTCCAAAAAAATATGGTGTTGAGGAGAGTACTTTATTCTTAGACTATATTACTGATCAGGATCTTCCCTCGTTCTACAAGAAAGCTTCGGTATATATTCTTCCTAGTCTTTATGAAGGGTTTGGTCTCCCAATTCTTGAGGCTATGCGTTACGGATGCCCAGTACTGACTAGTAATGTTTCAAGTATGCCTGAGGCAGGTGGAGATGCTGCAATTTATTTTAATCCCGAAAACACTCAGGATATAGAAGAAAAAATGGAGAAAGTACTTACTGATCACACATTGAGAGATAGAATGAAAGAGAGAGGGCTTATTCATTATAAGAAATTTACTTGGGAAAAAGCTGCGCGTGAAGTACTGAGTGTTATTGAGGAGGTTATCCAAAAATAAATATGGGAAAAGTCAAAAGAAGATTAAGTGCCATATTACTGGAAGCTATATGCGCTAAGCTTCGTTGTGCAGGATATGTGCCGCTACATCACTATAGAAGATTTATCTATAGACTTTTTGGTGTGCAGATAGGTAGAGGCTCTACTATACACATGTTTGCAAGTTTTTATAATCCATTTAATATAAAAATTGGCATCGACACAATTATTGGAGAATGGTCAGTTCTTGATGGGCGAGCACCTTTGGTAATAGGAAACCATGTTGATATCGCTTCAAACGTAATGATTTATAACGCGGAGCATGACATACATTCAAAAGATTTTACAAAAGCTCGAATGGAAAAAGTTATTATTGAGGATTACGTTTTTATAGGCCCCCGTGCTATTATTTTGCCTGGCGTAACAATAGGGCGTGGTAGTGTTGTTGCTGCTGGGGCAGTTGTAACTCGAAGTGTTCCACCACTGACAATTGTTGGCGGTGTACCAGCAAAGGAAATTAGCACTCGAGAAGAAGGCAGTCTAACTTATAAGCTTGGCAGGGCAGCCTGGTTCCGTTAAAGCTATGCCCTTTTCATTTATCATTCTTACGTATAACTCCTCCTCATATATAAGAGGCATTTTAGATTCAATTTTTGATATCGCGGGAGACATAATTTCAAAAGGTCAGGCTGAGGTTCTCGTTGTTGATAACGAATCTTCTGATGATACTTTAAAAATTGCATATGAATATGGCGAAAAGATTCATATCAAACAATCAGGTGGAAATTTAGGATATGCAAAAGGAATAAACAAAGCAGTAGAGTTTGCAAAAGGAGACTTTTTGGTAATAGTTAACCCTGACGCAAAGCTTCTCGAATTTGAATACGGGAAAATACTGGACACTTTTGAAAGAGACAAAAAATTAGCTGCAGCAGGGCTTTCTATTCAAAATTTTGAAGGTATTCATGAAGAGACATGTGGAAATTTTTTTAACCCTTTTACATTCCTTTTGTATGCAATGGGATTTGAGAAATTGGCAAAAGTGAGGTTTGCCGGACATAAGGTGCAATACGTAGATTTTGTTAGTGGTGGTTTTATTATTTTTCGAAAATCATACTTTGACGAACTTAAAGGTTATGATGAGGATTATTTCATGTATGTTGAGGATATGGATATTTGCAAGAGGATTTACAAAAAGGGGCTAAAGACAGCCTTTTTACCATATGGCAAAATATTACATAAAGGACAAGGTAGTTCTAGCAGACAGTTTGCAATTGTAAATATCTATAAAGGATTAGTCACTTTTTACTCAAAACACTCTAACTTTTTCGGCTTGCTGTATGTAAAAATCTTGCTTAGAATAAAAGCGGTACTTATAATTTTTATAGGAACTTTCCTTGGTAAAAAGGATACTATCGGAGCGTATACGAAAGCTTTGAAGGCAATATCATGAAATTAGTCAATAAGATTTTTAAGAATGCGCTTCCAATAATTACATTACTTTTATTGCTCTTTATTCCTCTTTATCCAAAGCTTCCTTTGATAGATATAAAAAATACATGGGTTTATATTAGGTTCGAGGATTTTCTTGTGCTTTTTGCTATATTTTTTTGGTTCATTTTATTGCTTCGCCGTGAGGTTACTTTAAAGACTCCGCTTACCATACCCATCTTGGCGTTTTGGATAATAGGTGCAATTGTCACGATGCATGGGGTAGTTATTATTTTCCCAACAATTGCCACAGTTTTTCCTAATGTTGCTCTTCTTGCGTATCTTCGGCATATAGAGTATTTGTCAGTATTTTTTATAGCTTATTCAGCAGTTAAGAATAAAAAATTCGTAATGGCTTCAATTTGGACAGTCGTAATAACACTTCTGCTCGTAACCCTATACGGTTTTGGACAGAAGTATTTGTCCTTTCCTGCTTACCTTACGATGAACGAGGAATATGCAAAAGGAATCCCTATAATAATATCCCCACTTAACAGAATATCTTCAACCTTTGCAGGCCATTACGATCTGGCAGCATATTTAGTTCTTATTATTCCAATTCTTGCAAGTCTTATTTTCGGGTTTAAAAGTATTATGGCAAAAGCATTTCTTGCTGTTGTCGCGCTTCTAGGAGTTGTTCTCCTTTTTATGACAGTATCTCGGGTTTCATTCTTTGTGCTATTTATCGCTTTATTTTTTGTTCTGTGGTTTCAAAAGAGAAAACTTGTTTTTATATTTCTTCCTTTCATTATTATTGGAGGGCTATTTTTTGCTGTTTCAAATTCTTCGCTTATCGAGAGATTTGGAAGCACAGTAAAGGAGGTTGATGTATTAGTCGATGCTCAATCTGGAGCTCCAATAGGACACGTAGAGCTTCAACCACGTAAATATTTTGCCGATAAGACTATCCTTGACGAAAAAATAGAGGCGACCCCTTCGGGTTTTTTAAGACGTGGACGCATAAAGCTTGAGCCAGATGTTCCGCCACAGCTTTCAAAGTATGCAATTCCGAGAAAAATTGGAATTGTTCAGGCGAAAATAACTTCGACAGGCGAGACTCTGCCTCAAGGAAGTAGCTATATCAATTTGTCGTTGTCTCCTGTTACCGGTAGAATTAATAGTTTTTTCTATGAATATCCTCCCAATGAAGCGACTAGCCAGGCACAGCTTCGAATTGTCCCCGGAGACTATTTAGTTAAAAGAGCTTCAGCATATGACCTATCATTCACTACAAGATTCCAGGGGGAGTGGCCCCATGCGCTCATGGCTTTTGGAAGGAATATACTTTTCGGAAGTGGATATGGTTCCGTTAGTCTTGCCGTTGATAACAACTACTATAGAATGCTTGGAGAGACTGGATTATTGGGAACAACCGCATTTCTTGTGCTGTTTGTAATAACAGGAATCTATATAAGAAAGATGCTTCCTACGACGGAGTCTCGTGTAATACGGAGCTTTGCCATGGGTTTTGGCGCTGGTTTGATCGGTCTTTCTCTCAATGCAGTGCTTATAGATGTGTTTGAAGCTTCCAAGGTAGCTTTTGTTCTTTGGTTGCTAACAGGATTAGTGATAGGAGCCTTATCTCTCAATCAGTCTCGGCATTTCAATACATACAAAGAGCTTTTAAAAGCTGCATACTCTCCTGCCGCTTTTATTGTTTATTTTCTTCTTCTTACGGTTACTATATTTTCTACGACTTTGGTTACTTATTTTAGTGGTGACGACTTCACCTGGTTCAGATGGGCTGCTGATTGCAAATTAGGAAACGACTGTGCAAGTATGCTCTCAACAGTAGCTCATTATTTCCTCAATTCTGATGGCTTTTTCTACAGACCCGGAACAAAGACGTACTTCCTACTCATGTACCCTTTGTTTTGGCTAAATCAAGTTATGTACCATTTTGTATCTGTCGCCCTCCATTTTGTCGTAGTAATCCTGCTATATCAACTTGCAAGAAAGATATTTAAGAACGAAATATTGGCAGCTGGTAGTGCTTTTTTATTCCTCATATTAAGTAGTTATCTTGAAGTAGTTCTTTGGGTTGCAGGTACAGGCCATCTATTCAATGCTGTTTTCATTTTGGCAAGCCTGCTGCTTTTTATTAAATGGGATGAGTCAAAGAACAAATTTTATCTTGTTGGAAGTCTTGCGGCAGCGCTTTTATCTGTTGCTTTCCATGAGCTTGGAATAATAACTCCGTTCCTTGCAATTGCATATAAAATTTCTATTGCACCAATTGGACTTAAATCATGGCTCAGCCTTGTAAGGGATAAAATATATCTGCTGTTATTTACTCCAGTCATTTTATACCTTCTGATAAGGTACTTTTCGCATACACATTGGTTCAATGGAGACTACTCTTACAATATCTGGAAATTTCCATTCAATGCTATTGGTAATTCATTTGGATACGCACTCATATCAGCATTTGGTCCACTTACTTATCCTGTGTACGAAAAAGTAAGGGATATTCTAAAAACAAATATTCCATTTGCATTAATTTTTGGAATTACAATTATTGCAGTCTTATATTTAGTAACACGGTTTGTTTCAAAGCGACTTGATACGCAATCAAAGAAGGTTATTATATTTGCAATTTTGTTTTTCGTAGTATGTCTTATTCCATTTCTAGGACTTGGGAATATCACATTCAGATATTCATATCTTGCATCTTTCGGAATAGTTATGATACTTATGCTTTGCGTTAATAAGTTATATCAATACTTATTTTCTTATGGTCGAGACATAGCGCTTTTTGTAGTAATAGTGATATTTTCAGTATTTAGCTTGGTTCACATAATTCAGGCACAGCAAACAATGATTGAATGGCGTGGCGCTGGAGGTAGAGTTGAGAAATTTTTAAATTCACTAGACTCCTTATATGAAGATTCATGGTCTCATAATAAAGTTGACTTATACTTTACAAATGTGCCGCTTAAAAACGGAAATGCATGGATTTTTCCAGTGGGACTTGATGATTCTGTTTGGTTTGCTTTTAAAAATAACAATATCGTAACGCACCAGGTTGCGACCTCTGCTGAGATTCCAAAAGCAATATTTCAGACTCCAACAAGTTGGGTATTCGAGTTTCAGGAGGATGGTAGTCTTAGGAGAGTTTATTTGGAGGAAAAGCAAAATGATTAAGAAAATTTCAGAGTCTAAATGGATAATAATAATGTTTTTAGTTCTGTTTACTTTTCTAGGTTTTATTTTTCGTCTATACAAATTAGACAACCCAATAGCGGATTGGCACTCGTGGAGGCAAGCAGATACAGCAGCAGTCTCAAGAAACTTTATTAAAGATGGATTTAACCCTCTTTATCCTCAATATGATGCTTTAAATCCGCTCAATGAAATCGGACATAATCCACAAAGATACTTCTTTGCGGAATTTCCCCTATATAACATAATCACTTACTATGCGTATCTTAATTTTGGAATTGATGAACGTTATGCACGAGCAATAAGCGCAATCTTTGCATCACTCACGATCCCTGTGCTTTATCTATTGGCCTCTCGTTATTCTAATAAACGTGTTGCCCTGGCATCTTCCTTTTTCTTTGCCGTGCTTCCTTATAACGTATATTACGGTAGGGTGATTATGGCAGATCCGTTATATATATTCTTTGGTGTATCTGCATTGTATCTTGCTTCAAAATGGATTGAGAAAAATAACATTTTTTTCATGGTACTCGCAAGTATTTCTTTTGCACTCGCCATTCTTACAAAACCCTACGCTTTAGTTCTTCTTCTTCCTCTTGCATACCTAATTATTAGAAGATGGAAGCTGAAGGCGATTACCACATGGACGATCTACATATATCTTGCGATTGCAATTATTCCTTTTCTTCTGTGGAGACATCACATCAATCAGTACCCGGAAGGCATGTTTGGTACTGAGTGGTTGTATAACCAGGGTAACATTCGTTTTACCGGTGCTTATTTTAGGTGGCTTATTTTTGAGCGTATGAACAAACTTATATTTGCAACTGGAGGGTTTGTATTGGTTTTTCTGGGAATAGTAAGATCAACATCAAAGAAAGAAGGGTATTTTTATCTTTTATGGCTTGCTGCAATTTTAGGGTTTTTTGTCGTAATTGCACGAGGAAATGTAACACACGATTACTATCAATTGCCTATCGTACCCATAGGATGCATTCTTATGGCATTGGGTTTCGATTACCTCATAACTCATGGACAGAGCTATGTTAATAGAGCCTTAAATATAGGTATTGCCTTGTCTTTGGTTGTACTTATGCTTGCCTTCGGCTGGTATGAGGTGAGGGGCTATTACAACATAAATCATCCAGAAATAGTTGAAGCTGGAAAGGCGGTAGACCGGTTATTGCCAAAAGACGCTATTGTTATTGCTCCCTACGATAATGATTCCGCATTTTTATACCAAACAAATAGGCATGGCTATACATTCGGAGGAGATAAGGTTGAGAAATACATGCTTGAAGGTGCTACTCATTTAGTTTCGGTTAATTTTGACGATGTAACGAATTTTTGGATGCAAAAATGCGATATAGTTGAAAAAACATCCTCATATGTCATTGTCGATCTTAGACTTTGCAAGCAAGATGGAAAGGTATTGTCCTCACTATGAACGTTTTGTTTGTAACATATGATTTTCCTTATCCAACTAATTCAGGTGGAAAAAATAGAGCTTACCATCTAATAAAGCATACGGCATCAAAAGCTAATATTTTCCTTTTTTCTTTTGTTCGTGATGACTATAATCCTGAGCATAATGAAGAGCTGATAAAAATTGGAATAAAGGGAATAAAGGTTGTTAAGAGAAAAAAACTGTCTTCATTTTCAAATTTTCCTAAAACCCTCCTACATAATTCCTCAATATTTAAAACTTTGTATTTCAGTAAAGATATTTTGCAGGATATTGAGGATTTTATTAAAAAAGAAAAAATTGATGTTGTCCACTTCGAATCTTCCTATACGGGCTACTACATAGGTAAAGAATTAAAAAAGCTAGGCGTAAGGCAAGTACTAGGCACCGAAAATATTGAGTTTAGGCTTTATTTTGACTACGCAAAATCCTTTAAAAAACCAATAGTAAGACCATTTATTTCTTACCAGGCAAACAGATTAAAAAATGAGGAATTGGGGATGGTGGTTGGAGCAGACTCTGTCACAACAATAACTCAGGAGGAGGCAGACTTCTTAAAGGTTTTGACAAAAGTTACATCTTCAGTAGTTGCAAACGGAATCGAGCCTTCCACATATTCTTATAAGTATGATAGATCAATTAAAAAAAACATTCTTTTTGTTGGGAATTTTAGTTATTTTCCAAATGTCGAAGCTGTTGAGTTTTTCTACAATGAAGCGTTCCCTAAATTGAGAGATGATATTACGCTTACTATTATTGGAAAAAATTGTAAAGACAAATTCCATTTTGAGGATAAACGCATTATTATGAAAGATTTTGTAGAAGATATAATTACAGAATATAGAAATGCAGACGCCTTAGTATTTCCAATTCGCATTGGAGGAGGTACAAATTTTAAAGTTCTTGAGGCAATGTCTTTGGGGGTACCAATAATTGCTCAACCGGAGCGACTTTCGGGATTACGAGCAGTGCCCGGCGAACACTTTCTCAGCGCTATAACCGGTCAAGAATATGCTGAACAAATTAATGTACTATATGCGGATGGGAAATTAAGAGAGAAATTAGCGGTTAATGCAAGAACGTTAATAGATAAATATTATTCATGGGAAAAAATTGGCCAAAGCCTTCTTAACGTATGGACATCTCAATAATCATAGTTGCGTATAATTCAGAGCAAACAATCAGAGATTGCATAGATTCTGTTATTGGGACCGTAAAAAAACACAGCTTTGAAATACTAATATCGGATAATAGCCGGAACAATAATACAAAGGAATTAGTGGAAGGACATTACGGAAAAAATGTCATTTATTTTCAAAATGAAGACAATCTAGGCTTTTCAAAAGGAAATAATAGGGCAGTTGTGAAATCAAAAGGAACGTATGTCCTTTTCTTAAACCCTGATACAAAGGCATACGCAGGAACTATTGATGGAATGCTGGATTTTATGCAGCAAAATCCTAAGTGTGGAATATCTACCTGTTTTGTCGAATTGCCAGATGGATCTTTGGACGACTCCTCTCACCGAGGATTCCCGACGCCCTGGAGAGCACTTATGCACTTTACCGGTATGTCAAAAGTTTTTCCTGCGAGCAAGTTGTTTGGGGGATATAACTTAACATATCTTGATATAACAAAAACGCACGAAATTGAGGCAGCAGCCGGATCTTTTATGCTCGTTCCGCGTACAGTAGGAGATGAAATTGGTTGGTGGGATGAAGATTATTTTTTCTATGGTGAGGATATAGATTTTTGTTATACCGTCAAAAATCGAGGTTATGCAGTGTATTTTGTCCCTGAGTTTAGAGCTTTGCACATGAAAGGAATTTCTAGCGGGATTAAGAAAGTTTCACAAAATGTAACAAAGGCAAGTGCGGAGACCAGAAAATTTGCTACACATCATAGATTTAGGGCAATGGAAATTTTTTACGACAAACACTACAAAGATAAATATCCATTTCTTGTAACCCTTCTCGTGAAGGCTGGGATAAAATTTAAAAGAAAGATTGCATAGTTATGGCAAAAAAGATTGGTATAGATGGAAGGCTTTGGAATGAAAGTGGCGTTGGTCGCTACATACGTAATTTAGTTTTGGGGATTGATGCAGCCAAGACAGAAGACTCCTATTTTATCTTCTTAACTCAGGAGACATATGGCAAAGTTATGTTCAAGAACCCTAAATTTACAAAGGTTTTATCAAATTCTCGCTGGCATACTGTTTCAGAACAATGGAAATTTAAGGAGGAAATAGAAAGGGAGAATCTGGACCTAATGCATTTTACTTATTTTTCCTATCCTATTCTTTACAACAGACCATTTGTTATTACTATTCACGATTTGATAATTGACCATTTTCCGACTGGGGTCGCAAGTTCCCTGCCTGCACCAATTTATAAGCTAAAGCACTTCGGATACAAAAGAATAGTTGCTTCTTCGGTAAATAATGCCAAAAAAATTATTGTTCCATCTGTTGCAACAAAAGACGAGCTCATTGATCATTACAAGGCAAAGCCTTCAAAGATTGAAGTTATATATGAAGGGTTTGATGCAGCCATTTCTGGCGGAAAAGGTGGAAAGCTTGTAACCAACAAGGATTTTATTTTATATGTTGGTAATGCGTATCCTCATAAAAACTTGTCTGTGCTCTTTAAAGCGTTTTCCAAATTAAGAAAAAACTATGATCAGATTGAGCTTGTGTGTATCGGTCGTAAAGACTTTTTCTATGACAGAATTCAAAGTGAGGCACCAGAGGGTATTCATTTTCTGAACAATGTTGATGATGCTGCACTTTTCGACTATTATAAGAGCGCAAGTCTCTTTGTGATGCCAAGTCTTATGGAAGGATTTGGATTGCCCCTTCTTGAAGCTATGAGTCTTTCGCTTCCTGTTATTAGTTCTGATACTCCTGCTCTAAGAGAAATTGGTGGGGATGCTGTCCTCTATTTTCACCCACATGATTCAGATGAGTTGGAAGAAAAGATAACTATTTTGCTTAGTGATAAGAAGCTTAGCGCAAAATTAATAGAAAATGGGCAAATGCGATCCCGCAAATTTTTGTGGCAAGAGGCAGTCAGCAAGACAATAAAAGTATATGAAAGTTGCAATAGTGTATGACAGGGTTAATAAGATAGGTGGAGCCGAGAGGGTTCTTGAATCTATAAAAGATCTTTTTCCTGATTCAGTGCTTTTTACCTCAGTTTTTGATAGTAAAAGAGCGCCTTGGTCGAAAAAATTCACTATCAAAACTTCATTTCTACAGCGCCTTCCTTTCCTGAAAAACCACCACGAATTAATACCATATCTTATGCCTATGGCATTTGAATCATTCAGATTCGATGAATTTGAATTAGTTCTATCTGTGACTAGTGAAGCATCAAAAGGTGTGATTGTTCCTCCAAATGTCAACCATGTTTGCATTTGTCTAACACCAACGAGGTATTTATGGAGTGGATATGATGAGTATTTTAAAAATTCAGTGCTACGTTTTTTAGCGAAGCCTGCAATTTGGTATTTAAAAAAATGGGATATTCTTGCTTCAAAAAGGCCTGATGATATCATTGCTATATCAAAAACCGTCCAAGATCGAATTAGTAAATATTACAAGAGAGATAGTGAAATAATCTACCCACCTTCTGATAGATTATTCAGAGACAAACATAAAGTTATTGCAATAGATGAAAAAAATTACTTTTTGGTGGTTTCTCGCTTAGTGGATTATAAAAGAGTTGATTTGGCAGTTCGTGCATGCACCAAGTTAAAATTGCCACTTGTAGTTGTAGGTGAAGGCTCAGAAATGGAACGACTGGAGGCAATAGCCGGAGATACGATTGTATTTAAGGGAAAGGTTGACGAAGAGAATCTTATCTCCTACTACAATAATTGTCGTGCACTAATATTCCCTGGTATAGAGGATTTTGGAATAACCATGGTCGAGGTGCAATTGGCAGGAAAACCTGTTATCGCACTTAAAAAGGGTGGAGCAAGTGAAATTGTTATTGAAGGTAAAACAGGCACCTTTTTTACAAAGCAAAACGTGCAAGCTCTATGTGATGTCTTGATAAATTTTGACGACAATCGTTATAATGGGAAGGAATGTCAAAAGAATGCTAGGCGTTTTTCTGAACAAAAGTTCAGAACGAGCCTTCTTTCATTTTTAAAGAGACACAAATATATATGAAGGTTGTAATTTTTGCGGGTGGTGTTGGGACACGTTTGTGGCCTTTATCTAGAAAAAGTGCTCCTAAACAGTTTGAGAAAATTGTAGGAGATCAGTCAATGCTTCAGATTGCAGTAGCGAAACTTTTTCCTGAGTTCTCTTGGAATGATATTTATATATCTACAGGGACGCATTATGAGTCAATCGTTAGGGAGCAGCTTCCACAGCTTCCTGCAGAGAATATTCTCATTGAACCTGAAATGCGTGACGTTGGTCCTGCAGTAGGTCTTGTTACAGCACTTTTTGCTAAAAGATTTCCAAATGAACCCTTTGCTATTCTTTGGGGAAGCGACCATCTTGTAAAAAACGAAGAAGAATTTAGGCGCGCACTTCGCTCTGCTGAGCAAATTGTTAATGAAAACCAAGAAACAATAGTTTTTGTGGGCCAGAAGCCACGCTTTGCAAATCAGAACTTAGGATATATTGAATTTGGAAAAGAAATTGGTACATATAATGATTTGCCCGTTTTTTCCTTTACTGGTTTTCAGTATCGTCCCCACTTATCAACGGCAGAGCGTTTTGTAAAAGATGGTCATCACGCATGGAATCTCGGTTATTTTGTTACTACTCCCCAATTTTTATGGAGCCTTTTTGAAAGATATGCAGGAGATCTACATGTTCAATTGAGACAAATTTATGATGCGTCAGACACTCCTCAATATCAAGAGGTTCTTATGAATATTTACCCACAAATCGAGAAAATTTCTTTTGATAATGCAATATTAGAAAAGATGGATGTAAGCTATGGGCGAGTATTATCAGTTGATATAGGGTGGAGCGATATTGGTGCTTGGGAAGCGTTGAAAGAGGCGTTGAGTAATTCTCAAGAAGAAAATGTTACAAAAGGAAAGGTAATGGTTGAGGATTCTTCTGATAGCTTAGTCTTTAACTATACGAACCAACTCGTAGTTGGAATAGATCTACAAGGGTATCTTGTTATAAATACAGACGATGTTGTTCTTGTCTGTCCAAAGGATTCTGTTCCAAAAATAAAGAAGCTTGTAGAAAGTCTTTCAGGCACAGAACACGAATCCCTTACGTAGCTATGATGTATGATGTATCAAAACGCCTGCTTGATATTATCATTTCGATAATTGCTCTCATTATTTTTTCCCCAATAATTTTACTTACTGCAATAGCAATTAAACTTAATACGAAAGGCCCGCTTTTAGCAGATACACCTCCTCGTGTAGGTGAGGGTGGTCATTCTTTTAGAATGTATAAATTCCGTTCAATGGTGGCAAATGCTCATGGAATGCTAACTTCTGACCCTAAGTTTAAAAGCCTTTTGGACGAATATAAGAAGGGTGGATACAAACTAAAGGGAGATCCACGCATAACCTCCGTTGGTAAATTTATTAGAAAGTATTCTCTTGATGAGATCCCTCAGTTTGTAAATGTTCTAAGGGGAGATATGAGTGTTGTGGGGCCACGCGCTTATTATCAAGATGAATTACGAGATCAGCAAAAAAAATATCCCCACACAAGAGATGCTGTGAAAGTTGTGTTGTCTGTTAAGCCAGGAATTACCGGTGTGTGGCAGGTGTCTGGGAGAAGCGATATTAACTTTGATAAAAGAATTCAACTCGATGCACATTATGCCAAAAAGAGATCTATTGTCTATGACGTCCTTTTGATTTTAAAAACCCCACAAGCAATGTTCTCTGGCAAAGGCGCAATGTGAGGCTAAATGCTGGTTTTTTTATGGCGACACGGTGCAATAAATGACTTTAGTTGCCTGAAGGGGTATAATAGTTTGAATCAGTAGCGCTTCATAATAGTACCCTTGTATTGCAATCAACTTTCAAAATATGTTTAAATTAACTGTATTTTGATTATTGGAAATGGCTATGGACGAAAAAGGATTTCAAAAAATTGATCTGAATTCACGAGAAGATGCGGTAACACCTCAACCAATGGAGGATAGAGTTATGAGAAAAAAGAAAAAGTTTTCAATTAAAAATAAAAAAATCTTTATGGGGGCAGGTATTGTAGTTGCAGTACTAGTTCTTCTTGGTGCTTTCGTAGGGTTTAAGGCATTGGGAGTGTACAAGCAAGCCATGAAGACAAAAGCTCAAGCAAGCGTTGCTTTCGCTAAATTGAAGGAGCAAGACATTGCTGGAGGACGAGAAGAATTGGCAAAAACCAAAATCGAAGTTGAAAGTCTAAAGAAGGAGCTTCAGGGTATGGCCTTTCTTAAATTTGTGCCATTAGCCAGTGGTTACTTTAATGACGTAGATCACTTAGTCAAAGCTTCTACGTATGGTATTAATGCAGGTATTATTGGTGCAGATGCTTTAATTCCTTATGTTGACGTGCTTGGTCTAAAGGGTAAGGGTACATTTACGGGTGGCACAGCCCAAGACAGAATCAGAACCGCAGTTCAAACAATGGGTAAGGTTGTTCCACAGATAGATAGTATTGAGAAGGAATTGGTAAGTGCTCAAAAAGAAATCGACCAGGTTGACCCGGGACATTATCCTCCTATTGGAAAAGTAAAAAAGGTGCGTGAGCAGCTCCAGCAAGTAAAGGATATTACAAATGGCGCAGTAATTGCGGTCGGCCAGGGAAAACCACTTATCAAATCATTGCCATCGCTTCTGGGTGAAAAAGAAGGAAAGAAGTACTTATTATTGTTCCAAAATGACGCTGAGTTGAGACCTACTGGAGGATTTTTGACTTACTACGCAATTTTTAGGGTAGAAGAAGGAGATATAAAAGTAGATAGCTCATCCGATATCTACAATCTTGATAACAGCATCTCTGCTCATCCAGCTCCTTCATCAATCATTAAGCAATACTTCCCTAGTGTTAAGAGTGCTTTCATTAGGGACAGTAACCTTTCCCCTGATTTTGTTGTTGCGATGAAAGATTTTGAATCGCTTTATGAAAAGTCTTCGCTTAAAAATGACGTTGATGGCATTATTGCAATCAACACCCACTTTTTTGTTAATATCATAAAAATTTTAGGAGAGGTTGAGGCTTCAGGACTTAAATTCACTGCAGAAAATGAGCCAAAATGTAACTGTCCGTCAGTTGTATACACCCTTGAGAATGAAATTTCTCGTCCTGTTAACTATGTGAAGACTAATAGAAAAGGTCTTATTGGAGACTTGATGTTTGCAACTCTGGATAAGGCTCTTAAATCATCGCCAAAGCTTTATTGGGGACAACTTTTCCAGCAATTTATTGTTGATGCAAATGAGAAGAATATTATGTTCCACTTATATGACAAAGAAGCACAAAAAGGAATTGAAGCATTGAATTGGGCAGGTAGGGTAAGTGATTTTAATGGAGACTATATGTACATAAATGACGCTAACTTTGGAGGACAGAAATCAAACCTTTTCGTTGAAAAGACTTTGACGGTAGATTACACCGTAAGCAATGGTGAAATTAAGAAGAAGGTAACTATTGAATATAAGAACCCAATGCCATACTCTGACTGTAATTTAGAAAGAGGAGGGCTTTGCCTTAATGCAACATTAAGGAATTATCAAAGAATGCTAGTTACCAAAGGAAGTGTTTTGGATAACTCGAAAGGATCACAGGTTAAGGTTGGCACATCAGAAGATCTTGGCAAAACTGTATTTGATGCCTTTTTCACGGTTAACCCTCTTGGAAAAGCTTCTATGACTTATGAGTATACACTGCCATTTAAAACAACTGATAAGACTCTTCCTGTTTATATCCAAAAGCAGCCAGGTGTTGACAATATTCCTACAACGATAACGGTAAATGGCAAGAAAGTACAAACCTTCGACCTCAGAGCAGATAAGAAGCTCGACCTTTCCGGATTCTAATCTTGTATGACATATCTTTCCGATATTGGCTTTGTAATAAGACGCGTTAACCTGGGCGAAGCTGATAGATTCGTTACTATTTTTACCCAAAACAATGGTAAGGTTGAAGTGCTTGCGAAAGGTGTAAGAAAGATTACAAGTAAAAGATCCTCTCACATTGAGCTTCTCAATCTGGTGCGTTTTCATTCAGTCAAAACTTCAAAAAACTTCATCCTTACAGAAGTTGAGCTAATGGATTCATATGAAGGAAGAAAAGCAGATTTAAAGCAATGCGAGATTGCATTTTTTGTTTGCGAGTTGATAGACAACTTGTGCCCTCATGGGCAAGTTAGTTCGGAGCTCTTCTCCGTTGTTATTAGATTTTTAAAGCGCGGTGAGCATGACGATGAGGCACTTTTGGAATTTGAGACACAGATTCTTTCAATTTTAGGGTACTGGAATGTTGAGAAGAAATTTAGCAACGAAGAAGAGTCACGGATTTTCATAGAATCTTTGATTGAGAAAAAGATGAAGTCACGGATAATTGGCAATTTCTCCTAAGCAATATCTGTGATACAATAGCCTCAAATGGAAAATAATTCCCTACAAAAAATTGTTGCCCTTGCAAAGCGTCGTGGATTTATCTACCCCGGATCTGAAATATATGGGGGAGTTGCAAACACATATGATTACGGTCCAGTTGGGGCTGAACTGATGCGTAACATTCGGACATTATGGTGGGAGACCTTTGTACATAGGAGACGAGATATAGTGGGGCTGGACGCCTCTCTTATTTCCCACCAGGAGGTTTGGAAGTCGTCTGGTCATACTGCTGGTTTTGCTGATGCTTTAATTGACTGCAGGAATTGTAAGCTTAGAATGCGCGCAGATCATCTGATTGAGGATTGGCTTGAGAAGAACGCAAAAGATTTTATAGAGAAACAGCCTTCGACAAATAAAATTGAAAAAGAAGAGCTTTCAAGCGCTTTATCTTCAGGTAAAGTTGAGGGCTGGAGTGAATCAAAAATGGATGAGTTTGTTTCGTTATTTAAAGTTGTTTGTCCCAATTGTAATAAGCTTGACTGGACTAATATTAGAAAATTTAATCTCCTTTTCCCAGTACATATGGGTATTGTTGAGGGTGATCAAAGCCTTGCATATCTTCGAGGAGAGACTGCTCAAGGCATGTTCATTAATTTTAAGAACGTCCTCGAGTCTAACAGGGTTAAACTTCCATTCGGGATAGCTCAGCTTGGAAAGAGTTTTAGGAATGAAATTACGCCAGGTAATTCCGTTTTTAGGACTTTGGAATTTGAGCAAGGCGAGATTGAATATTTCTTTGATCCTACTGAATCTGACTGGGAAGAATTATTTGAAGGTTGGAAGAAATCGATGTGGGAATTTATTACTAAAAGCATTGGAATAAAGGAGGAAAATTTAAGATGGAGAGAGCACTCCGACGAAGAGCGTTCCTTTTATAGTAAAAGGACAGAAGATTTGGAATATAAATTTCCATTTGGGTTTAAAGAATTGTGGGGACTTGCTTACAGAACCGATTATGACTTGTCACAACACGAGAAAGGATCAGGGAAAGATCTAAAAGTTGTAGATAGTCAGACCGGAAATAAAGTCCTTCCCCATGTGATTGAGCCTGCGGTCGGGATAAATCGTATATTTCTTATGGCTTTGGCGGATGCATATGTAGAGGAGGAAAACAGGACAGTTCTCAAGCTTTCTCCAAGACTTGCACCTTTTAAAGCTGCAGTTTTCCCCCTTCTTTCTAACAAGCCAGAACTTATGGTAAAGGCAGAGGAAATATATAAAGATCTTTCTCAGAGTTTTTATGTAAATTTTGACTCAAGAGGCAATATTGGAAAAAGATATTTGGCCCAAGACGAAATAGGAACGCCATATTGCATAACTGTTGATTTTGAGAGCCTTGAAGATGATGCTGTAACCGTGAGAGATAGGGATACTATGGAGCAGCAAAGAATAAAAATAAGTGAACTTCGCAATTTCCTCGCACAAAAGCTGATCGCTTGACTTGGGTTTTTTTATACTGTTAGAATTGATTAGAAATGAAAAATTTAATGCAAAACAAATTAGCACTCATTGGAATTGGAGCTGTTGTCATTGTTGCTGCTATAGCAGGGTTTATTTTTCTTAACAATACAAAAAAGGCTGAAGAATCCGGTACTCCTGAATCTGTCGAGGAGCAGGCAGTTGAAATTAAGCCTGAAGATATTGGCCTTGAGTTAACCCCAAGCGATGACCTTACAGAGGTTGTTATGGAGATAACTGATGTAAGTAAATTTAATTCCTTCGAGTACGAAATGAATTATGATGCTGAAGTTGAGGGTGAAGTAGTGCCAAGAGGGGCTATTGGATCCGGTGAGATAAATCCAGGTGAGACTTCAATTAAGAGGTCAGTAACAATCGGAACTTGTAGCGCCGGTAAATGTAAATATGACAAGGGTGTTAAGAAGATATCTTTTATTATTAGACTTAATCTTAAGGATGGTCAGACAGGAATTGTTAAGAAAGATCTAGATTTGGCCTCCGAGTAGTTTTTGAGCTACACCTGCAGTGATTTCTTTTAAGTAGCTTATATCTTGCTCTCCTATATCATCAACTATTAGAGTAGTCATTCCTTTGGAGTGTCCTGCAAATTTCCCTTCTCTTGTAACGGCTATATATGTAGGGTCGCCCTTAAGAGAGATTCTTAAGTCATAAGCCTCCTGAGCAATTGGATCAAACACATTAAAAGTTGCATTTAAAACAAGTGTCTTACCAGCAGGTTCTTCTAGTGGTTGTTGCAGTGAGTACCCTCCATAGCCTTTAGGCTTGCCATTCGTCTGTAGTAGCTTTATAGAAGTCGCAAATAAATCCGCTCCAGCCTCATTTTCAATTGTTGTTGCCATTTGCGATACTTTACTACATGATATGTATATTTACAACCATATTTCACAGAAATTACTTCAAAAACTTCTCTTGACACTCCGCGAAAACTCATACATAACTCATTTTTCCAAAATGAGGGAAGCTAACTTTTTCAATCTTGACACTGCGT
>CAZHDZ010000002.1:0-188710 GCA_964531275.1 uncultured Gammaproteobacteria bacterium
CGCATAGACTTAACGCAAAGTCTGGAATGTTCCAAAATCTTGGAGAGAATCAAATTAAAGAGATTATCAACGCTTCTAAATTTAGCATATTTTTTATCGATGAGAATCAAAAAGTAACTCTAAAAGATATTGGAGAAAAAGAGGAAATTGAAAAGCATGCGAAACAGTTGAATGCAAAAGTTACTACTCTTGAGTTAAGTTCACAATTCAGATGCAATGGATCAGATGGATATCTTGCTTGGCTTGACAATGCTCTACAAATCAGAGAAACAGCAAACTTAACGCTTGAAGATATAAGCTATGACTTTAAAATTGTTGATACCGCAAGCGAATTGAAAGAGTTAATTTATGAGAAAAATAAAGAGCATAATAAGGCACGTATGGTAGCTGGATACTGCTGGGATTGGGTGAGTAAAAATTCTCACGGATCAATTGATGACATCGTTTTTGATGATGGTGAGTTTTCGGCAAGATGGAATTTAGCAAGCGATGGCAATCTATGGATTATCAAGCCTGAGTCTGTCAGTGAAATTGGATGTATTCATACATGTCAGGGTCTTGAATTAGATTATGTTGGAGTAATAATTGGCCCTGATCTGATAGCTCGTGAGGGAGAAGTTATAGCAAGGCCTGAGGAAAGAGCTTCAACTGACGCATCTCTTAAAGGCTATAAAAGACTCTTGGAAGAAGATGCAGTAAATGCAAAAGCAAAAGTGGATGCAATTATAAAGAATACCTATAGAACACTTATGACTCGTGGCATGAAAGGCTGTTATGTATATTTCACCGATATGGAAACAAAGGAATATTTTAGAGATTTAATGAAAATCTAGGTCCCTCCCCTACCCCACTTTCTTATTAAGTACCGCAACAAATCTATGGGTGGTGGGAGAATTTTTCAAAGATATATTATATAGGTTTTAGGTTCAAATTTCTTTTAGGTCATCGAGTTAAAATTTACGTTAATTTAAACAGTTTTGATTCTTTATCAAAGGTGATTAAATAAATATCCTGAAAAGGATTTAGATTAGAATCAATATTTTTGCGAAGGAAATTAATATCAATCATCGCTTTAATGCCATCTAAAGCTTCAGTAACATCAGCAAGAATAATCAAGCTAACATCGATAGAATGATATTTTTTACATGTTTTATCTATGTAGTCCAATAAATCCCTAGTATAGGTTTCGTCTGAATGACCGATAAATCGTTTGACTTGAAAGGCTAATGCCTCACTATCATGACTAGAAGGTGAACCTTTTACTATCGCGAAATCGACTGGTGTGTCTTGCATTAATAAATTTCGCATTATATGGTGTGTATCTTCTGGTGTTGGGTTAAGATTTGTAGCGACATCGTTGTTGCTATCTTTAAATTCAAAAACTGCTGAATACTGAGTATTGTTGGCTCGTTGAACGTTCCTTAGAATATTAAGCGCAACTACGAATTCATAGTCTTTTGTGTTGTGACCCTCGTAATATTTTTTAACAAATTCAGCTAATGATTTTTCTGAAATTACAAATACACTATTTCTATTCATTGATAGGGAAGTTGGTTACTTCTTCAGTTTCGGTGAATGTGATGTTTAAACTTTTTAAAAAACTAGTGT
Source organism: uncultured Gammaproteobacteria bacterium (assembly GCA_964531275.1). Lineage (GTDB taxonomy): Bacteria > Patescibacteriota > Microgenomatia > Levybacterales > GWA1-39-11 > JAUSNA01. Next base: position 1,609 of record CAZHDZ010000002.1, read on the forward strand.
CTTTGAGACTTTCTTCGATAATGATGCCCGTAAAATCCATTAACTTATTTTACTACGCTTCTATGTTTTTAAGGGTTCAACCCCTTTGACACATCTATAAGAGTTGTCGGAAGGCCGAATTTCACAAGTATTAATTCTCCAATGTCTTCTGTATACATGCTGCATTTAATTTGACCCGCAATTATCTCAGGTATTACCCTACTCTGATCAGCTGGAATACATTTATCAAAATCTTGGTCCCATTCTCCATCTTCTCCTACTGCCTCAGCTTTTGATGGCTCTACAATGCTCTCAGTTCTTTCCCTAAAATTACAAAGAGGAGCATTTATATCTCCAATGTAGAATTTACACAGTTTTTCCATAATTGAAGTCATTCTAGCACTCACGATAACTGTGTTCAAATCGAAAATTCATTTCCTCGTGGTACAATAGACTTGTGAATATTTATTTTGCAGCTTCGATCCGCGCAGGACGTGATGACGGACAAATTTACCACGAAATAGTTGAAGAACTTTCTAAGTATGGAGATGTGCTTACAAAGCATGTGGGAAATACAGCACTCACCCCCATGGGAGAAGAAGAAAATTCAAAGAAATTTATTTCTGCACGAAATGCTAAGTGGATGGAAGAAACTGACGTGCTCGTTTCTGAAATTACACAGCCAAGTCTTGGGGTAGGATACGAATTGGCAAATGCTGAGGCAAGAGATATTCCAAATCTTCTTCTATATAGACCCTCTGATGACAAAAGTCTTTCTGCTCTCATAGAAGGAAATGAGAAATTTAATGTAAAGAATTATACAGAGGTCACAGAGGCAAAAAATTTGATAAAGGAATTCTTCGAAGGGTTACGCTAGTCTTTTATCTTTCCCACACCACTACATTAGGAGCAAAGTCGACTTGGTATGGAGGGATGCCTAGAGAAATTCCATACGCAGTTGCTTTCTCATAATCTTCTTTTTTAGATCTATCAATCACAAAAATTTTATTTTGAAAGATGATGTAATGGGTAGTGTCATTTTTAAAATCAGCATACCAAGAAGTGCCATGTGAGTAGTCCAAAGAATTTGATAAGGCTTTTGCTACTTGGTCTGCTCTACTCTCTGAAATTGTGACAGTATGCAAAGTCCACTGTGAAAGCCATGGGGTCTTATGTCTTGGAGTTGCTTCTTCTATCTTTGTAGATTTGATTTCTATGTCATTTAGTAGACTTTTGTTACTAAGACTTTCTTCAATTATTACTCCTTCAAAATCCATACTAGTTTGTTGTCTCAAAAGTTTCACCTTTTTTCAGAGGATTAAAGTCGATATCATTTTCTCCAAAGTATTTTATTAGTCTCTCGTAGAATGCATTTCTTGCCTTTTCATTCCAGTGCCAATCATGGATTGGAATAATAATTTTTGGATGCATAGAGACAGCATATTCTACTGCTTCTGTCAGACTGCACCAGGGTGCTTGGAGAGGTAACGCAAGAATTGGTGTACTAAGCGAAAAATGTAATGAGTCGCCAGGATGTGTAAGATTATTAAATAATGAGAATTGAATATTTTCTGGTGGCACTACTCCAAAAACTCTTTCATGCGGAGTGGGTGAAATTTGTATCTCATGACTGCCCTCCATCGATGCTTCGATGTTGGCTTCTTTTAAAACGTTAACCGCTGATGCGTTAGTAATTATTTTTAGATCTGGGAATTTTTCTATCAATTCTTTTATAAAAGGTATATACATATGATCCGGGTGCTCGTGGGTTATCAAAATGTAATCTAACTTTTCTAACGAATTTATATCAAGAGCTTTTTCTTCATATATGTAATTTCCCGGATCAATTAGGAAGGTCTGATTGTTCTCTTTTACGAGCAAGCAGGAATGAGAGTGTTTTGAAATGATCATAGTCCAATTATAGCGCTGTTTCTTTCTGTTTTAAAAACTCAAAATCCTGTCTGATGCATCATTTCTTGCAAGAAAATCCTTGGCATAACATGGTTAAATTAGCCCTAAATATGCTATAATCGCGTCCTATAGAATTTGGAATAACCTCATGCTTGGCTATTCATAGATCTATAGTATTTTTGCACTTTGATAAGCTTGAGTCGGTTTTCAATCTGAAAAATATTTTTTCGGTTTGGATACCGTCTCAAGAGGGTCGGTAATCAGGAGGTAGGTCTTGTACACTTCCCAGGTCTGGAAGAAGTCCGGGCCAGACAGCATCTCTACGGAGACATACATCCGTACGATCGCTCTGGCCACTCTGCTCTTGGCTGGCGTCACCGCCGGAGGCGTAGCCCTCAGCTACAACTGGGAGCCCACTTGGGTTCTTCTTATTGGCAGCTTTGTGCTCGCCATCATCGGGATCTTCGTCTTTGAATTGAGCGACGATCCTGGCATTAGCTCCGTTGGCGTCATCATGATGAGCGTCGGGATGGGGCTGATGATCGGACCTGTCGTTGCGTTGTACGACGCGGACATCGTCCTCTACGCCCTGCTCACGACATGCGCCATCATGGGCATCATGTCGCTCGCGGGTATCATCTACCCTCAGTTCTTCGACGGACTGGGGCCTTTCCTTCTTGGGGGACTCATTTTCATCCTGCTGGCTGGCGTCGGACAGATCGTCCTGCTTCAGAACGGGGTGGAATTCGAGTGGCTCGACTTACTCCTCTTGTGGGGAGGGATGCTCATCTTTACATTGTACGTCGCCTACGACTGGGCGCGCGCGATGGAGCTTCCCCGCACCTACAACAACGCGATCGACGTCGCCGGAGCCCTCATCCTGGATGCCATCAACCTGTTCATCAGGTTGCTGGAAATCTACGCTCGCGCGAAAGGCAACTCGCGCTCCCGCCGCTAACCGGCTCCTTGTCTAGTGCTTGCGCCCTCGGACCTTCTCGGTCTGGGGGCGTTTGCTTAATCTCTCAGACTTTCTTAAATGCTGCTGCGAAGTCTTCATACTGTCCTTTAAGAGTGAGGCATTGTGAAAGGGAGCTGCTTCGTTCTCCATGCGAGAATGCCGCTTTTCATGCTATAGACATTTTTATAGCCCATCTTTATCATTTGATCAACAGCCGCGACGCTTCTTGATCCGCTCAGACAATACACATAGATAGTTCTGGTTTTGTCGGGAATCTCATTTTCTATTTCTTCTGATAAATCCTGAAGTGGGATATTTATGCTACCTTCTATGCTCCCCCGACTGTATTCTTGTACTGTTCTTACATCAACTAATATGACTTTCTTCTTGCTTTGCAAGTCGTCATATACTTCCTGTGCGTCTAATTCCGGGACGCCCGGTCCTTTTAGTCCAAACATATAATTTAGTTACATTTTTAATAGCTCTAAGACTTTGTACACTACAACTCCAGGCCAAAAAATCGCTTGAATAATTCCTACAACTCCTTCCCAAAATGTGGTTGCATGTTGGATAAAATATACTAGTGCCCCCAGCATTCCTAGTCCGTAAATGGCTCCTGATCCTGCATGATTTTTCATATATCTCACCTCCTATCTTGAATTCTTTCTTATATCTAGATGCTAACTCTTCGTGGTGTGGCCGACAATGATTTAGATCACATAAGGTAAATACCACTTTATTTACATGAGTTTATAAATTAGAATAATAGAACATACGTTCGTTACATGAATACACGAGATACAATTCTTAAGAAGACAAAACACCTTTTTGCCACCAATGGGTATGGAGGTGTTTCTATGAGGAGTCTTGCGTCAACCTCCGGTACAACGCTTTCAAATATCTATCATTACTTTCCATCTAAAGAAAAATTGCTTGAGGAAATTTTTGATACTACCAACACAGATCTTGGAAAAAAACGAAAGCTTCTTCCTGAGCTTGAGACATCGTCTGAGATGCTCAAGCAACGAATAGAATTTCAATTCTCAAATGCAGAAGATATTGTCTACGTCCTCAAATATTATTTGGCATTTAGAAAGAAGTTTAAGAAAAATGATGACGGTTTCTTGCCACCAAAGACGTACCTACATATTGAAGAAGTGCTTAGGCGTGGGAAAGAGTCAGGAGAATTTGAGGTAAAGGACGTATACGAGGATGCTCAGGTAATTGCGCACAGCATTAATGGATTTGTATTGGAGTACTTTCCCCACAAATTGTCGCCAATAGAGCGTGATCGTGTCGTTAAAAAAATACACAGTCTTTTAATCAGAGCTATACTAAATCATGGCAAATAAAAAAGTAGTAATTATTGGAGCAGGTATTGGGGGACTGGCTACTGCTGCTCTTCTTGGGAAAGAAGGATATCAAGTGACAGTAATTGAGAAAAACAAAATGATTGGTGGAAGAGCTGCTATTTGGAAATCAAAGGGATTCACTTTTGACATGGGACCATCATGGTATTTGATGCCTGATGTATTTGATAATTTCTTCAAAAAATTTGGGAAGAAAGCCTCTGATCTGATGGACTTAAGGAGATTAGACCCAAATTATCGGGTATTTTTTGGAAAAGGAGACTTCACTGACTTAAGTGCTGACATGAAGAAGAATTACGCATTATTTGATTCATTAGAGGCTGGATCTGGAAAAAAAATTAAAGAATTTTTGAATAAGGCAAAGAGCGAATATGAATTGGCAATGAAATATATCCTCTATAAGGAATTTCGATCTTTCAAAGACTTTCTATCAGTTGATCTTATGCGGGAGGGAAGAAAAATAAATTTGATTAGCAGTCTTGATAAATACGTGAAGAGCTTTACTAAGAGCAAAAGAATACAGCAGATACTTATGTACTCGATCGTCTTTCTTGGCGGTTCTCCAAAAAAGACTCCTTCCTTCTACTCTATTCTTTCTCATGTAGATTTTAACTTGGGAGTATTCTATCCAATGGGTGGAATTTATATGTTGATAAGATCCCTTCAGAAACTTTCTGAGAATAATAATGTAAAAATCATTACGAATAAAAGTGTTACAAAAATTGTTGTAAAAGACGGAAAAGCCACTGGGGTTAGGGTTGATGGAAAAGAATACCCTGCAGATATTGTAGTCTCAAATGCTGACTATGCATTTACTGAATTGAATTTGCTCGAAAATAAATATCAGACGTATTCGAAGAAATATTGGAAAAAAAGAACACTTGCTCCATCTGCATTTCTTCTTTATTTGGGGCTTGATAAACAATACTCTTCGCTCAAGCATCACACGTTGTCTTTTGCATACGATTGGGAACATCACTTCGATCAGATTTTTACAAAACCCTCCTATCCCGATGCACCATCTTTATATATATGTACACCTTCAAAGACTGATCCATCAGTTGCACCTAGGGGTTGCGAGAACGTATTTATACTTGTGCCGATTTCCCCATTTGTGAAAGATACACAGAAAAAAAGAAGTGAATATGCCGACTTTATTATAGGTCACGTTGAGGAGTTAATAGGCCAAAACATTCGCGATCATATCGTAGTAAAGCGCACTTTTTCCGTGAATGACTTTAAAAATGATTACAACGCATACGAAGGTACAGCGCTTGGTCTTGCACATACCTTGAGTCAGACTGCTCTTTTCAGGCCCGCAATGAAAAGCAAGAAAGTAGACAATTTGTATTATGTTGGACAATTTACTCAACCTGGTATAGGTATGCCAATGTGCTTGATATCCGCAGAACTAGTAAGCAAGAGAATATATGAAGAACAAAAATGAAATCTTTAAAAATGGGAGTAAGACGTATCACACTGCCAGTCTTTTTTTCCCAAAAAATGTAAGAAATGATGTCACTAGACTCTACGCATTTGTCAGAACCGCAGACGATTTTGTAGATAAGATTCCTCAAGACAAGAAAGGTTTTTACAAATTTAGAGCTCTTACTGAAAAGGCATTTACGTCAGATGTTAACAACGATGTTATTACTGATTTTGTCCTTTTATGTAGGGAATATGATTTTGAAAAAAAATGGGTCGACGCATTCTTAAATGCTATGGAACAAGATCTTGTCAAAAGTCACTACGCAACGTATGAAGAACTCGAGGAGTATATGTATGGTTCGGCTGAAGTGATTGGTCTTATGATGGCACGGATTCTAGGTCTTTCCCGTAAAGCCGAGAGTGCCGCTCAAATGCAAGGCAAAGCGATGCAATTTGTTAATTTTATCCGTGATGTAAAAGAAGACATTGATCTAAATCGTCAGTATTTACCACAGGAAGACTTGAATAGATTTGGAATTTCAAAAATTTCGGACGCAGTTGATGGTAGTGCATTTAAAAAATTAATTACCTTTGAAATAAAAAGATATAAAAAGATACAAGAAACCGCAAGGAAAGGATACCCATACATTCCCCATTCGACAAGGATTCCCGTCGCAACAGCTGCATCAATGTATGAGTGGACAGCAGAACAAATTTTAAAAAATCCTATGGTTGTTTTTGAGAAAAAGATTAAGCCATCAAAAGCGAGAATATTTGCAGAATACGTTAAACAGTTTTTTACAGCATGAAGCTCAAAGATTACATTTCATTTCATAGGCCAGCTCTTGAGAAAACTCTACTCGGCTATTTAGAGGCAAAATTGGCAGAATTTGCAGACAAACCACTCTATGTACAGAGTATCAATAAAATAAAACAGACAGTAACAAGTGGAAAACTAATTCGCGGGACTCTCATATTGTTAGCATATGAATCAAGAAAAAATACTATAACTTCCGATGCCATGAAGTTGGCTGCTTCCATGGAGTTGTTCCATGCAGGACTTCTTATACATGATGACATTATGGACGATGATCATATACGTCGCGGAAAACCTACTGTCCTTGCTCAATCAATACAGGATGGTAAAAAAATCCATGCAAATAATCCAAAAAATTATGGCAATGCTATGGCTATATGCATAGGTGACCTAGCGCTTTTTATGGCGTATGAATTAATAGGAACACTTGAAGATACATCTCAAAGCCTTAGAATTTTACAAACCAGTGCTTACGAATTACAAAAGGTGGGATTTGCCCAAATCACGGATATACACTTTGGTCTTAGTGATTTCGAGCCTTCTGAGGAGGAAATTATTGAACTTTATAAATTTAAAACGGCCAGGTACTCTTTCTCACTGCCACTAAGAATAGGAGGAATGCTAGCAGGATACGATGACACAACGCTTCAAAATTTTGAGTCTTTTGGAGAATCATTAGGAATTGCATTTCAAATAAAAGATGATGAATTGGGAATTTACGGAGATGAGAAGATCATGGGAAAACCAGTAGGATCTGACATCCGTGAGAATAAAAAAACACTCTTTCGCCATGCGTTATTTAAGTCGACTGATAAGGCAGTAAGATCAGAGCTTGAATTAATTTATGGCAGCAAACAGCTCTCTGATGGAGATATAACCATTATTAAAAAGTATTTAAAAGAGCACAACGTATTGCCCTTAATCCAAAAAGTTCGTGAGGATAAGTCGATTATCGCTAGGAATATTCTTAATACTATTGATATACCTCATAAATATAAATTGGTATTTGCAGATCTAGTGGACTTTAGTAACAATCGAGACAAATGACTATAAAAAAAATTATTGTTCTTTCAAGACCCCGCTTTTGGCTTTATACATTGGGTCCATATCTTGTAGGAATTGCTGCTTTTAGTAACTTACAGAGCTTGTTAAGAGCCGAAATTTTGTATGGCTTCTTCTACTTTCTGCTGCCGGCAAACATCTTTATTTATGGGATAAATGATTATTTTGACAGGTCTCTTGATAAGATAAACCCCAAAAAATATAAGCAAGAAGCTTACTTACGGCAAAAGGATGCTAGGCTCTCATTGGTATTGGTTGTATTGTCTGCCCTACTTTCCTTGCCACTTCTTTTTATTAGTCCGGAAATTTCAGCTGCGTTACTTTTATTCTTATTTATCGGATTTTTTTATAGCAGCCCTCCGATTCGCTTCAAGACAAAAATATTTTTTGACTCCCTTTCAAATTTCTTTTATATAATCCCCGGAATAATCGGTTATCTATTGATCACGGGCACCATGCCGCCATTTAATATCCTCATTGCAGGAAGTCTTTGGGCAATAGCAATGCATCTTTTTTCAGCAATTGTTGATATCGATGTAGACACAAAAGCAGGAATCAGAACAACGGCAACAGCGATGGGATACAAGAGTAGTCTTATTGTGACAAGCATCCTGTGGTTATTTGCGGTAGTACTTGTTTTGTCGTACACACCATTATTAATAGTTGGATTGATTTATGCAGTCTTTCCCATTCTGGTATTGCTTAAGAAATTTACAATAACTAAAGCCTATTGGATGTTCCCATGGATAAATGCTGCACTGGGATTTATATTATTCTGTATTGTCTTGCTAAATGCCTAGAGACATTGTAGTTTTAGCTAATTGTCGCTGTAGATTTTTGTGGAGAGGAGTGCATAGTTGAATCCACTAGGGCGAAAAGCTCTGAGCGTTTTGCTGCATACTCTGCCGTTGTGAAATATCCTCGCTTGGAATACTCATTTGCAGCTATTGAATGAACTCTAGCAAGCACGCCATCGGCATATCGTTCCATACCAATTGATTGTCCGTTGTCACCCATAACGACACCCTCTTCAATATAAGTAGGGACATTCTCTATCAGTATGCTCGGAGTTGTTTCGTTTCCTCCGAAATAAAAATCCATACGTTGCATATCTATAGAGCCACTACCGAGAGAAATTTGAGACGCAGGCTCTTGACCCTGAGGATCAGTATAGTACGCTTTTATGGTATATCCGCTGATTTCTGACATACAACTTTATACCACATTTTTTTGTAGACGCAAGAATTGGAGCTCTGATACAATAGCTCTATGAATGACTTACCTAGGGTTGGGATAGGAATAATTATTGAAAATGTTGATGGGAGAATTCTTATTGGGAAAAGAAAAGGCTCCCATGCGCCCTATTACTCTATCCCAGGTGGGCATTTAGAATTAGGTGAAACTTTCGAGAAAGCCGCAATTCGTGAAGTGCTAGAAGAAACAAATCTATCAATCGAAAATCCAAAAATAATTGCTGTCACAAATAATCTTGAGACTTATAAAGATGAAGGAAAGCACTACGTTTCAATAATTCTTCATACTAAAGAATTTAGCGGAGAGTTAACTGTTATGGAATCGGAAAAATGTGAGGAATGGTTGTGGTGTGACCCAAAAGATTTACCACTACCCCACTTTGATGCAAGTAGACTTGGAGTGCAATGTTTCTTGGAAAAGACCATCTATTGTGGAATTTGAGGATCTAACCTCTTACTCCAGACTGGGGCGTCGGTTCCTTCTCCATAAAAATTTTCCGCGACTCCTACTCTACTAAAACCTGGAAGACCGTCGTAAAATCCCCATGCGGTCGTCTCATATCGGGGACCACTATTTAAAATAATTTCTGTATTGCCTCTACTCCTTGCCTCATCCTCAGCGCTTTTTACCAAAGCGCGTCCTACTCCTCTTCCTGCCCGCTGATCTTTGCTAACATAAGCATTGACTAATTCCAGTGGATTTTCAGTTGCAGCAAATGCGCGCATTGTGTCTTCTGGTTGCTTGATGCCAATTACTCCAATTACATTTCCCTCTTCTTCCGCAACGAAATATTTGCGATCATTTGCTCCGGTTGTACTGTCCCGCATGATTACTAAATCTTCTTCGACTTCTTCAGTTGCGGGTTGGCCAGTTTCTCGATCAATAAGCCAAGTCTCAAGAATAGGCTTAACCTTCTCAAAGTACGATTCTTGAAAATTTCTTACTTCTTCTGAAAATGGCTCTCTCTGATGCTCCGTCTTCGTTGGCTGTAGGTTCCTTACTCTATTTATATAGCTAAGCTATTAATTCTACAAGTAATGGGAATTGGCGGTAATCTTCTGATACTTCTAAATTGAAATGTCCTTGCCCTTCTTTTAGGATGATTTCTCCGCCTAAATTTTCCTGCATCACTTTTGCATGACGTCGTCCACAATCATATGGGTCATTGTCGGATGCTATGAAGTAGAAATTTTTGCAAGAACTTTTGATTTTTTCCCACACGTAAGGATCTTTTGTAACGCTTTCTTTATAGTGAAAGAACTCTGGATACTGCCCTTTATCAATTGGTCCAGCAACAAGAATCGCTTTGTCGATTTTGGAATTGATCTTTTCTAAAATTCTTAAAATTAGTGTTGCTCCTGCGGAGTGCCCGATGATAACTGAGTCTTTATTAAATTCCCATTCTTTATTGGAAAATATCGTATCTAACCATTCTTCTAGAATTGGAGTTTCGGTATTTGGAAGATCAGGACACCATGCTTTATAACCCTTTTTCTCCATCTCTGATTTGAGCCAAGGGAACCAATTGCCTTGTGAATCGTTGCCTGCTCCGTGGAGAATGAGAATGTTTTTCATGATTTACTGTGGTTGGGGGATGTCGCCTTCTCCATTAAATCTTGGGTCCATCCAGGCAATCATTGGTGGCGTCGCCATCATACCTTCATCTGGTATGAGGCCGGTGATTTTTTCAAAACCCCGAGAGAGCTGCATGTTAACTTCGTCAAGAGAGTCGTCTGGCATGATGGCAGCTTTCTTAAATGCTTCAGCTTTTTGTTTGAAATATTCTCTAAATCCTTCTGCGTCTGGCTGATCCGTAAGACTATCAAGAAGATGGGCGCTAAAAGTTAGTGCTTGAGATAGCATATTGTGATAAGCTCCCACCTCACCCCTAAAGGCTCGACCTTCGGGACGATGTCTGTCGAGTTGTCGAAGTGCGATTATGTCAGACTGGCTATTATAAGCAATATAATCAATACCCCACTGGATTGCTTCTCTTGGATCTACCTCTTCGGTTGCTAATGTTGCTATTTTGTCTGTCGTGACTCCCAATGCCCTGTCAATTATGTTTTCATATCTATCAAAGATATCTGAGTCACTATCTGCCGGCCCATCAAATTCCATGAGATAAATGATAGCACAAATATTTTTCTGATACTTTCGTATCTGCGAAAGTATCCAAAGTCTCTGCCATCGTTGTGCTCCCCGTATTCAAAATTTCATTCCATTACACTAAAAGAGACGGACTGCGCCGCGAATGTATCGGCTCGCCTATCACTCTTTTTTCACTTCGTGAACCGTTTCATTGCATTCATTTCTCATACATCCGCACAAAGCGGCATATCTTTAAAAATTTCGACGCGCTTCCTTGAAGCACAGACTTTAAGCAGTACAAATTCAGCAGGCCGACGATATTTGTGGCTTATATCCGCGCAAAGCGGCATGTTAATACTCAGAAAATTTTAACGCGCTTCCTTAAAGCGAAGACTTTATAAATAACTCCGCACAAAGCGGCAACATTACTTTGATGGAAATTTAGCGTTTTATTGAAGTGCAGACAATGCAGGGTATAAATTCAGCAGGCTGGAGGATATGTGGTTAAATAGGTTACAAGTTTTGTTAATTTTGATATCATGAAAATGTGGCCGTTAAGAAAATTGTCGAAGGTAAAACCAAGATCATTTGGACGACAGAAAATCCCGAGGTAGTTCTTATTGAGAATAAGGATGATATCACTGCCGGAGACGGTGCCAGAAAAGACTCCCTAGTAAGTAAAGGAAAAATTGCTACTACTACAACAGTCAATGCATTTCGTCTTTTAAAAAAAACAAAGATTCCAAATCATTTCATTAATCAAGTAAGTCCGACCTCTTTTACTGTACATAAAGCTACAATGATTCCATTGGAATGCGTTGCAAGAAGAATTGCTTTTGGATCTTTTATAAAGAGGAACCCACATATACCAGAGGGAAAAAGAATGAAAATAATTCCTGTTGAATTCTATATAAAAGATGACAAAAGACATGACCCTATTCTCGAAATAAAAAAAGACAGTGATAAAGCGTTACTTTTTAGCCCTAAAGACCCCGTTTCCACTCGTACTTCGGTTGGAAAAGTAGAATTAAAAAAATTAGGAATCACGCATCGAGATATTTTAAAAATGAAAAGTATAACCCGAAAAGTTTTTAGGACTTTTGAAAATACATGGGCAGAACAAGATGTGACATTGGTTGATATGAAAATAGAATTTGGTAAAAATGAAAAAGGAAAAATTATGGTTGCTGATGTTATCGATAATGACTCCTGGCGTATTTGGCCAAAGGGAGACAAATCAAAAATGCTTGATAAACAAAGCTATAGAGATGGAAAAGATCTAGAAACAATTTTGAAGAATTATAAAAAAGTGGAAAAAATGACTAACAATTTTATTTAATCTTTTCGAGGACTTCTTTGATGTTGCCTGTGATCATGACCCATTCTTTTATCTCAGAAAAACCGATGCTTTTGTACCAATCGAGAGGATGATCATACACTCTGTGGGTAAATGTGTCCCAGGAAATTGCTTGATATTTTTCTTGCGCCTCGGTAAATAGACGCTTGATTAATTTTTTTCCAATGCCCTTCCTTTGATGATCTGGATGGACAAATAATTCCCCGTCAACAAGATGATTACCATCCCACCATGGCTTTATGGGCGCAGTAATTCCTCCTACTACTTCACCATTTTCTTCAGCAACAAAAAATAAATCTTCTTGCTCTGAATGTAAATGTCGAAGGAGTTTCTCAGAGCTTTTATCGTCCCAATTCTCTCCTATATTTAGACTGTTATATGCGACAGTGTATATGCCCGCTAATATTGGAAAGTCGTCTTCTTTTATTGGTCTAATTATCATATGTAAATTATATCACTCAGAATACTCAATACTTTCTGCCGAAATGTGTTTGTACTTTTCTGCCGAAAAAAGTACCAAAAGCTCTCACCAAGAGTTGCCTTGTACGTACGGTTTCTCCTGCATTCATTAAAAGTACCGGACTCTGAGATGTTAGACCGCCTTTCCCCTTTTGCAATACGTGCCATTCATTCCGTCGAAATCTCAAGTACAGATCAACAATTGGTGAAGTTTTCTTTAATTTTCAATTCTCAAATCTCAATTGGCAATTTCGTGAGTTATAATATTGTTAATATGACAGCAGAAGCAGGCCAAGTAAAGTTACAGAATTTTAGGGAAGCATCTTTGCATGCAAAACATAGTTTGCAAGGACTATCTCCTGAGGTAGGAGTACAGGGGGTATTGACTCTTCCTGTATCACCAGAAATGCATGACTATACATTTCAGCTTCAATCCCAAGTTGAAAAAGAAGGAGATATGGATTATCACAAATACGCCGCCGAAATGTGGGGACATGTTACTGGAGAAAAAGATGGTGGAGATGGATTTTCTGCATTTGAAAGTGCAATGATCCGAGGTCTTCACGGTATCAACATGCAAGAACTTGTAGAACCGAGTCTCACAAGTAGCATGCCAGATCTTGTTGCAACCTATAAAGATGATATTGCATCAATTGCTATCTGGTCTACTGGGGATGTTGCCGCAACGGGATATCAAGCAGGGAAAATAGACAACTCTCAAATATTGCGCCATTTCATGCATTCGATACCAAAGGAAGAAAGAGGAAGATTTGTTAGAGAAAAAACAGCATATATGGTAGCGGACAATAAATTCGACAGACTCTCGGAATACGCGCAGTCAGCATTAGAAAAGAACCCTGATGGGCACTTAAAACTTGTTGTTATTGAAGATTCTGTAGGAAATTTTAGCAAGGTGAGAAAGGCTTTAGATGAAAAGTTGGGTAATAAAGGTGGACAGGTTGAAGTTGTACCAGTATGGTTCTCTGCAAGCCGTGAAGGAAGGAATGCTAGAGCAAAAGTTGAGGCATTAAAACAGTATGGGGATACTGTCGGTTATGAAAAAGCTAGAGAAGAATTAGATGCTCAAAGGGAAGCGCTACATGCTATTGATTCATTTGACGAGCTGCTTGATAAAGAGCGCTTTGGAGATATATTCATGGACGGGCATGTATTTGTAGACTTTGATGGTGTAATCGGAGACAACATTCGCATGCGAGATGCACAAGCTAAAGTTATTTATAATTCATTACTCCAAGGGATGAGTGTAAAGACGGGCAAAGCTCCAGAAGAATTAGTAGGATATATTGAAGAAGTGATTACGAGAATTGATGCTTCAACAGCTCCTCGAGGGTAGGATTATCCGTTGGGTTTTCTCTTATGATCTGTGTATCTGGGGAGCGCAATCGTTGATTCCATTACAACTCCTTGATATCCGTTGGCATCCGGAATAACCAGGCTTCTTCGTGCGAATGTCAGGTCGTACCTTCTAAAACTAAATCCATATGTCTCCAGCGGTTGTCCACTATCATCGTTCAATGCAAATTTTATCTGTGGCCATTTTATATCTATATCCATAAAGCCTTTTTTGGCATGATAATGATAATCCATTTTTGTTGTTTGATTGCCTTCCTGCAGCACTAGTGAGTATGGGTACAGCCCATATCCAGACTCATTTCCGATGTGTAGTTGTGCAGAAGGATCATCTTCGTTAGCGCTTCCCATATATTCCACGGAACTTTTTCCCTTACGTGAGTCCAAATAATTCAATAACTTTCCTGCCCAAAAGGCAAAGAGAATATCTCGGGTTTTGCTAACTGTTTCGTAATAATCTACATCTGTTGCACGACCTGGTTCTGGGGTAATTGCATTGTATGCATCTCGAAATAAAGCAAGTGGACTTTCCTCAGCAAGCTCTAGACAATCTTCTATTGGAATGTCTGATAGACCCATGGCGATTCTTCTGACTTCTGCGTCCGATTTACGATGAAATAAATATTCCCCCGTGTCTAGTAATGGGAGTTGTTGTTCTTCAGAGCTTGCCATAAATGGGTATATAAAAGTTATCTAAGTCTTCTTACTATATATTTCTCGATAAGTTGTGCAACTCCGTGATTTGTAACTCCAGGAACAATTTTATCTGCTGACTCTTTTACGTCAGGTCTAGCATTTCTTACCGCAACACCCCATCCGCTTACCTCAAACATTGGAATATCAGGACGATCGTCACCTGCTGTAATAATATCTTCAGGCGGGACGCCCATGATTTCTGCCAGCATTACAAGGCCTGTACCTTTATCAAGTCGGGTTGGCCATGCAGTAAATTCTGTACTTCCGCGAATATCTCGTGAGAAAAAAGGGAGGTCAAATTCTTTTGCAATGTCAGCCAGATTTTTCTCCATGCCAGATTCAGTTTTCATTTTAATACCTATGATATTTTGAAGAGGAGATGTTTTGATTTCTTCAGGTGAGGTATACGATGTATATTCATACCGTGGTGTTATTCCCGTATGCTCAGTAAGTCTCTTACTTATTTGGCCTGCAACATCTGGATCCATTGACGCATGCCATAGAACATTCCCCTCTGGTGAAACAAGAGTATTGCCGTAGTCAGCACTTAATGGAATAGTTATGCCCATGCCTTCAAAAAGCCCGATTGCTGCATGAGGGAGTCTGCCAGTGCAAAATGTTACAGGCACCCCCACTGCATCAAGTTTTCGTACCGCAGCAACTATTCTACCTGGTGCATTATTACTAAAATCAGGAAATACTACTGTCTGATCTGCATCAAGAACCAGGGCTCTGGGTCTTTCAAGTGGAGGGCGTGGAATTTCCATGCGCAAATTATATCAAACCTTATCTGAGGGGGGTTGGTCGTACTATTCTACTCGTCTGTGTAACTTCAAAATTAACCCCGTCAGAGATTAATTTAAAAAAAGCAGTATTTCCTATAGCACCTCTCGGGAAATTTTCGTGTGTTCCAAAACCCATCTTGATCAGAAATTTGTGCATCACATCCCCATGAGTTATGACTAGAATATTCTTTCCCGGATGTAAAATAGCTGTTTCTCGAAGAAAAGTAATAAGTCTCGTTATTATCATTTCATCGCTTTCAATGTCTTCAAATTTGGATGTGAATTTTTCTTCATCTTGGAGCGCTTCATAAAAGTCGTCATATACGCGAAGGGTATCATATGGTTGGCCCTCATACTTCCCGTACCCTCGCTCTCTAAGAGCTTGCGTTGTAGCAACAGCTAGCTTTTTCTCAAGCACTACAATTTCTGCGGTTCTTTTTGCACGAAGAAGATCTGATGAGAATGCTAAGTCAAAGTTGATATCATAAAGCTCGATTGCCAAGTTTTTTGCTTGCTGTTCGCCAAGTAGCGTTAATAAGGAGTCTTGGTGACCCTGAACTAATCCTTTTTCATTCCAGTCTGTCTGCCCATGGCGGGCAATGTAGAATGTGCAGGAGTTATTCATGTGAATATTATTATACTTGATACTTTCCAGTCGAAGAAAGCAACCAAAGACTTACGTTAAGTTTTAAATGATCTTTTTACTCTGATACTTTCTCCGAGAAAGTATCCAAAGCTCTTTGCCATCAAGGGTCACTAATTTTCTTCCTTTGTGAACGGTGTGATGTCAACCCCCTCAGCAATCTCGCAAGCTCGCTGCTGGATCCCCCACTTTCACTGCAGTCAGAAAATCTTCACGTGCTTCCTTGATACGGCAAATGTTTACTGGATACAACGGCATAAAGTGGTATGTTTAGAATCAGAAAATTTTAACGCGCTTCGCGGATAATGGCAAATGTTTACTGGATACAACGGCTCAAAGTGTCACGTTTGGAAATGCTTAAAATGTTCAGATTCGTGAGGTTGGGTTATTCTGATGCCTGTGGTTGTTCTGGATGGGTAGCGTTGTAATATGCGTTAAATCTTTGATCGAATCTTTTGTGTTGCTCAAGTGTGAAGTCAAACATAGGGCATGATGCAACGGTAGAACCGTCTTTTGTTATAGCCTTATATCCATCCATTGGATTTCCATCAATTATTCCCACATTATTTACATCCATCGGCAAAATCCAAACAAAGTACAGCTTCCCTTTGCCTGTTTCCGCGAAAATTCGGCTTATCGGTAGCCTTCCCGCATCAACTAATTTTTCTATACCATTATCGCGTTCTATATCATGTGCGTCTTCTGTTAAGTCAAAGTGTGGATAAGATTTTTCTTGACCATCAGTGTCTAGGCTTGGAGTAGTTGCTTCTATCTGTGGTTCTTCAGTTACTTCATGTACTGTTGCGTCCTCTTGCTCTTCGACAGAGGGAGAAGCAGCAGCTATTACATGTTCAATGTCAGGTTCAAGTCTCGGTGATTCTGGGATGATTGAGCGCTCTGCTGCTCCGGGTTTGTCTCCAAAAGTTCGCCTCAACTTTCTTTGTCTTCTGCGATCTTTTTCGTTGCTTGCCATATTGCGATTGTATAGATAAATTTAAGATTTTCAAGTATAAATAATTATGGGACGGAAAAGGTCATGCGGGAATAGCTGACTATGGGACTAATAGCCTCAAAATAATTTTTTTCCCCTTCACAAAAAGGTCAAATTGACCTAATATTAAATATATGCCCACCCTGCTCTTTCAGGTTATTACTGTTGTGTTCAACTTAGTAATAATTGTTTTTGTTGTCTTTTACCTTTTGAGCCTGCGTAATAAGGAGAAGGAAATTGACCGTAAAATCCATAAAATAGATACTGACTATGACCAGGTTGTAGGTCATTCCTCGACTCAACAGCATCAAATTGTTGAGGGTGCTTTGAATCAATCAAATCAGATTATGCAAGTGGCCACTCACCAGGCTAACCAAATCCTTGCCGGAGCTCAATATCTGAGTCAGACTACAAAGGCAACTCTTGATGCCTCATTGCAGCAAATGGTCGTTACTGTTCAGGGCGTAGGCGCAAATTCAAAAATTAGCCTCGACCAAGCACTTCAAAAAATTATAACCGACGTTCATAAGGAAGCTTTTGAGACTGGAAATACTGTCACAACTGACTACAAGCATTCTTTAAAGCAATTAACTGACAATTCGTTGTCAGGATTTCAAAATGTAACCCAGGAATTGGAGCTTGACCTTCAAATGCAGATCAAAAATTTCAGGCAAGAAATTCTTGCCAATCTTGAAAAGGAAATAGAACAATACAAAGCTGCCAAGATACGTCGTATTGATCAGGCTAGCGTTGTTCTGGTTGAGCGTGTTGCTCAGCAGGTGCTGAATAAGTCGCTTACCATCGAGGATCATGAGAATCTTGTCTTAAAGTCGCTTGATAAAGCCAAAAAAGAAGGAGTATTTGACTAATGGATCACACAAAAGCATTAGATCTTTCTGACCTTTTCAACACGAGACCTCAGGCTGTGGATTTTTCGGCTCGCATTACAACTATTCTTAAAAAAGTATTTGAAAAAGAATTCAACCCTGAAAGCGTATTTATGGAACAATTCGGAATTGAAAAGAAAGATAAATTTATGACCATTCTTCGGGATAACAATATTAACGCTCAATCTAGGCTTGATATTAAAAATTTCCTAGAAAAAATCCAGACGATAATAGCAACCTTACCGGTAATTTCTCTTGTTCTTGCCTTTGAGCCAAATGAAAAAACCCTTCAAATGTTGTCTCGATGGTTTGTTCTTAATACAAGTAAGCAAGTATTATTTGATATAAAGGTAGATAATAGTCTTATAGGCGGCGCTGCGATACTTTCCGGTGGTAAGTATTTGGATTTTTCTATAAAACCCGAGTTTGACAAGATCTTTGCCCAGACTTTCAAGCCTCAGAATTCGCCTAGCATCCCGACAAAACAGTAAGCACCAAAAAGGTACAAAAGAATGAAGGATTAAGAATAAAGTATGAAGAAAAAGCGCTTAATACTTAATTCTGGATACTTAATTCTAGTAAAAAAATATGAACGCTGAATTTAATGCATTGCTCGAAAAATCAGGAGAGTATGGAGTTGTGTACCAGGTTGCACATCCAATCGTATTCATAGAAGGACTTCCACGAGTAAAGTCTCATGAAGTTATCGTTTTTGAAACCGGCCAAAAAGCTGAGGTATTTGCAATCAATCGTGGCAAAGTTGAGGCTCGTGTTTTTTCTCATGAACCAATAAGGGTGGGCACAATGGTAACCCGTACTGACCAACCGTTATCAGTACCCGTTGGACCTGAAGTGCTGGGTCACGTGCTAAATCCTTTGGGAGAGCCAATGGATAGCACGATAAAATATACCCCGCCGACGACTCTAAGAGATTTGGACGCCCGACCCGCAGGAATTTCAGGAAGACAGAAAATCACTCAACCCCTTATTACCGGAATATCTCTCATTGATCTTATGATTCCTCTTGGGATTGGCCAGCGCGAACTTATCATCGGAGATAGAAAGACGGGTAAAACTTCATTGATCATGACAACCATTAAAAACCAGGTATTTGAGGGTAATACTGTTGTTTATGCTGCAATCGCTAAGAAAAAAAGTGACATAAAAAGACTTCAGGAATTCTTCGAGAAAGAAAAAGTTATGAATAAAATATGCATTGTTGCAACAAGCTCGTATGATTCGCCAACGCTCATTTTCCAAACCCCATACGCTGCGATGGCTATTTGTGAATATTTCAGAGATCTTGGGCAAAATACTATTTTGATACTAGATGACCTCTCAACGCACGCAAAATTTTACAGGGAGTTATCCCTCCTTGCTCGAAGATTCCCTGGTCGTGATTCATACCCTGGGGATATTTTTTACGTTCATTCTAAGCTTCTTGAGCGCGCTGGTAATTTCAAGCACAAAGAAAAAGGTGAAGTCTCTATTACCTGCCTTCCTGTTATAGAAATCGTTGAAGGAGACTTTACTGGATACATCTCAACAAATGTTATGGGAATCACAGATGGCCACATTTATTTGGATGCTAATATTTACTATCAGGGTATGCGTCCAGCCGTTAACGTCCCCCTTTCTGTTACGAGGGTTGGTCGTCAGACATTGGACAAACTCACTCGTGAGATAAATAAAGAGCTGACCACATTTCTTTCCGATTTTACGAAGCTTCAGTCTGTGAGTCATTTCGGGCAAGAATTGACCGATGAAGTTAAGAAGAATTTACGTCTTGGAGATATGGTTAATAACTTCTTTAGCCAACCATATCAGGAGACAGTTCCTCACAAGGTCCAGCTCATTATTATTGCTATGATTATGAATGACTTTATTCAAAGTAAAGAGGATTTAATGAAGGCAAAAAAGGCTCTTATTGCTTGTTATTATGATCGTGAGAAACAGAAGATTTTATATGACCTGACTACTGCAAAAGAAATTAAACCTTTTTACGATAGTATTTTGAGTCAAAAGCAAATGATAATGGATATGACCGGACTGCATATGGTGCCCCCACCAGCACCAGTAGAACCAGCTCCGGCGCCTGTTGCACCGCCAGCAACAAAGTGAAACTTAAAACCAAAAACTGAGAACTTAAAATAAAGAACTATGAGGAATATTAATACTAGAAAACAAAACTAAAAAAAGAATTTTTGGTTTTAAATTTTAGGTTTCTATCTTTAAACTTTAAAGGAATATGCCACAAAGGAAAATTAGACAACGTCAATTTTGCTTTGATTAAATAACAATATGCCACAAAGGAAAATTAGACAACGTCAATTTTGCTTTGATTAAATAACAATATGCCACAAAGGAAAATTATTGCTGAAAATTTAGAGGCGCTTAATAGCTTGAAAGATCTAGCAGAAAGCTATGAGGAAATCGCTGTTATTCGCATGCAAAAAATTAAGGATTCAGTGCTAAAAACACGCGACTTTTTGCAAGAACTATCGGATGTTTTTGTTGACCTTAAATCTTCATACGATCGTGATGTAAAAGACCTGCTTATAAAAAGAAAACAAGGAAGCAAAACGATACTTCCCCTGCTTCAAAAAAACGGCAAGACCCTCATGGTGTATCTTTCCTCGAATGGTAGACTATATGGATCTGTAACACAAAAGACATATAAGTTACTGATAGCAGATCTTAAAAAACCTGAGGGTAAAGATTCAGATTTAATGATTATTGGTAGTGCCGGAAAAGAAATGTTTGAAAATAGTGGCATGGGCAAGCCCTTTACTTTTTTTGATCTTCCTGACATCGGGGTTGATGTCGCACACATCAAAGAGCTCATGACTAAATTTCTGCAATACGAGCAAGTGCATGTATATTATGGAAAATTTGATAATGTGGTAAATCAAAGTCCGATCGGTACTTCAATTACCGGAGAAAATATATTTGAGTCAGAGGTCAAGGAGGTTGTTGCTCGTGAAGATAGATTTATTTTTGAGCCAGTTCTTGAGAAGATCTTTTACTTCTTTGAGACTCAGATCATAGCAAATTTATTTTCTCAAACGTTGCTTGAAAATCAGCTTGCACGTCATGCCTCTCGAGTAAATGCTATGGAAGAAGCGCTCATTCATATCGATGAAGAATCAAAAAAACTTCAGTCAATAAAAAGACTCTTAAAGCACCAGATGCAAAATAAAAAACAGCTAGAGACAATATCGGGATTAGTTATATGGAGCTGAGCGAAGCTTGGCTCCAAAGGGATATTTGGAGCTGACAATAGCCAAGAATCAAGAAGAAAGAATAAAGTATAAAGAGTGATGGATCTTAATACTTAATTCTAAGTGCTTTATTCTTAAAAAATATGTTAATTGGGAAGGTAGTATCGGTTAAGGGACAGATAGTTGAAGTAGAATTTACTGGTGAAAAACCCAGGATATTCGATGTGCTCGTCTACCGAGAAGACCCCGGGGTTAAGATGGAGGTATACACCTCTGCCAGTCCAAATTCTTTTTTCTGTCTTGCACTAACAGATGTTACCAAGCTCCATCACGGGTCAGATGTTGTAAATACCGAGCAGCCGATAAAAATTCCTGTTGGAGCTGAGCTATTAGGTCGCGTTGTTGATACCTTGGGTGAGCCACAGGATGGGCTAGGACCACTTAACGCTAAAGAAATGAGGCCGATTATTTCTAAAGACGTTGCATTCGCTGATGTAAAGATCCCTAATGAATTATTAGAAACAGGCATTAAGCCAGTAGACTTTTTTACCCCTATTGTTAAGGGTGGAAAAGTTGGACTGTTCGGAGGAGCAGGCGTTGGTAAAACAGTTATTATCTCTGAGGTTATTCACAATTTGGTTATTCTAAATCCTGAAAAGAATGTGACCGTTTTTACTGGAGTTGGAGAACGCACTCGTGAAGGAGAAGAACTTTTTGAAACGCTTAAGGAAAGCAAGGTTATGCAAGGCGTTAGTCTTATCTATGGATCGATGGGAGAGAATCCAGCACTTAGGTTCCGCACTGCGTTTACAGGAGTGACATTGGCGGAATACTTCCGTGATACGCTAGGAAAAGACGTATTGTTTTTTATTGATAATATCTTCCGTTTTGCACAATCTGGGTACGAATTGTCTACCCTTATTAATTCCATTCCTTCAGAGGGAGGCTATCAGTCTACCCTAACGTCTGAAATGGCTTCCTTTCATGAAAGACTTGTTTCGACGCAAAAAAATGCCATTACAACCTTTGAGGCGATTTATGTCCCTGCTGACGATCTTACTGACAGCGGTGTTCAGGCAATTTTCCCATATCTTGATTCGGGTATTATTCTATCCCGTGCCATCTATCAGGAAGGTAGATTTCCAGCAATTGACCTTTTAGGCTCAAGCTCTTCATCACTTAACCCAGAGACTGTGGGTGAAGTGCATTACCAGACGGCACTTGACGCTCAAACATTACTTAAAAAAGCTGTGGCTCTTGAAAGGATAGTATCACTTATCGGAGAATCAGAACTTTCTGCGGATGATCAGACATTATATAAGCGGTCAAAGATGTTGAAAAATTTCATGACACAGAATTTTACCGTTGTTGAGACGCAAACCGAAAAAAAAGGTGTATATGTTTCGGTTCATGACACGGTTAAGGATGTAAGATCTATTTTAGACGGTAAAGTTGATGGTTTGAAGCCCGAAGAGTTCTTGTTCATAGGCACTTTAAAGGATTTAGAGGAAAAACTTAAAGCAAAAAAGCAAACACAGCCTGCACCGATGGGCCAAACACCTACACCTGGAAATAATCCTGAGGCTACATCAGCTGCAACACCGGCAACTCCGCCCACATCTACCCCTTCATAAGTAGCGAGATATGGCAAATACATTTAAAGTAATTATTCGAGATACCGAAAATACTATCTTTGATGGACAGGTGGAGAGAATAAGCTCCTATAACGAAGTTGGTGCCTTTGATGTATATCCAATGCATGCAAACTTTATTTCCATCTTGAGGCAAGAAGTCACACTATATAACAATCATGAAAAAGTTAAAGAACTCAAATTCGAGCAAGCGGTGCTTAAGGTAAAGGCTGATACTGCACATATCTTTTTAGGAATAGAAGTACTTTTCCTGGTAGACGAGCACAAGTAGTCTCTTTTCAATTACATCTCCTAGTATTACATCCTATAGAAATATTCTTTTCAAGATTTATATTGCTGTGAAATACTGTAAGAACGACTTTTTTTGTGCCTAGTTTGAGGCTAATAACAAAAAAATATACTCAATAATTCAATTAATTCAGCTATATCAATGAAAAACGCATTGCCACACTTAAAATAGCCTCAAAAACTTTTCACAAGACAACTTTTTTGACAACATCCTATTTTCTGACGACAAAAATTTTTCGATTTTTTGAAAGTGACAAATTTTTTTCAACAATTTTGTCTACTATAAGATTGTGTGACACTACTCCGACCCGTGAAAATTATCGATTTTTTTTTCGTGAAAAATCACTGTTTTTGACTATATCAAAAGGTATACCAATACAACTGCAGATTTTTCGAAAAGAGGCACTATATATAGCAACCTTAAAATTTCCTTAAAAATTCGTATACTTTGTTATAGTTGATCATATTAACGTCCGTTGACTAGTTTTACCCCGAATCGTTAAAGTATCTATACACCCGTTTTATGGATCTTGATCGCCTAAAATCAGATCAGAAATTATTAACTAAAACACAAGCGGCACAAAAATTAGAGGTTTCACCCGAAACACTCCAATACCTTTGCGACCGCTATGCTTTAGTGCCTGTGCTCAATGCAGCAGGTGAAGCCTCATATGCTGAGTCGGATCTTTTAAGGCTTGAAGAACCAAGTCTCCGCTACAAACTTTCAAACGACACCGTAATCAATCCTATAGGTCAATCTAATCTTATACACAACCTCGAAGGAGGCCCTAAGGGGTCTTTTGCATCACTTGTTTCCCTAACTGCAGTCGTCTTTTCTTCAGTCGATGGCGGTAGAAAGAAAATGTTCAGCTCCAAAAAGAAGAGTTTTGCCGTAATAGCAATTGCCCTACTGCTCCTTTTGGGTACACAGCAGGTAGTGGTAAAGGCTTTCCCTAAAAAAACTGGGCTTGCAAAGGTTGAGAGTGAGGGTCAAGTGCTTGCGGCCACAACGAGCAAATTGAAGCTTACCGGTAGCGTCGTATTTGGATTACCAGTTGTTGCCAAGGAGAAGTTGACTATTAGAAAAGACCTTCGCGTTGAGGGAGAAAGCATATTTATTGGCGACATAACGGCACCAAATGTCGTTTATAGCCTTACAGCCGGTCAGAACATCACCATAACTGGAGATCCTCAGAATCCAACAATTTCAGCTAATGCTAGCGGTGTAACTTCATTCCAAGGACTGACCGGAGACATCGAATTACTTGCTGGTACTGATATTCAGATTGATGGTTTGACTATTAATGACATTTCGACACTAGAGACAGTCATTGCTCGAGGAGACTGTGCAGGCTGTATTACTGATGCAGCTGTGATAAATACTATAACGATTGATGCCGGTGGAATCGTGAATGCAGCCGCAATCAAAAACGGCGTTCTTGAAGTAGGTGTTGGAGGAACTGGTCTTACTGAATACGTGCCAGGTGATCTACTTTACGCAGACACTTCAAGCACATTAACCACACTGCCCGTTGGTACTGCTGGACAATTTCTAACGGTTGACGGCACAGGGCTTCCAGTTTGGGATACTATAACCTCTTTTGCGGTCGCTACCGTAGAAGAAGGAGACGTTATCGTAAGTGCCCTGACCAACACGCTGGATTTCCTCGGTGGAGATTTTGACTTATCTGTAAGCCCAGTCGGCGAAGTAAATATTCAACTCGCTTCTACTCTCACATCTGTTAATGGAGTTGATGGTGATTTTAACCTTGGTGGTACTCAGCTTACTTTTACAGGGGCCGGCACTATATTGTCAGGTGCTGCAAGCTCGCTAACTATCGATTCCGGAACAACAGGCGTTCTCAATCTTGGTACAAGCTCTGATGGAAAGACCATCAATCTCGGAACAGGAGCCGGTGGCAACACAATTAATATCGCAACAGATAATACCATAGCAGACACTATCAATATCGGATCTACTCTTGATTCCGCATTCATTAATTCAAGTCTTGTTTCGATTCCAAATGGCCGTGTTGGAATCGGAGTTCTTCCGAACGACCTTGATGCTGATGGTAATCCTTTCGCCCTTGAAGTTCTTGGAAGCATTGGTCCTGCAGCAGATAATGTATATGATCTGGGATCCCCAACCAGAAGATATAGAGACCTTTATCTGACCGGTACAACAACATCGGGTGGAGACATTACCATAGCAAATCCTGACCCTTCTATATTCTTTACTGATACGGATGTGGGTGATGACGATTTTGCATTCAATCTGGAAAATTCCCAGTTTGAAATAATCAATACCACTACGGGCGCACAAGCGCTCCTTTTAGCTTCTAATGGGGATGTCAATGTTGCAGGTGGATCAGCCTCAACTGGTTGTACAATTCAAGATGCAACAGGCAATTTAGTTTGTAGCGGTAGCCTTGCGTCATTATCTGCAACGAATCAATTAGTGCTCGGAACGGGAAATACAACAACAATTAATTCTATTGCGCCAAGTGCTTCTCGCGTTGCAACTATCCCTGCACTTACGGGAGATGACACATTTGTATTTGAAGCACAAGCTCAAACCTTAACTAACAAAACAATCGGCACAACTGGCCTTATATTCTCAAGTGCAGTAGCAGATATCACGACGTTATCAAATGGAGACCTTACTATTGCACCAGATGGTACAGGACAAATTGTTCTTTCAAACACTGTAAGGCTTCTCTCACTCCCAACCGCTGGGGTTGCTGCAACTACCCTTTGCCGAGATAATGCAACAAACGAAATAACCGAATGTCCTGCAAATGCTGCAAATATTTCTCTTCAGCTTGCTTATGATGCTGGTAATACAATAACAACAACTTCAGGGCGCGACATTGCTTTTACTCTTGCTGACGGTCTTGTTGCTCCAACATCATTTATAGTAACGAACGAAAGCACAGCAAGCGCAGTACTTATTAATGATACGAATGCTGCTCTTAATACTTCCTTTGTTATTCAATCAAATGGCACTCCTACTCTTTCAATTCTTGAAGATGGATCACTAACTAGCTCAAGCTATGCATCTGTCGCAGGAAGCTTGACTATTGCAGGCAACGCTACAATTCAGGCTACTGAGAACAATCCACTATCAATTGGAGGCAATACTACCGGAGACATTACCCTTGCCCCACAGAACGGAAATGGACTCGTATATATAAATGGAGACGCCATCATTGCATCGAATAGAAATTTGGTTGTTGGAGCAGGATCTGGATCTGTAACATTTAGAAACACCTCAGGACTATATATAGGTGAGGATATTGCTCCTGGGTCATCAAATACCCCAGGACAAATAGAGCTTACGTCTGATGGAGATAATGCTTTCACTACAGTATTTAGAACAGCAACCCAAACTCAAAATGTCATCTACACTCTTCCACAAGATGATGGATCGACTAACTATGTGCTTTCGACTAATGGTTCAGGTGTCCTTCAGTGGCAGTCTGTCTCTGGTGTTGGTGCCGGCACAATTAATACAGTCGGAAACGTTGAGACCGGGAGTGCATTTACCGGAAACGACACATCTCTTGATAAAGGAAATGTGTTGACCTTTGAAGGTTCTACATCCGTAAATGACGCGAATGATATTGTCCTTACCGCAGCAAATCCAGCAGCAACAATCACATTCACACTTCCTGATCTTGGGGTTGATGGTACATTTGCTTTCCTTCAGGGAGCGCAAACCTTTACAGGAGCAAAGACTTTCTCAGATATCACAATATCAGACAGCAACATTCCATTTACTGCTGGAAACACAACCTTTGATCTAACGGGAGGAGCTACAACAACCCTTACCATTCTTAACTCAACGGGTGGACAGGTTACCAACCTAGATCTCGCAGATGGAGCGCTATTTACGAATGGCACAGAAAGACTTACCAATGCAGGAGCACTTCAAAACATCACGGGATACGATCAGACCTCTGGTAACTTTGCAATTGCAGGTGCCGGAACATTCTCAACTGGTACTGGCACAATCTCTCTTAACGGTGCAACCAGTGTAACCGGTACAAATACCTTTAC
This sequence comes from uncultured Gammaproteobacteria bacterium, assembly GCA_964531275.1. Taxonomy (GTDB): domain Bacteria; phylum Patescibacteriota; class Microgenomatia; order Levybacterales; family GWA1-39-11; genus JAUSNA01. The sequence goes on from CAZHDZ010000002.1 coordinate 28,888, forward strand.
CGTAGGAACCGGATTAACTACCCTTGGTGGAGACCTAACGGTACAAGGAGCAAGTACCTTCAACAATAATATTTCTCAAGCTGGTAACTTCATATTCTCAACCGGCACTGGCAATATCAGCCTTAACGGTGCAACGAGCGTTACTGGCACAAATACATTTACCGTCGGAACTGGAGCATCAACATTGGGAGGTACCCTTACTGTTGCTGGCTATTCACTCTTTAATGAAAGGACAACTATCTCAGAAGGACAACAATTTAATGCTTCTGGAAGCGCAATATTTGCTCCATCTGGGACTGAGAATGTTGTTGTAAATCTTGATACAGATTCATTCCTAACGCTTAATGGTCTGACCACTACAAATGGTACTGCTCTCTGTCTTGATGGTTCAAATAATGTTGTGTACTGTACAGGTGCTCCATTCGGTCTACAAGCTGCTTATAACACAGGAAATACCATCACAACAACAACAGGACGAGATATCGCATTTACATTGGGAAGCGGTCTTGCTACTCAGACTTCATTTAGCCTAACCAATGCAGGCACTGGCACTGGGTTTATCATCAATGATACAAATGTTGCTACTAACACCTCGCTATCAATCCAGTCTGGTGGAACCCCAACATTAACAATTGATGAAAATGGCGTGCTTACTACCAGCGGCAATATTTCAACGACCGGTACAGGGACAATTACCTCCAATGGATTACTGACTGCAAGCAACGGATTGACCCTTACAACTGGTGCAATTAATTTGAACGCAACCTCTGGATCAGTTAGCCTTGTCGGTCTAACTGGCTATACAATAGATACGGGAGTTAATAATGTTATTGTCACTTCAGCCAATTTCAATGTGACTGCAACTGGCATTAACGGGACGGTAATTGGTAACACAACTCCTGCTGCTGCAACCTTTACAACCCTTACAACTACAAGCAATGCTTCTATCTCTGGTAACCTAACTCTTGCCGGAGGACCAAGAACCATCCAAGGGACAGAAAATAATACCCTTACGATTGGTGGCAATGAGACCGGAGATATCGCACTTTCCCCACTTGGTGGAAACGGTACGGTATTTGTAAATGGAAGTGCTACGATTTCTGCAAGTCTTGCTGTCTACGGAATTTCTACTTTCTATAATGACATTGCACAAAGTGGCTCAGGATTTTTCTCAACAGGAACTGGCGCAGTAAGCCTGAACGGTGCAACTTCAGTAACGGGCACTAACACCTTTACTGTCGGTACAGGACTTACAACACTTGGAGGAGCGTTAACAGTTGACGGAATTTCTACTTTCAACAACAACATTTCCCAAACAGGTGCTGGAACTTTTACAACAGGAACTGGTAGCGTAACTCTCAGCGGCAATACAACCATTACTGGTACCAATACATTCACAACCGGAACCGGACTTGTCTCACTAAATGGAGATACGATCCTTGGTGCAAATCTTGATCTATTGATAAGCGCCGGAACAGGAACGGTAGACTTTAGAAACACATCAGGTATCACGATCGGAGAAGATACTGCTGTTAACACAGCTGGTGTTATTACGCTTATTGGTGCTGGAGCAAATAATTTCTCTACTCAATTTACAACAGGTACCCAAACACAAAATGTAAATTACACGCTTCCACCAGATGATGGCGATGTAAATTATGTTCTGACTTCTGACGGAACTGGAATTCTTTCATGGCAATCTGTGACAGGAGTTGGAGCAGGAACTATCATTGCTGTAGGAAACGTAACTTCGGGTTCTTCATTCACTGGATCTGATTCATCTCTTAATAAGGGGAATATCTTAACATTCGAAGGATCAACTTCAGTTGACGATGCGAATGATATTGCGCTAACTGCTGTTAATCCAGCTTCTGACCTAACATTTACTCTTCCGGATCTTGGGGTAAATGGAACATTTGCTTTCTTGGAAGGGACTCAAGAATTTACCGGCAGTAAGTCATTCCTGGATTTGACAATAAGAGATACGGATATTCCATTCGCAAGCGGAAGCGCTACTTTTGATATTTTAGGTGGGGCAACAACATCCCTTACGCTTCTTAATTCTACAGGTGGTCAAGTTGCAGACTTTAATTTATCCGACGGTTCTCTCTTCACAAATTCTGTAGCAAGACTTACAAATGCAGGGGCTCTTCAAAATATTACTGGGTATGATCAGACCTCTGGTAATTTTGCAATTGCCGGCACTGGCACATTCTCAACAGGAACTGGAGCAATAACTCTTAATGGAGCTACGACAATTTCAGGAGCAAATACATTTACTTCAGGCACTGGACTAGTAACTCTAAATGGCAACACATCAATAACTGGTACTAACACCTTTACTGTAGGAACTGGACTTACGACTTTGAATGGTGGGTTAATTGTTAATGGAGAATCTCTATTTAATAACAGAACGACTATTGCAAGCGGTCAACAATTCAATGCTTCAGGAAGTGCTATCTTTAGTCCTTCTGGTTCTGAGGATATTGTTTTCAATTTAGACTCTGATTCAACATTTGATCTTGCTGGTCTACAGACAGATGACGGATTAAAAGTTTGTCTTAACGGATCAAACAGTTTGGTTCTTTGCGCAACGCAAGGAGGAAGCTTGCAACAGTCTTATGAGGTTGGTAATACAATACTTGCAACTGATGGTGAGGGAAATATTGATTTCACACTTGCAGATCTCAACTCTACCCAATTCTTGCTTACAAATGCAGGCACTGCATCTGCTGCTTTTGTTATTAATGACACAAATGCCTCTATCCAAAATGTATTCGAAGCACAGTCTTCCGGGTCTGCAACACTTACAATTGGCGAAAATGGAAACCTGACAACAACTGGAAATATTCTAACATCAGGGGGTGGAACAATTACATCAAATGGATTACTCACTGCAAGCAACGGATTAACCCTTACAACGGGCGCAATTAATCTAACCGGAACATCTGGCAACATTGCTTTGTCTGGTCTTTCAACATTTACTATCAATGCTGGAGTCAATGACATCCTCTTCACATCTAATAATTTCAATGTTACTTCAACCGGAGTTAATGGTACTGCAATTGGAGCAACCACCCCATCAACAGGAGTATTTACGACGCTTGAAACAACCGGGAATGCTTCATTCTCCGGCAATCTAACGCTGGCTGGAGCACCTCGCTCTATTCAGACAACAGAAAACAACACGCTTACAATTGGTGGAAACACTACCGGAAATATTACAGTTTCACCAATGGGAGGAACAGGCCTTTTGACAGTTGCTGGAGACAGTAGCCTTGTTGGGGCACTGACTGTTAATGGCGTAACAACGCTTAACAATAATTTCACACAAACGGGCGCTTCAACGTTCTCAACAGGAACAGGCGCAATCTCTCTTAACGGTGCAACTTCAGTTACTGGCACTAACACCTTCACTGTTGGAACAGGAGCAACAACTCTCGGTGGAACATTAGACGTTACAGGGGTTGCAACATTTCTAAATAATATAAATCAAACTGGTGCCACTACTTTCTCAACAGGAACAGGCGCTGTAAGTCTTAACGGTGCAACTTCAGTAACCGGTACGAACACCTTTACTGTTGGAACTGGATTAACTACTCTTAACGGTGACTTTATCGTGAACGGGCTCTCTGCTTTCAACAACAGGACAACTATCACAACAGGGAACGAATTTAACGCTTCAGGAAGTGCATTCTTTAATCCAAATGGAACAAATGATGTTGTTATCACAACAGACGCTGATTCATTCTTGTCATTTGTTGGGTTAACAACACCAGTAAGTGCGTCTGCGTCTCTTTGTCTTGACGGTTCAGATAATGTCATAAAATGTCCAGCATCAGCTTCCACATTGCAAACTGCCTACATTGGAGGAAATACCATTACAACAACAAATGGCAGAAATATAGAATTTACTCTTTACAATGACATCTCAGACGGGGGTGATCCTACCCAATTCTTGCTTACAAATGCAGGCACTGCATCTGCTGCTTTTGTTATTAATGACACAAATGCCTCTATCCAAAATGTATTCGAAGCACAGTCTTCCGGGTCTGCAACACTTACAATTGGCGAAAATGGAAACCTGACAACAACTGGAAATATTCTAACATCAGGGGGTGGAACAATTACATCAAATGGATTACTCACTGCAAGCAACGGATTAACCCTTACAACGGGCGCAATTAATCTAACCGGAACATCTGGCAACATTGCTTTGTCTGGTCTTTCAACATTTACTATCAATGCTGGAGTCAATGACATCCTCTTCACATCTAATAATTTCAATGTTACTTCAACCGGAGTTAATGGTACTGCAATTGGAGCAACCACCCCATCAACAGGAGTATTTACGACGCTTGAAACAACCGGGAATGCTTCATTCTCCGGCAATCTAACGCTGGCTGGAGCACCTCGCTCTATTCAGACAACAGAAAACAACACGCTTACAATTGGTGGAAATACAACAGGAAATATTTTGGTAAGCGCTCTTAACGGTACTGGGCTTATATCACTTGCCGGTAACACAGCAACATCCGGTAACGCCTCATTCTTAGGTGACATAACACAAACCGGCAGTGGATCATTCTCAACAGGGACAGGCAACATCGCGCTAAATGGTCCAACGACAGTAAGCGGTGTTAACAATTTCACTGTAGGAACTGGCGCAACCACTCTAGGTGGAACGCTTGATGTAAGTGGTCTTGCAACTTTTACAAATAGTATCAGTCAGACCGGAACAGGCACCTTCTCTACAGGGACAGGAGTTATCTCACTTAATGGCGCAACTTCAGTTACAGGCACTAACACCTTCACCGTTGGAACCGGCGCAACAACTCTTGGGGGTTCTCTAAATGTGACAGGATTTTCTACATTCAATGACAGAGTAACCATAACAAACGGTCAGCAATTTAATGCTTCAGGATCTGCCAACTTCTCACCAAATATCGACAATGACATTGTCTTTAATCTTGATGCTGACTCTTTCGTAACATTCAATGGATTGACTACAACAACCGGTCAAGCTTTATGTCTTGAGGCAGTTACAAACAATCTTGTTTACTGTACCGGTGCTCCATTCGGACTTCAGGCTGCATACAACACAGGCAACACCATAACAACAACTGTTGGCAGAAATATAGACTTTACTTTGGGAACCGGACTTAGCACTTCCCTTAACCTTACCAATGACGGGCTTTCTAGCGCTTTTGTAATCAACGATACCAATGGTGCAAACAACAATGCCTTAGTCATTCAGTCGGGAGGCGTTAATACTTTTGCAGTCAATGAGAACGGCAATCTAACTACTTCAGGATTTGCATCGATTTCTGGAAATCTCACTCTTTCAGGCGCAGCTCGTTCAATTCAGACAACTGAAAATAATACGCTTACCATTGGAGGCTCAACGACCGGTGATATCTCTATAACTCCTCTTGGTGGAACAGGGCTTGTATCTTTGAACGGTTCTACTACAACAACCGGAAATGCAGGATTCTTGGGTAATATCACCCAAACAGGAACAGGTACATTCTCAACAGGAACAGGCGCAATCTCACTTAATGGCGCAACAAGCGTAACGGGTACAAATACCTTTACCGTAGGCACTGGACTTGTGACCCTCGGTGGTGCATTAGATGTTACCGGTGCTGCAACATTCAACAATAATATAAGCCAAGTTGGAACAGGTACATTCTCAACAGGAACAGGCGCAATTACTCTTAATGGAGCAACAGCAGTATCTGGTGTTAATACCTTCACTGTTGGAACTGGTGCCACAACCCTTGGAGGAACTCTAAGCGTCACAGGATTTTCTACATTTAATGACAGAGTTACCGTATCAAACGGTCAGCAATTTAATGCTTCAGGATCAGCTAGCTTCAGCCCTAACCTTGATAACGATGTCGTTCTCAATTTGGACGCCGACTCATCATTGACCCTTAACGGTCTTCAAACAACAACAGGACAAGCTTTATGTCTTGAAGCCGTTACAAACAACGTTGTTTATTGTACCGGTGCTCCATTCGGACTTCAGGCTGCATACAACACGGGCAATACCATAACAACAACTGTCGGTAGAAATATAGACTTTACACTAGGAACTGGACTTTCAACTTCTCTGACATTAACAAATGATGGATTGGCAACAGCATTTGTAATTAATGATATTAACGCTGCAAATAATAATGCAATTGATATCCAGTCAAGTGGAGTTAGCACCTTTGTTGTAAATGAAAATGGGAATTTGACAACAAGCGGGTATGCTTCAATTTCAGGAAATCTAACATTGGCTGCTGGATTGCGCTCTATCCAGGCAACGAGCAATAACACCCTTACAATAGGCGGTAATACAACAGGAGATATTTTAATAAATCCTCTTAATGGATCCGGTCTTACTTCTTTTGGTGGGAATACATCAACTTCAGGAAATGCAACAATTCTTGGGAATATATCACAGATCGGAACAGGTACATTCTCAACAGGAACAGGCGCAATCTCACTTAATGGCGCAACTTCAGTGACAGGAACTAACACGTTTACCGTCGGAACAGGACTTACGACTCTGGGTGGTGCCCTTAATGTTGCGGGAGCTGCTACATTTACTGATAACATTTCCCAAACAGGAACAGGTACATTCTCAACAGGAACAGGCGCAATCTCTCTTAACGGTGCAACTTCAGTTACTGGCACTAACACCTTCACTGTTGGAACAGGAGCAACAACTCTTGGTGGGACGTTAAGCGTTGCTGATTTTGCGACATTTAATAGCAGGACAACAATTACAGAAGGTCAGGAATTTAATGCTTCAGGTAGTGCAATATTTGCTCCATCCGGCACAGAGAACGTGACATTCAATCTTGATGCTGATTCCTTCTTAAAGCTAAATGGACTACAAACTACAAGTGGTCAAGCACTTTGTTTGGAAGCGGTTACCAATAACATTGTTTATTGTACCGGTGCTCCATTCGGACTTCAGGCTGCATATAACACTGGAAATTCTATAACAACAACGGAAGACCGCAACATCGATTTTACACTTGGTGCTGGTTTTGACACCTCGCTCACTCTTACCAACCAAGGCACAGCCAGCGCGTTATTGATTGATGATACGGCTGAGACATACGGAATTGCTTTGGATATCAGATCTGGCGGAATAACAAAATTTGCTATAGATGAGGATGGAAATGCCACTACTTCCGGTAGCTTGGTTACCACAGGGAGTGGATTTATAACATCAGCCGGTCTACTTACTGCTTCGAATGGATTAACTCTTACCACCGGTGCCATTAATCTAACTGGTACTTCAGGGGCATTAAATCTAACCGGTCTTTCTGCCTCTGCTCTAGATTTTGGTGGAAATAACTTGCTTATTACTGCCGGTAACTTTAATGTGACAGCAACCGGTATTAACAACACAGTTATTGGTGCGACAACACCTGCTGCAGCAACCCTCACTACTCTTACTACGACAAGCTATGCTTCAATTTCAGGTAACTTAACATTTGCTGGTGGTGCAAGAACTATTGCAAATTCTGAATTTAATTCGCTAAATATTGGTGGGACAACAACGGGGGATATAACAATCAACTCAAGGAATGGCGAGGGCCTTATTTCAATTTTTGGAGAGGCAATTACTCTTAATCCTTTCGGTACTGATCCTGACGAGACTGCATCTTTGAGATTTGGTGAGCTTGCTGCAAATGGATCAAATTTTGTAAGCTTCAGATCCCCTGACTCCCTTGCGAATGATGTTGAATATATTCTTCCTGACGATGCGTTGGCAGCCGCTGACTACGTTCTTACGTATCAGGCTGGTGGGCAGATGGAATGGAAGAACGCCACGCTCGTTGCTGGAGATATTCTTTCCGTAGGAAACGTGACTTCTGGTGATGCATTTGCAGGTCTTGATGCAGGCAACACTTTATACTTCCAGGGTGCAACGGTCGACACTCTAACCATTGCATTAACTGGGGGAGATCCAACCCAGAACGAAACAATAACCCTTCCTGCAAATAGTGGACAGGTTGCGCTTATCCAGCCAAGAATTTCACAAGACGCATCAGGTACTCAACCTCTCCTATTCATAAACGAAACCGGTCCATCAGATGTTAATTTGTTGCAATTGCAAGTTGGCAGCAATGACGCCTTTGTTGTTTCTAACTACGGAAATCTAACAATTGCTGGCACTACAGTTGCTTCTACTCAAAGCGCAGTTGCTCTATTTAATACAGTCACAACAACTCTAAATGTTGGTGGCGCTGCAACCACAATTTCACTAGGTGCAGGTACCGGGACAACCACGGTAAATAATGACCTCACGGTAACCGGAGCACTTCTTGGGAATAGCACTCTTACCGTAAATGGGGTAACAACACTTAATGGAGCAGCAAATATAGGTGACAATGGTGATGCAATAACTCTTGCCGGAACAACAATATCGCTTACAGCAAATGGAGCTGGTAATGATATTTCACTTAATCTTGTTGATGACAATGTAGATGCCTTCGATCTACAGCAAGGTGCAAATAATTATTTCAACATAAATACAACAAATGCTTCAGAGGCGATATCTTTTGGTAATGCATCAACAAATCCAGTATTTAATTTCTTAGGCACTGGAATTGCGACGTTTGGTAACGACATTGTTGTAAATGGTGGGGACATCACAACCACCCAAACTGGTGGAAGCTTATTTAATACAACAGTTACAACGCTATCCATCGGAGGCGCTGCAACAACAGTAAGCATTGGCGGAGGAGGCGGAACTATAACATTAGATAATAACGTTATTGCAACGGGAGACCTTGCAGTTAATGGTCCCACAAGTGCAGATATCACAACATCAACAACGACTGCTTCGATATTTAACACAAATGCAACAACAATAAGTGCATTCGGTGCTGCAACTACCCTATCAATTGGTGCTGGTTCAGGAACAACAACAGTCAACAACGCACTAACTGTTACGGGGACAACGACATTGAACGGAAACCTCAATGCATACGGGACAACCATTATTGATCCTGCAGCAAGCGTTGATACAACAATTGTTACTGACGGTACTGATTCGTACCTTACAATTACTGGTCTTGATACCCCTCTAACATCTGCATTTAGTATTTGTCTTGATGCTTCAGACCACATCGTAAAATGTCCTCCATCCGCTTCTACTCTTCAGTCTGCATATCATGGAGGAAATACAATTGAGACTGAAGATGCTCGAGACATTTCATTTACATTGGCAAATACAGCAACTGACTCTAATTTTGTAATTACAACTCAAGCAACTTCATCAGGTAATACTCAATTTATCAGAGCAGATGGTACAACAAGCGTTGACCCATTGCAGCTTGTGCTTGTTGATAACGCTAGCACAACAAGAATTTTGCCAACTGCTGTCAAGATCAGCTCAACCGGAACAGCTGGTGTAACTACCGCTTTAGATGTATCGGATCCAACAATAGTTACTGCAATTGCGCTTGGTGGAAATGATATAGATGGCACTTTATTTGATGTTACCGGGTCAAATGGAAATATTACTGCCGGGGATATTGCTGTAAATGGCGGCGACATAACAACAACGGCATCAACGGGAACGCTCTTTAATACGGCAGCTACAACTACTCTTAATCTTGGAACGTTTGCAACCAACTATACAATTGGCGCAACAACCGCGACAGGAAATATCAACGGTACAACTATTAACTTCACTCAGGCAACAAGCCTAGCTGCTTCCGGTGCTCAACTAACGATTGACAACATCATACTTGGCGGTGGCTACGGATCAACTGGAGTAACAATTTCAAATACAGGCAATATCCAAGCAAACGGAACACTTACCATTGATGGTATTTCAACCCTAACCGGTAACGTTACAACCGCTGGGGATGTTGCAGTAAATGGCGGGGATATAACTACTACATCAACTGGAACTGTTTCGTTATTTAATACAAATGCTACCGGTCTTGATCTGGCTGGTGCTGCAACAGCTATTTCAATCGGTGCCTCAACGGGTCTTACAACAATTAACAATTCGTTAACTGTTTCAGACGATCTCACAGTGAATGGGGCCGTATTGCTACAACCAGGCGGAACCAATGACATAACCTTAACAACTGACACCGATTCAATCCTTACCATCTCCGGCCTTCCAACAGCAACCGGTAATTTGGTATGTATTGATAACGGAACAAGTCAAATCACAAAGTGTGCAGCTGATGCAATCTCACTTCAATCTGCATACGATGGAGGAAATACCATCACAACAACCGGAAGCAAGAATATAATTTTTAACCTTGCATCAAATGACAGCTTCGTCATAACATCTGCAGCAGGAACAACTGGAGGAAGTAGATTTATTCTTGCAAACGGTTCAAATCCAACTCCTCCAACGCAACTCGTTCTAATTGACAATGCTGATACTAATCAACCATTGGGAACAGGTCTTCTCATCTCTTCCTCAGGTGGCGGTGGCGTCACAACAGCAATTGACGTCTCGGATTCTGATATAACAACCGGAATTAGTCTTGGATCAAGCTCTATTGCCGGTACTAATTTCTCAGTTGATGGCGCAACAGGAAATGTAACTGCTGCAGGAGACCTTGCTCTAAATGGCAATGACATCACTACTACTACCGCAGCTGATGCTACAGTATTTAATACAAATGCTACTACCCTTAGCATGGGAGGAGACGCAGTTACTTATACGATTGGTGCGACAACTGCTACAGGAAATATACGAGGAACAACAATAAATCTTCCAAACGCTACACTCCTTTCAGCGACATCGGCTACGGCTAACTTTAATGCCGTCAATGTTGGCGGTGGGTACGGCTCAACAGGTGCTGCAATTGGATCCAATGGAAATATCCAAACAAATGGAACACTTACGGTTGATGGGATATCAACACTTACCGGAAATGTAACAACAGCAGGAGATTTGGCGGTTAACAATCCAGTGTCAGCAGACATAACAACCACGACAACAACAGCTACTCTCTTTAACGCAACCGCCACAACACTTCTTATTGGTGAGGCGGCAACAACCGTAAGTCTTGGTGCTGCCGGTGGAACAACAACAATTAATGGCGCACTTGTTGTTGATGAAGACTTGACAGCAAATGGCACATCAACTTTTAATATCCCATCAACGGGGAATCTAACAATTAACACAGATACCGATGCTCTCTTTTATGTAACTGGACTTGGTACCGCGACTGGTGAGCTTGTCTGCGTAAATGATACGACAGGGCTTATTACTCAGTGTGCAGATGATGCTATTTCACTACAGTCTGCATATACAGGAGGAAATACAATTGCAACAACAGGAAATCGAGACATCGCATTTACTCTTACAACAACAGGTACTGATTCAAACTTCACGGTAACAACTGCTGATGATGCAACGGGTAATTCGCAATTCTTGCGTGCCAACGGAACAGGTTCAAGCAGCCCATCTCAGTTAGTTCTTATTGATAATCAGGATTCAGATCTCATTCTTCCAGAAGGTCTTCAAATTGGATCATCAGGCGGTGGTGGAATAACGACTGCTATAGATGTTTCTGATTCGACGATTGTCACAGCAATTGACTTAGGTCCAAACGATATCGTTGGGAGTGTCTTTAATGTAACTGGATCAAATGGCAACATTACAGCCGGAGACATTGCAGTAAATGGAAATGATATAACAACTACTCAAGCAGCTGCCGCAACTGTATTTAATACAAATGCTACAACTCTTAGTATGGGAGGCGCTACAACTACCTATACAATTGGAGGAACTTCAGCAACTGGTAATCTTCGAGGTACAACAATTAATTTCACTCAAGCAACTCAACTTAATGCTGGAAATGCCGTAACAACTATTGACAGTCTGGTTCTTGGAGGTGGTTATGGATCAACTGGAGTAAGTATTTCAAATGCAGGTAATATCCAGGCAAATGGAACTCTTACTATCGATGGCATCTCAACGCTTACAGGAAATGTAACAACTGCAGGAGACTTAGCGGTTAACAACGCAGGATCTGCAGACATAACAACAACAACTACTACCGCTACTCTATTCAATGCAAATGCTACTACTTTAAATGTTGGTGGGGATGCGACGGCAGTGGTTCTTGGTGCTGATACTGGATCTACAACAATCAATCATTCGTTGATTGTTGATGATGATATTACAGCAACTGGTGATGTAAGCTTCTCACCAGCATCGTTGGGGAATATTACTTTCAATGTCGCAAGCGATATTCCGTTCTATGTCACAGGTCTTCCTGTTGCAACTGGAGAGCTTGTTTGTATCGATGACATAACAGGACAAGTTACCAAGTGTGCACCTGATGCTATTTCACTTCAGTCTGCTTATGACGGAGGAAATACGATTACAACAACAAGCAACAGAAATATCGCATTTACACTAACTGATCAGTCAACAGATTCTAATTTCACAATTGCAACCGGTGATAATGCAACTGGCTTCACATCATTTACAAGAGTTAATGGGTCAGGAACTGCTGATCCATCCCAATTTATATTGATTGACAACTTGGACCTAGATCGTGCTGTTTCTGCGGGCGTTAGGATCCAAGCATCAACGGGAGGAATAACAACTGCCCTAGATGTATCTGATGCTGAAATAGGAACTGCCCTTTCTTTTGGAGCAAATGACATAGCTGGTACAAACTTTAGTGTTACCGGTGCAAGCGGAGATATCACAACAGCTGGAAATATTGCAGTAAATGGCGGAACAATATCAACGACAGGATCAAGCGTTTCCATCTTTGATCAAGCTTCTGCTACTACTTTGACAATGGGGAATTCTGCTACTTCAATTACCATTGGCGCAACAAGCGGTACAGCGGCAATCAGGAATGCTATCTTGTCGCTTCCTAATGCGACTCAGATTAACGCCGCAGGTGCGATTACGACAATTGATAGCCTTGTTTTGGGTGGAGGGTATGGATCAACTGGAGTAAGTATTTCAAATACAGGCAACATCCAAGCAAATGGAACTCTTACCATTGATGGAATCTCAACTCTCACCGGGAATGTAACAACAAGCAATGACGTTGCTGTAAACGGTGGAGACATAACAACAACCGCTGGTACTGCAACTTTATTTAATTCAGGTGCAACAGATTTGTCTATTGGTGGTGCCGCAACTACTCTTTCACTTGGTGCAGGAACCGGAACTACAACAATCAATAATGATCTTTCTGTTACAGGTGATGTCACAGCAAATGACGCGTTTACGGCATTGGGTCAGTCGACATTTACTCCAGGAGTTGGGGAAGATGTAGTAATAACTACAGATTCATTAAATGGTACGTATCTTACGATCACTGGTCTTCCAACTGCAACAGGTGACATTCTCTGTCTTGACGGGACTAACAATGTATCAATTTGTAACGACTCATCAATCTCTTTGCAAGCTGCATACGCTGCAGGCAATACGATAACAACAACTTCAGCAAGAGATATAGAATTCGTTCTTTCCACAGCAGGAACGGACGCTGATTTTACAATTACTACAGCAGATGATGCTATAGGTGGCACTCAATTCCTACGTGCAGCAGGCACTGGGGATGATAGCCCAACGCAATTAGTCCTTATCGATAATCAAGATGATGACATTCCGCTACCAGCCGGGCTTGTAATATCATCAAGTGGCGGTGGAGGAATTACCACAGCCCTTAATGTATCTGATGCGACAATTGTTACAGCAATTGATCTAGGAGCGAACAATATTGCCGGAAGCGGATTTTCTGTTAATGGAGGAACAGGAGATATAACTTCATCAGGAGACATAACCTTACAAGGTGGAGATATTACTACAACAAACACGAATGCTTCAGTATTTAATACTGGCGCTACTACTCTGCTTGTTGGAGGTGTTTCAACAACATTAACACTTGGTGCAAATAATAGCGGTACTGCCACAATAAGAAATGCAACGGTTAATTTCTCATCAGCATCAACATTCACTGCAAATTCAGCAGCTGCCTCATTCTTATCTACTGCAATAGGCGGTGGCTATGGATCAACCGGTGTAACAATTTCTTCTGCTGGCAATATCCAAGCAAACGGAACATTAACCATTGATGGAATCTCAACTCTTACCGGGGACGTAACAGCAGGAGCCGATCTTGCTGTTAATGGAGGAGACCTAACTTCAACCGCTAGCACATTTAATTTACTCTCAAGCCCTACGACAATTAATTTTGCAGGTGCTGCAACTGCTATTTCAATCGGTGCTGGAACTGGATGGACAAGCATACATAATAACCTAAGTGTTAATGGGGTTGCTGATCTACAGGGTGGAGCAACTGTTGGCGCTGGTATGACCTTTATTGCCAACGGTACTTCAACTTTTAATCCTCAAACCTCTCAACTCGTAACATTTAACGTTGACTATAATGACGGCAAATACCTAGTGCTCAATGGCCTTGAGACACCTGGCGTTGCAGGAGACGCTCTTTGTCTTGATGGCGATAACCAAGTCACAAAGTGCGGTGGCGCAACCTTCTCACTACAAGCTGCTTACGACGGTGGAAATACAATAACTACTACCGGTGGACGAGACATAGACTTTACTCTTGCCAACGATGATAACTTCACTGTTACAACACCAGCAGGATCAACTGGACAGAGCATATTCTCTCTAGATGACGGAGGGGCAACAGCTCCTACAGAACTACTCTTGATTCAGAATAATGACACTGACACTGCACTTACAAATGGAATAACTATAGAGGCTGCCGCTGGTGCTATAACAAATGGAATTAATCTTTCTGATCCTGAAATTGTAAATGCCCTTTCTCTTGGAGCAAATGATATAACTGCTACATTCTTTTCAGTAAATGGTTCAAACGGAAATATCACAACAACCGGGGATCTGGCTGTAAATGGAGGAGATATAACATCAACATCCTCAACGGGTAATTTGTTCAATACCGCTTCAACAACGACTCTTAATGTCGGAGGCTTTGCTACTACTCTTTCAATTGGAGCCGGCACCGGAACTACCACTATTAACAATAATCTTACTGTCAGCGGAACTGCCCTCGATGCGTTAGGCGCGCTAGCTAGGGTCAGTTCTCTTCAAGTAGGAGGAGGATACGGTTCTACGGGTGTAACCGTATCCTCCGCTGGCAACATCCAAGCAAACGGAACCTTAACTATTGATGGAATCTCAACTCTTACCGGTAATGTAACGGCCGCAAATGATTTGGCTGTTAATGGAGGAGATCTTACATCAACCGCAGCATCATTCAACTTACTGGATACTCCTACAACAATAAGCTTTGGTGCTGCTGCTTCAACTTTGACTATCGGAGTTGCTGCTGGGAATACAACTATGAATAGTGCACTAAATGTAACGGGACTTGCAACATTCAATGGTGGCGCAACCGTTCCAACGGGTGAAGCACTCATTGCAAACGGACCATCAACATTCACACCGGATGCTGGAAATGACGTTGTTATAAATACGAATGGTGCAACGAGTGGTCTTCAAATAACAGGTCTTGATGTTGCAACGGGTAGTCTTCTTTGTATCGATGGTACGGACTATATAGTTGAGTGTTCGACTAGCTCAATTTCTCTTCAGGGTGCATACACTGGAGGCAACACAATTACGACAACTGCTGCTCGAGATATAGCATTTACATTAGCAAACAACAGTAACTTTACTGTCACAACACCATCTGGCTCAACTGGCAAGAGTATCTTCACCCATGCTGATGGTGGTAGTGCTTCTCCAAGTGAGCTGTTGCTCATTCAAAATCTTGATATAGATACTGTGCTTGCAAATGGTATAACCATTCAGTCAGAAGCAGGAGGAATTACAGACGCACTTGATCTTTCTGATCCTGAAATTGTAAATGCACTAAATCTTGGAGCAAATGATATAACTGCTACAAGCTTTAGTATTACAGGTTCTAGTGGTGACATAACAACCGCAGGAAATATTGCAGTTAATGGCGGAGATATTACGACAACTGACACATCGGCAAACATTTTCAATACAGGCGCTACTACTATCAACTTTGGAGGAGATGCAACTACCCTTTCAATAGGGGATAGCACCGGCACTACCACTATTAACAATAATCTTACTGTCAGCGGAACTGCCCTCGATGCGTTAGGCGCGCTAGCTAGGGTCAGTTCTCTTCAAGTAGGAGGAGGATACGGTTCTACGGGTGTAACCGTATCCTCCGCTGGCAATATCCAAGCAAACGGAACTCTTACTATTGATGGAGCATCAACGCTAACCGGCGCGGTTGATGCCATGGATACTCTTCATGCAGTCGGTGCTGTAACTTTCGATTCAACTCTTTCAGTTGCATTGGACGCAACAATCACTGGGGACTTAGCTGTCAATGGCGGAGACATTACGTCAACTTCTTCAACAGGAAATCTTTTTGATACTGTTTCTACAACAACTGTTAATGTCGGACGTAATGCTACAACATACACAATTGGCGCGACAACAGCTACTGGAAATCTTAGGGGGACGACTATTAATTTCCCGAATGCCACAACAATTAATGGAACAAGTGCTACCGCTAACTTCAGTATTATCAATGTTGGTGGTGGGTACGGGACAACTGGAACTACTCTTTCGACTAACGGAGATATTCAGTCAGATGGTAACCTAACGATAGAGGGGACATCAAGTTTGGTAGGCGATGTTACTGCTACTGGGGACGTTGCTATTAATGGTGGAGATCTTACGTCTACTGCTACAACCTTTAACCTACTAGCTACTCCAACTACAGTTAATATCGGCGCAGCGGCAACGACAGTTGCAATAGGAGCAGGTACCGGGACAACAACACTTAATAATAATCTGTCTGTAAATTTGCAGGACAATGCTGCCGATGCTCTCGATATCCAACAGGGTTCTGACAATTACATTAATATCTCAACTCTTAATGGATCAGAGAGTATTTCTTTTGGAAATGCAGTTCTCAATCCAACATACACATTCTTAGGATCAGGTCTTACAACTGTTGGAGGAGATCTTGCTGTTAATGGAGCAACTTCTGCAGATATTACAACTTCAACAACAACTGCATCTATATTTAACACAACTGCTACAACGCTAAATATTGGTGGGGTTGCAACGACTCTCAATATTGGAGCATCAACTGGAACAGCTCTTATTAATAATGCTACAGTAGCTGCTCCTAATGCTCGATTTGGAATTGGAACAAATTCTCCAATTTCTGCATTACAAGTGACTCGTCCGTTGGCACTCGGCGCAACAGGAAAGGCTTTGGCGATATTTAATCAAATCGAAAATCAGGATATTCTTACAGCCAGCTCCTCTGGTGTTACACAATTCACAATTGCTGCTAATGGCAATATCACTTCAACCGGGGATCTTGCATTAAATGGCGGAGATCTAACAACAACCCAGACAACTGCTTCCATATTTAATGCAACTACAACAACATTAAATATTGGTTCCGCGGCAACAGCTGTTACCATTGGCGCAGGCAGCGGTACTACAACTGTAAATAATGGACTTACGATAACTGGTGTTACAACTGCAAACGGACTTGCAACATTTAACGCAGGAGCAACCGTTGCATCTGGTCAAGCATTACAGGCTTTAGGAGCTTCAACCTTCACACCATCCGGAACGAATGATGTAACAATAGATACAAATCCAGGCGGCGGTGCGAACCTTATCCTTTTGGATATCGCAACAGCCGGAACACCAGGAGACGCATTATGTCTTGATGGGTCAAACATTGTCACAAAATGTTCCGCTGATACTGTAACTCTTCAGACAGCTTATGAAGGTGGTAATACGATTACAACCGATCCTGCGAGTGACATTGCTTTCATTCTTGAGAACAACAGTAATTTTACAGTTACTACTCCTGCTGATTCTACAGGGGCTTCAATTTTCTCAATAAATGACGGCGGCTCTACTCTTCCAACAAGTCTTGTAAATATCCAGAATAATGATGGCGATACAGTTCTTACAAACGGAATTCTGATTGAAGCGGCTGCTGGAGGAATTACAAATGCAATTAATCTTTCTGACCCTGAAATTGTAAATGCGATTTCATTTGGGTTGAATAATATTGATGGTACTAACTTTGATGTCACTGGATCAAATGGAAATGTTGTAACTTCTGGTGACATTGCAATTAATGGAGGAGATCTTACATCAACTGCTTCAACATTTAATTTGTTGGCTACTCCAACAACTGTTAACTTTGCCGCTGCTGCTTCAACATTGAATATCGGAGTTGCTGCTGGGAATACAACTGTTAATAGTGCCCTAAACGCAACAGGTCTTATAACTGCAAATGGGGGAGCTACTGTTGCAAGTGGTCAGACACTTCAGGCGTTAGGCACTTCAACATTTAATCCAAACGGAACGAATGACGTTAGCTTTGTTACCGATGGGGCCGGTGGATCATTTATAAATATCACAAATCTTACCTCTGACGATGGAGATCCTCTTTGTCTTGATGCCTCATTCAACCTTATATATTGTTCTGCTGGATCAATTACGTTGCAATCTGCTTATGACGGTGGAAATACCATTACGACGTCTGTCGGAAATGATATCGAATTCATTCTAGATAACGATTCCAACTTCACTGTTACAACGCCAGCAGGATCAACTGGTCAGAGCATATTTTCTCTAGATGACGGAGGGGCAACAGCTCCTAATGAATTGTTGCTTGTTCAGAATAATGATACTGACACTACGCTAACAAATGGAATAACTATAGAGGCTGCCTCTGGTGCTATAACAAATGCAATTAATCTTTCTGACCCTGAAATTGTAAATGCCCTTTCTCTTGGTGGAAATGACATAACAGCAACTGCTTTCTCAGTGAATGGGTCAAACGGGCTTATCACAACATCAGGAAATATTGCAGTTAATGGCGGTGATATCACAACAACAGATACTAGCGCAAACATATTTAATACTGGGGCGACAAGTCTAAATCTTGCAGGTGCTGCAACTACTATTTCCATTGGAGCAGGAAGTGGCACTACAACTATCAATAATAATCTTACTGTCAGCGGAACTGCTCTTGATGCTCTTTCAGCATTAGCACGATTTGACACACTTCAGGTTGGTGGTGGTTACGGATCTACAGGTCTAAGTGTTGCTACCAATGGCAATATTCAAACCAACGGAACCCTAACTGTTGATGGCATATCAACCCTAACAGGAAATGTAACAGCAACTGGAGACGTTGCAATCAACGGAGGAGATCTAACATCAACTGCTACATCATTTAACTTGCTTGCTACTCCAACAACTGTTAACTTTGCCGCTGCAGCTTCAACGTTGACTATAGGAGTTGCTGCTGGGAATACAACGGTTAACAGCGCACTTAACGTAACAGGCCTTGCAACTCTTAATGGTGGCGCAACAGTTGCTACAGGTCAGGCATTTCAAGCTCTAGGTGACTCTACTTTTGATCCAGATTCTACAGGAGACGTAGTCTTTACAACTGATGGTGCTGGAGGGTCATACATTAACATTACTGGTCTTTCTACAGCAACCGGAAATGCTCTATGTCTTGACGGGTCATCCAATCTAACATTATGTAATGGTGCGCCATTTGGATTACAAGCTGCATACAACACAGGAAATACAATCACAACAACTGATGCAAGAAATATTTCATTTACTCTTGCAAATACAACTACCGACTCTCTCTTTACTATCCAAACAGCTGCCGATTCAACCGGTTACACATATATCTCTATGGCAGATGGCGGTAACACCCCACCTGCCCAATTAGTGCTAATTGAAAATCTAGATACTAACACTGCCCTTCCAGCTGGTATCAAGATCCAATCTGCCGCTGGTGGTATTACAAATGCATTAGATCTGTCTGATGCTGAGATTGTAAACGCTCTGTCGTTAGGTGCAAATGACATAACTGCAACCAACTTTGGTATCACTGGATCAAATGGAAATATTACAACTGCTGGCAATATTGCTGTTAATGGTGGAGACATAACAACTACAGACACGACGGCAAACATCTTTAATACCGGTGCTACTTCAATTGATTTCGGAGAAGCAGCAACGGCAATCTCTATCGGTGCTGGTACCGGTACTACTACTATCAACAATAATCTTACCGTGAGTGGCACTGCCCTTGATGCGTTAGGCGCGCTTGCAAGAGTGGACAGCCTTGAAGTCGGTGGAGGATATGGTTCAACGGGTGTAACCGTATCCTCCGCTGGTAATATTCAGGCAGCCGGAGATCTAACTATTGATGGTGATTCAACGCTAACTGGAAATGTAACAGCAGAATCAGATCTTGCAATTAATGGTGGAGATCTTACAACAACCGCAGGAACATTTAATCTGCTTGACAGTGCTCCGGCTACAATAAATTTTGCAGGTGCTGCAACGACTCTAAATATTGGTGCAGGAACAGGCACTACAACTCTTGACAACAATTTGACTGCAAATATTCGTGACAATTCTGCTGACGCTTTGGACATCCAGCAGGGTTCTGACAACTATATTAATATCTCAACTCTTGATGGAGCAGAAAACATTTCATTCGGAAATGCAGTTCTCAATCCAACATACACATTCTTAGGATCAGGTCTTACAACTGTTGGAGGAGATCTTGCTGTTAATGGAGCAACTTCTGCAGATATTACAACTTCAACAACAACTGCATCTATATTTAACACAACTGCTACAACTGTTAATGCATTTGGGGCCTCAACAACGCTAACAATTGGAGGAAATAATTTAGGTACCGCAACAGTTAGAAATGCAACAGTTACAGCACCTAATGCTCGATTTGGGATTGGTACAGCAAGTCCTGTATCTGCACTACAAGTAACTCGACCGCTAGCACTTGGTGCGACTGGTAAAGCACTTGCGATATTTGATCAATATGAGGATCAAGATATTTTGACAGCAAGTGCTTCAGGAGTTACCAAATTTACGGTAAGCAATTCTGGCACAATTAATAATGCAGGAGACATAATAGCTGTCGGAAATATTACAGCAGGCGGCAATTTGGCAGTAAATGGCGGAGACATAACAACAACCGATACAAGTGCCAATATCTTTAATACGGGTGCTACTTCTATCAATTTTGGAAATGGAGCCGGTACAATTTCAATTGGAAATGCAACTAGCGTAACAACTATTAATGATGACCTGGTTGTATCAGGGGGAGTTCTTGATGCGCTTACAGCCTTGGCACGAGTTGATTCTTTACAAGTTGGAGGAGGATATGGTTCGACAGGGCTCACCATTTCTAACACAGGAAATGTATCAGCAAATGGAACATTGACGATCGATGGAATATCAACATTAACAGGAGATGTAACAACCGCCGGAGATATTGCAGTAAATGGCGGAGATATAACAACTACAACAACGGGTACTGCTACTCTCTTTAATACCAATGCAACAACTTTAAATATTGGTGGAGCTGCAACAGCTGTTACCATTGGCGCAGGCAGCGGTACTACAACTGTAAATAATGGACTTACGATAACTGGTGTTACAACTGCAAACGGACTTGCAACATTTAACGCGGGAGCAACGGTTGCATCCGGCCAAACGCTTTCAGCTCTCGGTCCTGTATCTCTTAATCCAAATCTTGCAAATGACGTAGTTATTAATGTGGATTACAACGACGGTTCATACCTGCAACTTCTTAATCTTGAGACGCCTGTAACAGCAGGAACTGCTCTTTGTATTGATGGATCTGATAATGTGACAAAGTGTTCCGCTAATACCGTAACGCTACAATCTGCATACAACGGTGGAAATACTATTCTTACAACAGGTGGCCGAGACATTGCATTTACGCTTGCCTCCGGAGATGACTTTACAGTAACAACCGCGGCAGGTCAAAGTGGCGGAAGTATTTTCGCTTTGGCAAATGGATCAAATGGCACACCGCTTTCTCAATTAATTCTTGTAGATAACCTCGACACTAATGAAGCAATAACCGCTGGTATTAAAATCCAGTCAGCAGGAGGAGCTATAACAAATGCCATTGATCTAACTGACTCAGATATAGTTAATGCTTTGTCACTTGGGGCAAATGACATAACAGCCACTAACTTTAGCATTACCGGATCAAATGGAAATATAACAACCGCAGGAGACCTTGCTCTTAATGGTAGCGACCTAACGACAACATCAACAGGTACTGCAACAATTTTTGATGCTAATGCAACTGACATCTCAATTGGTGGAGATGCTGCTACTATTTCTCTAGGAGATGCCACAAGCGTTACAACAATCAATGACGACCTGGTTGTATCCGGTGGAGTTTTTGATGCACTTGCAGCACTTGCCCGAGTTGACTCATTACAAGTTGGTGGGGGATATGGTTCGACAGGGGCAACAATTGCTTCTACTGGAAATATATCGACAAATGGCACACTAACTGTTGATGGAATTTCAACCCTAACAGGAGACGTTACTGCAACCGGGGATGTTGCTATTAATGGTGGAGACCTCACTTCAACGGCAGGAACATTTAACCTGTTGGCAAGTCCTACCACAATCAATTTTGGTGGCGCTGCAGCTACTCTAAATATCGGCCTTAATACAGGTAACACAAATATTCAAAGCTTCCTAAGCGTAGGAAGACTTGCAACGTTCAATCAAGGACTAACAGTTACAACTAATGAACGCCTTCTCGCATCAGGAAGCGCTGAATTTAATCCAAGCGGAACAAATGACGTAACAATCACTACCGATTCTGATTCCTTCTTAACGCTTATTGGTCTTACTACTCCAGTAACTCCAGGGGATGCTCTTTGTATCGACGGCTCAAATAACGTTACAAAATGTTCGGCAAACACTATAACTTTGCAATCAGCATATGATGGTGGAAATACGATAACAACAACTCCAGGTAGTGATATAGCATTTACTTTAGATAACTCGAATTTCTCAGCAACAGCTGCTGCAGGAACTCAATCATTCTCACAATTTGCACTTGAAGACGGGTCAAATGCAAATCCAGCAGGTCAAGTTGTACTAGTTGAGAATCTCGATACTGATCAAGCAATTGCAAGCGGAATCAGAATTCAATCAGCCGCTGGAGGTATTACAAATGCGCTTGATCTTTCAGATCCAGAAATTGTAAACGCCCTCTCTCTTGGAGCAAACGACATAACAGCAACAAACTTTGCTATTACCGGATCAAATGGAAATATAACAACTTCAGGAGACCTTGCTCTTAACGGCGGCGACCTAACAACAACAAATGGAACTGCTACAATCTTTAATGCAAATGCAACAGACATCTCAATAGGAGACGGCGCAGCAACTATTTCTCTTGGCAATGGTACAAGCGTTACAACAATCAATGACGATTTAGTAGTATCTGGTGGAGTTCTTGATGCTCTTGCCGCACTTGCTCGAGTTGACGGACTACAAGTTGGCGGAGGATATGGTTCAACTGGAGCAACTATTACAAACGCAGGAAATATCTCAGCAAATGGTACTCTTACTATTGATGGAATCTCAACACTAACTGGAGATGTTACGACCGCAGGTAATCTTGCAGTAAATGGCGGATCTATTACAACGACTGCATCAACTGGAAATATTTTTAACACTAATGCAACAACTCTAAATATAGGAGGGGCTGCTAATAACATAAATATTGGACTTAACACCGGCAATACTAATGTCCAAAGTTTCTTAAATGTAAGTCGCCTTGCAACGTTCAATCAGGGCCTAACGGTTACAACTAACGAAAGATTACTTGCTTCGGGAGCAGCAGAATTTAATCCAAGTGGAACAAATGGTGTTACTGTTAATACAGATTCTGACTCGTTCCTCACTCTTAATGGGCTTACTACTCCAGTGGTTGCCGGAACAGCTCTTTGTATCGACGGTTCAAATAATGTTACAAAATGTTCTGCAAATACTATTACTCTACAATCTGCTTACAATGGTGGAAATACAATCTCAACTTCCGGTGGTCGAGATATAGCATTTACTCTTAACGACACTAACTTCTCAGCAACTGCTGCTGCAGGGACCAGGTCATTCAGCCAATTTGCGTTAGCAAATGGTACTAATACTAATCCAGCTGGACAATTAGTATTAGTTGAAAATCTAGATACTAATGAATCAATATTTTCTGGCATAAGAGTGCAGTCAGCTGCTGGAGGAATAACGAACGCTCTTGACCTATCAGACCCAGAGATTGTAAATGCCCTTTCTCTTGGCGCAAATGATATTACGGCAGATAACTTCTCAGTAGCAGGTGCTAGCGGGAATATATTAACAAGTGGCACTATTCAAGCAACGGGCAATATAACTACAGGTGGAGACCTTGCGGTAAATGGTGCAACAAGTGCTGATATTACAACAACGACAACTACAGCTTCCTTATTTAATGCAACTGCAACAACTCTAAATATTGGTGGCGCTGCTACAACAGTTGCTATTGGTGCAGGTGGCGGAACAACGACATTTGCAGGAAGTGTTGTTGTGTCAGGAAGTGCATTTGATGCTCTTGCCGCACTTGCTCGAGTAGACGGACTACAAGTTGGTGGCGGTTATGGTTCGACGGGGCTCACCATTTCCAACGGCGGCAATATACAGGCTAATGGAACTTTGACTGTCGATGGCATTTCTACACTAACTGGGGACGTTACGACCGGAGGAGATTTGGCAGTAAATGCAGCAACCAACGCAGACATCACAACAACGACTGCAACAGCTACTATCTTCAATGCAAATGCGACCTCTCTTTCTATTGGTGGTGCAGCAACAACTGTTTCACTGGGAGCAGGAACTGGCACTACAACAGTTAATAATGCTCTTACTGCAACGGGTCTTGTTACTGCCAATGCCGGTCTTACTGTTAGCAACGCTCAACCCTTTCAGGCATTGGGTTCTTCAACATTTAATCCAGATGGCACTAATGATGTGAATTTTGTTACCGATGGCGCGGGTGGTTCATATATCAACATCACTAATCTTTCAACAGCAACTGGTTCTACTCTTTGTCTTGATGGATCATTCAATCTTGTCTACTGCTCTGCTGCATCAATCACTCTGCAATCTGCATACAACGGAGGAAATACCATTGCAGCAACTGATAGCAGAGATATTGCCTTTACTCTTCCAGATACTTTAACAACTGACCCTAAATTCACCGTAACTACAGGAACAGGATCAACAGGCGGAATCGAATTTACTCGAGCAAATGGCGGCGGAGCTGCTGATCCAACCCAGCTGGTACTTATCCAAAATCTTGATACAGATCGCGCTCTTCCAATAGGGCTAAAGATTGCAGGTGTCTCCGGTGGAAATGTAGCAACTGCATTGGATTTAACAGATAGCAACATCGGAACAGCAATTGCAGTTGCAGACAACGTTATTAGTGGTACTGGATTTACCATTGCGGGATCTACAGGCGACATAACAACTGATGGAGAAATAACAGCAGATGGCGATATAAATGCAAACTCAGGAATACTAGCAACTACCCAAACCGTTGGTGAGCTATTCAATACAACTGTTACAGACCTTTCAATAGGAGAAGGTGCAGCAACAATATCAATTGGAAATACAACAAGTGTTACTACCGTTAATGATGACTTAGTTGTGTCGGGTGGAGTTCTTGATGCTCTTGCTGCGCTTGCTCGAGTTGACGGACTACAAGTTGGCGGAGGATATGGTTCAACTGGAGTAACTATCACAAACGCTGGAAATATCTCAGCCAATGGAACTCTTACTATTGATGGCATCTCTACATTAACTGGAGATGTAACAGCCACCGGAGATGTTGCAATCAACGGAGGAGATCTTACAACAACAGCCGGAACATTTAATTTGTTAGCTTCTCCAACAACTGTTAACTTTGCAACTTCTGCTACAACAATTGCAATCGGTGCAGGAACAGGAACAACGGCAATAAATAATGCTCTAACAGTAGCTGGGCTTGCTACATTTAATGGTGGGGCAACTGTTCCATCTGGGGACACATTCCAAGCATTGGGTTCTTCAACATTTAACCCAGATGGCACTAATGATGTAAATTTTGTAACTGATGGGGCCGGAGGATCTTATATCAATATCACTAATCTCTCAACAGCAACCGGCTCTACCCTTTGTCTTGATGGCTCATTCAATCTCGTCTACTGCTCTGCAGCATCCATCACTTTGCAGTCTGCATACAATGGAGGAAATACAATTGCGACTGCTGATGATAAAGATATCCGATTTAACTTAACGAATACTACAACAGATTCTAACTTTGTTGTAACAACAGAAGATGGAGCAACGGGAAGCGCAGTATTTAGAAGAGCGATTGGTGCCGGAACAGAAGATCCAGCTCAATTAGTGTTAGTGGATAATGAAGACGACAATAGAGCAATTGCCGCAGGCATTAGGATTCAAGCAGCCGCCGGAGGAATTACTAATGCTTTGGATTTATCTGATCCTGAAATAGTAAATGCTTTGTCGTTGGGGCTCAATAATATTACCTCAACCCACTTTACTCTGACTGGAGCGACAGGCAATCTTGCAACTGACGGAACAATTACAGCAACAGGGGATATAACAACAGGTGGAGACCTGGCTGTTAATGGAGCAACAAGCGCAGATATTACAACCACAACCAATGCAGCTTCCTTATTTAATACAACTGCAACAACGCTTCTTATTGGCGGAGAGGCAGCAACTCTTACACTTGGAGATAATAGCGGCACTGCAACCGTTAATAACCTTATCTTTGCTCTTCCAAACGCAACAAATATAAACGCTGCAGGCGCTATTTTGACTGTAAGTTCTGGCGTATTTGGTGATGGGTATGGATCTACTGGAGTCACCATATCCGACACCGGTAACATCGAAGCGGATGGCACGCTTACTATTGACGGTATCTCTACATTAACCGGAGACGTAACAACAGCAGGAAATATTGCAGTAAATGGCGGTACAGTATCAACAACCGCAACAACAGGAAATCTATTCAATGCATCAGCAACTACTCTAAACATAGGTGGGGTTGCAACGGCTGTGACGTTAGGTGCCGCATCAGGAACATTGTCATTACAGAATCCTCTTATTACTGTTGGCGGAGGAAATGCAGCAACAATTCAAACAGCATCGAATGATAATTTGACTCTTCTTTCTAATGGATCTGGAAATCTATTCCTTTCATCAGACTTTGATACATCAGTCTTTATTGGAGCGGCAACTACTCCATCACCGCTTTCTATTTCAGGTGGAATAGGTTCCAACGCCGCATTAATCATCAATAATACAAACTCAGGTGATCTTATTGCCGCTTCTACTAGCGGTACAACTCGCTTTAGAGTAGCAAATAATGGTGACATCGCTTTCTACGGTGGGCAATCAAATCCAATAACGCTTACGTCCGCAGCAACAGCCCCAAGAACAATTACTCTTCCTGATGAATCAGGCACATTCTGCCTTGCAGGTTCTGTCTCATGTGGATTTGCCTTGGGAGAAAATTACCTTCAATTAGACAATAATTTACTTTCTCCAAGTAACTCTACATACGACTTTGCTATTGGGGGAACCTCTTCAACGAGTGCTAAATTTGCATTTTTGAACGTTGCATCTGGTACGCCAACGGCTTCAATCTCTGCAAGCAATGGCAATAGCGCTACGAGCATTAATGGACTGGGTGTTCTTGGGACAACAAATGCAACTACTCTTTCAATTGGAAATACAACAACAGGTAATATTATCATCGACTCAGGCTCTAATACGACAACATTGTCAGATCCTACAATTAATCTTTCCTCTGCTACCGCCTCACGCCTTGTCTTAACCGATGCCGCAAGCAACCTTGTGTATTCAGGTACGTCCTCTGTGATTGCCGCAACTCTTAGTGATGAAACCGGAACAGGCGCAGTCGTCTTTGGAACGTCTCCAACGATTACAACATCTATACTCACGAACTCTTCAAGCCTTGACGTATTTAATGCAACCGCTACAACCGTAAATGCATTTGGAGATGCAGCAAGTCTTACAATTGGAGCAACTTCAGGAACTCTTTCACTTAGAAATCCATCGATTACAGTCGGCGGAGGTTCAAATACTACTATTCAAACAGCAACAAATGGTAATCTAACTTTTGAGGCAAATGGATCAGGAATTACAGTCCTTACCTCAGATTTCAACACTGGCATATTGGTTGGTTCAAGCTCAAATACTATTGCCCCACTTTCAGTGAGTGGTGGAATTGGCTCGAATGCAGCGTTTATTCTCGATAATCTAAATTCAGGTGATATTTTTGCCGCATCAGCATCTGGCACAACTAAATTCAGAATTGCAAACAATGGAGACGTATATGCAAGTTCTGGTCTTAACGTGCTAGGATCTGCTGGCATTGTCGTTGGTGAAGATCTTCCTACAAACACTTCAGGCAGCATAGAGCTTATTGGTAGTGGCGCTAATAACTTCTCAACAATCTTAACAACTGGAGTTCAGACACAGGATGTTACTTACACATTCCCTCTTGATGATGGTAATAACAATTACGTTTTGACAACCGATGGAAATGGAATTCTTTCTTGGCAATCCGCTGCCGGCGTGGGTGCAGGAACCATAACAGCTGTTGGTAATGTAATTTCAGGAAGCGCATTTACCGGCAATGATTCAAGTGCTAATAAGGGAAATAACTTGGTCTTTGAAGGCTCTACGTCAACAGATAATGCTAATGACATTACAATAACTGCTGTTGATCCTGCAGCGTCAGTAACCTACACGCTCCCTGATATCGGGACCGCTGGTACTTTTGCATTCCTTGAGGGCACACAAATATTCACAGGTGCCAAAACATTTAGCGATCTTACAATTTCTGATACCAACATTCCATTGTCAGGAGGAAATACCACTCTGGACGTGACAGGTGGTGCAACGAGAACACTTACTGTGCTCAACTCCACAGGAGGACAGGTTGCCGATTTTGATCTCTCCGACGGCTCGCTATTAACTGCAGGTACATCCAGACTTACCAATGCAGGCGCTTTGCAGAACATAACTGGATACACCCAGTCATCCGGTAACTTTGCGATTTCCGGAAGCGGCACCTTCTCTACAGGTACGGGGGATATAACGCTTAATGGAAACACCTCCATTGCAGCAAATCTTAACTTTTTAGTTGCTTCAGGAAGCGGTACAGTTGACTTCAAGAACGACACAGGTATCGTTATCGGTGAAGACGTAAATACCGGCTCAGATAACATCGCTGGGCAACTAACGCTCATTTCAGAGGGTGATAATAACTACGCAACGACTTTTATAGCAGGCACTCAAACACAAGATGTTACGTACACGCTTCCTCTAGATGACGGATCAAATAATTATGTTCTAACAACTGATGGTTCTGGGTTGTTGTCATGGCAGTCAGCATCTGGCGTTGGTGCAGGTACCATAACAGCAGTCGGAAACGTTCTTTCAGGAACGGCATTTACTGGAAGCGATTCTCTTTCAAACAAAGGAAACACTCTCGTATTTGAAGGATCAACTTCAGTTGATGATGCGAATGACATTACGCTAACTGCAAGCAATCCTGTCTCATCCATAATATTTACGCTTCCAGATCTTGGTACAAACGGCACTTTTGCATTCCTTGAGGGTCTCCAGACTTTTACAGGGGCAAAGACCTTTAATGACATCACCATTGCCGATACAAACATCCCACTGTCAGGAGGAAATACCACTCTGGACGTGACAGGTGGTGCAACTAGAACACTTACGTTGCTCAACTCAACAGGAGGTCAGGTAGCTGATTTTGATCTCTCAGACGGCTCGCTATTAACTGCAGGTACATCAAGACTCACTAATGCAGGAGCTCTTCAAAATATAACCGGGTACAGCCAGTCATCCGGAAACTTCAGCCAGAGTGGCTCTGGTAGTTTCTCAACAGGAACCGGGGCAGTATCTCTTAATGGCGCGACGACTACATCAACAACATTGGTAGTAGGGACCACATTAACAACCGGTGGAAGTGCAAGCGTTTCTGGGAATCTAACTCTTGAAGGTGCTGGTCGATCGATTCAAACAACTGAGAACAACACATTAACACTTGGTGGCGCAACAACCGGAAATATTGACCTTAACGAAAATACCTATATTCTAGGAAGCAACACATTTAGTGTTGGTACAGGTCTTACTTCGCTTGGAGGAGCAATTAATGTAACCGGCGTTGCTACGTTTGATAACAACATTACCCAAACGGGTTCATCAACATTCTCAACAGGAACCGGTAATGTTACTTTGAACGGCAATACTACTGTTTCTACTGGTGTTTCTCTCACAGCAAACGGCCCGGTTGCTCTCGATCCTGATGGTGGTAATGACATTGTTCTTACAACTGCATTCGGAAGTGGTTCATACCTGCAAATAATCGGTCTTGATACTCAAACAGGTACTCAGCTTTGTATAGATGGTAGTAACCAAGTTGTTAAATGTAGCGCGGGGTCTACAACTTTGCAAGGGGCATATGATGGCGGCAATACAATAACAACCGCAAATAGCCGTGATATTGCAATTAATCTTGCCGGAAACGAGAATCTAACAGCTACAACATCTGCCGGTTCTAATGGTTATACATCTTTTGCTTTGGCAAACGGATCAAATCCAAATCCACCATCCCAATTAGTGCTTATAGATAATCAGGATACAAATGAAGCCCTTCCAGCAGGACTAAGAATAAAATCAGCAGGCGGAGGAATAACAACTGCAATTGATCTCTCTGATTCAGATATAGTAAATGCCCTTTCATTGGGTGCAAATGACGTTACTGCAACAAGCTTTGCAATAACCGGAAGCAATGGAAATATTTCAACAAATGGCACACTAACTGCTCTTGGAGATATTAATGCCAACTCGGGGGTTGTCGCAACAACCCAAACCACTGCTTCTCTATTTAACTCAACTGTTACAAATCTTTCAGTTGGCAATGCCGCAACTACGCTTTCATTGGGAGCAGGAACAGGGACAACTACTGTAAATAATGCCCTTAATGTAACTGGTCTTTCAACCTTCAATGCGGGGGCAACAATTCCATCAGGTCAGACACTGACGGCAAATGGACCTGTTGTTATCAATCCAAACCTTGGAAATGATATAACGCTTACAACTGATTATGTTGCTGGATCTGATCTGTATGTACCTGGTTTGGAGACGCCTGGAACTGCCGGAACTGCACTTTGTATTGAGACAGGCACTGACAGAGTTACAAAATGTTCTGCGTCAACATTTACACTCCAAGGAGCATATGACGGAGGAAATACAATCCTGACAACCGGTGGACGTGATATAGAATTTGATCTTGCCTCAGATGATAACTTTGCAATTACTACCGTTGCAGGATCGGTAAGCTACTCGGCTTTTGCTCTTGCAGATGGTTCAAATAGTGCGCCAGCTGGGCAACTAATATTAGTTGAAAATCAAGATCTTAATGAAGTTCTTGCCTCCGGCATAAAAGTTCAGTCTGCTGCAGGTGCAATCACAAATGCACTTGACCTTTCAGATGCAGAAATAGTTAATGCGATATCCTTTGGCTTGAACAATATTGATGGTACTAACTTTGATGTCACCGGATCTAATGGGAATGTTACAACCGCAGGAGACATAGCGATAAATGGTGGAAATCTTACTACCACCCAAGCTGCATTTAATATCTTTAACACAGGTGTTGCTACATTAAATATTGGCGGTGATGCAACAGCAATTTCTCTTGGAGATGGAACAAGTGTCACAACAATTAATGACGACCTTGTTGTATCAGGCGGAGTTCTTGATGCACTTTCTGCTCTTGCTCGAGTTGATTCATTGCAAGTTGGTGGAGGCTACGGTTCGACAGGTACAACAATCACAAATGCAGGAAATATCTCAACAAATGGAACTCTTACTGTTGATGGTATTTCAACACTAACTGGCTCTATCACAACTGCAGGGGATATTGCTGTAAATGGTGGAAATGTTACAACAACAGCAGGTACTGCTTACCTATTTAATAGCGGTGCTACAACATTAAATATCGGTGGTGCTGCAACAACCCTTTCTCTTGGAGCATCAACAGGCACAACAACCGTTAACAACAACCTAACGGTATCAGGTCTTATCTTGGCAAACGGCGGTATAACTATTCCAGCAGGTGAAGAACTGGCCGCAAGCGGAAGCGCTTCATTTGCACCAGACTTTACAAATGACATAACATTCAATACTGATTCTGACTCCACAATCATCCTAAATGGAATTGGAACCGGAAGTGGAAACAGTCTCTGTCGAGAAGCTGGCACGAATAATTTAGTTGAGTGTTCTGCCTCATCAATCACTTTGCAATCTGCATACAATGGCGGAAATACTATCTCAACTTCAGGTGGTCGAGATATTGCATTCACATTAAGTAACACTAACTTCAGCGCAACCGCTGCTGCTGGAACCAACTCATTCTCGCAATTTGCACTTGCTAACGGATCAAACGCAAATCCTGCAGGACAGGTTGTGTTAGTTGAAAATCTTGATACCGACCAGGCCATCGCAAGTGGCATTAGAATCCAGGCAGCCTCTGGAGGAATTACAAATGCACTCGATCTTTCAGATCCAGAGATTGTAAATGCTTTGTCTCTTGGAGCAAATGATATTACTGCAACTAACTTCTCAATTACAGGATCAACAGGTGCCTTTGCAACAAGCGATTCTATTACTGCTTCAGGAGATATCAATGCCAACAGTGGAACAATTGCTTCTAATCAAGCAGCTGGGTTCTTATTTAATGCAGGTGTCTCTAATCTTTCCATAGGCGAGGATGCATCAACAATATCTCTTGGAGACGCGACAGGTACGATAACAATAAATAACCAGACACTCGCTCTTCCAAATGCAACTTCAATTACAGCAGCAGGTGCAGGACTTACCATTGGTTCTGTAACCGTGGGTGGTGGTTATGGAACGACTGGCACAACACTTTCAGGAAATGGGGACATTCAGACAAATGGTGCGCTAACAGTTGATGGTATCTCTCAACTGTCTGGTAATGTTACGACCAACGGAGATTTGGCAGTTAATGGTGGCAACATAACCTCAACTCAAACGACCGCGAATCTATTTAACGCAACAGTAACAACCTTAAATATCGGAAGTGCAGCAACAACTGTTAGTTTGGGCGCAAACACCGGTACGACAACCGTAAATAATAATCTAGCTGTTTCGGATGCATTAACAGTTGGCCAACTTGCTACATTTAACGGTGGCGCTACTATTTCAAATGGAGAACGATTCTTGGCTTCTGGGTCAGCTGAATTTAATCCGAGTGGTTCAAATGACGTTTCAATTGCCGTTAGCTATAGTGCTGGTTCATACCTCCACATAACAGGTCTTGATACTCAGACCGGTACGACTCTTTGTATTGATGGATCAAGCAATGTTGTAAGATGCTCAGCTGCTTCAATCACATTGCAGTCTGCATATGATGGTGGAAATACAATTTCAACAACCGGTGGACGAAATATTGCGTACGTTCTCGCGAATGATGATGACTTTACGGTTACTACACCAGCAGGATCAACTGGTCAAAGCATCTTCTCACTCGCTAACGGCGGAGCAACAAGTCCTTCAGAGCTTATCCTTGTATCAAACAATGATGTAGATACAACAATTGCCAACGGAATAACTATAAATTCTGCAGGAGGAGTTATTACTGACGCTCTTGATCTATCGGACTCTGAAATTGTAAACGCATTAAATCTTGGAGCAAATGATATTACCTCTTCCAACTTTACACTCACCGGTAGCAACGGAAATATTTCAACAAATGGAACAATAACTGCTACTGGAGACATAACGACAACCGGCAATCTAGCTGTTAATGGTGGAAATATTACAACTACATCGACTGGCACTGCTGAAGTATTTAACTCAAATGCTACTGCTCTCAATATTGGTGGCGCTGCCGGCACAATCTCTATCGGTAATGGAACAAGTGTCACAACGGTTAATGATGATCTCGTTGTCTCTGGGGGCGCCCTTGATGCTCTCTCTGCTCTTGCCCGAGTTGACGGGTTACAAGTTGGTGGAGGATACGGTTCGACAGGTACAACTATTACAAATGCTGGAAATATCTCAACCAATGGAACTCTTACTGTTGATGGTATTTCAACACTAACTGGATCTATCACAACTGCAGGGGATATTGCAGTAAATGGCGGAAATGTTACAACAACAGCTGGTACTGCTTACCTATTTAATAGTGGTGCTACAACATTAAATATTGGAGGGGCTGCAACTGCTATTACACTTGGAGCAACCACAGGTACAACAACGGTAAGAAATAATTTGTCAGTATTAGGAAGTGCAAATGTCACCGGGTTCTCAACATTCAACGACAGAACGACTATTACTAACGGTCAGCAATTTAACGCATCAGGATCTGCTAACTTTAGTCCAAATATTGACAACGATGTTGTGATCAACACTGACGCTGATTCCTTCCTAACGCTTAATGGCCTTACCACTCCTGGTATTGCAGGGGACGCACTTTGTGTAGATGCATCAAATAACGTAACAAAGTGTTCTACAAATTCTGTTACTTTGCAATCTGCATACAACGGCGGAAATACTATCTCAACCAGCGGTGGAAGAGATATTGCTTTTACTCTTAACAATACTAACTTCAGTGCAACTGCAGCAGCAGGAACCAACTCATTCAGTCAATTTGCATTGGCAAATGGATCTAATGCAAATCCTGCAGGACAAGTTGTGTTAGTTGAAAATCTTGATACAGACGAAGCAATCGCAAGTGGTATTAGAATCCAGGCTGCCTCTGGAGGAATTACAAATGCACTTGATCTTTCAGATCCTGAGATCGTAAATGCATTATCTCTTGGGGCGAATAACGTAGTTGCAACCAATTTCTCAATAGCAGGATCAACTGGATCTATCACAACTGCAGGGGATATTGCTGTAAATGGTGGAAATGTTACAACAACAAATACAACAGCTGCATTATTTAATACAAACGCTACAACTCTTTCTATCGGTGGTGCCGCAACGACCTTAACTCTTGGTAATGCTGCCGGCACAACTGCAGTTGCCGGAGGGCTTACTGTTGGTGGTGGATATGGATCAACCGGTGTAACGTTGTCCTCCGCAGGGGTAATTCAAGCGAACGGAGCCTTAACTGTTGACGGTATCTCAACTTTAACAGGATCTGTTACAACCGCCGGAGACATTGCGGTTAACGGCGGAAATGTTACGACAACAGCTGGTACTGCTTACTTGTTTGATACTAATGCTACAACATTAAATATCGGTGGTGCTGCAACTGCTATTACACTTGGAGCAACCACAGGCACAACAACGGTTAGAAATAATTTGTCAGTATTAGGAAGTGCAAATGTAACCGGATTTGCAACATTTAACGACAGAACAACCGTTACTAACGGCCAACAATTTAACGCGTCAGGATCTGCTAACTTTAGTCCAAATATTGACAACGATGTTGTTATTAATACTGACGCTGATTCCTTCCTAACTCTTAATGGTTTGACTACTCCCGGTACTGCCGGATCTACCCTTTGTGTAGATGCATCAAATAATGTAACAAAATGCTCTGCCTCATCAATTACGTTGCAATCTGCATACAATGGCGGAAATACTATCTCAACTTCAGGTGGTCGAGATATTGCTTTTACTCTCAACAATACTAACTTCAGTGCAACGGCAGCAGCAGGAACTAATTCATTCAGTCAATTTGCGCTTGCTAACGGATCAAATGCAAATCCTGCAGGACAAGTTGTGTTAGTTGAAAATCTTGATACAGACGAAGCAATCGCAAGTGGCATACGAATTCAGGCGGCCTCTGGAGGAATTACAAATGCACTTGATCTTTCAGATCCAGAGATTGTAAATGCATTGTCTCTGGGTGCCAACAATATAACTGCAACTAACTTTAGTATTACCGGATCAAACGGAGACGTTACAACTAATGGTTCAGTTACAGCTGCTGGTGATATAAATGCTAACTCAGGAGTAATTGCTACAACTCAAACAACAGGGACTATATTTAATGTCGGTGTAACTAACCTCTCAATTGGAAATGATGCAACTACTCTCTCATTGGGAGATTCAACGGGGACAACAACAATCAACAACAACCTGACAGTAAGCGGTACTGCTCTTGATGCCCTTTCTGCCCTTGCCCGTGTCAGCTCTCTACAAGTTGGTGGTGGATACGCAGGTGGTACGGGATCAACGCTTGCAACGAATGGAGACGTAAGCTTGAATGGAATCCTAACAGTCGATGGCACATCAACATTAACTGGTGATGTAACAGCAGCAGGGGACGTCGCCGTGAACGGTGGAGATATTACAACGACAGCAACAACATTTAATTTGTTAAATGCAACTGTTACCACCCTTAATATTGGTGGAGCCACAACTGCTTACACAGTTGGAGGAACAGCTGCAACAGGAAACATACAGGGAACAACAATTAATCTTCCACAGGCAACGGTCCTTTCTGCAACGAGTGCGACCGCAGGATTTAGCGTTGTAAATGTTGGTGGCGGATATGCAGGCGGCACAGGATCAACTCTTGCAACCAATGGGGATGCAAGCATTAACGGAATTCTTACTGTTGATGGTGCGTCAACTCTTACAGGAAACGTAACGGCTACCGGAGACCTTGCGGTTAACGGAGGGGATCTCACAACAACTGCTTCATCATTTAACTTACTAACAAGCCCTACCACCGTTAACTTTGCAACTGATGCAACTACTCTTTCAATTGGGGACGGCACCGGCACGACCACTGTTAACAATGCTCTAACAATTACAGGTGCAACAACAGCGAATGGCAATTTCACGGCAAACGCAATATCAACATTCAATCTAACCGGAGGAAATGATTTGACTATCAGTACAAATAACGGCTCCAACTCTAACTTAATTATTACTGACCTAGCAACTACAACAGGCACAACTCTTTGTATTACCGGAGGAAATGTTGTTGTGAAATGTGCAGGTGCTGCAGCCGGACTACAAGCATCATATGATGCCGGGAATACGATTTTGACAACCGGCTCAAGAGACATCGAATTTGAATTGGATCAGAATGATAATTTCACAGTCACTACAATTGCGGGGACAACTGGACATAGTATTTTTGCTCTGCAGGATGGTACTAATACTTCTCCAGCAACACAATTAATCTTAGTTGAGAATCAAGATACCGATGAAGCTATAGCAAGCGGTATAACTGTTACCTCGGCAGGTGGAGCAATTACTTCTGGCATTGATCTTTCAGATACAGATATTGTTGACGCTATCGCAATCGGAGCAAACAACATTAATGGCTCCATCTTTGATGTAGATGGTGCAACTGGAAATATAACTGCAGGAGACATTGCTGTAAATGGTGCTGACATTACAACAACATCAACCGGTACTGCAAATGTATTCAACACTAATGCTACAACCCTAAATCTTGGAGGAGTTACGACAACCTACACTCTTGGAGGAACAGCAGCAACAGGAAATATTCAGGGAACAACTGTTAATTTCCCACAGGCAACTGTTCTTTCAGCAACAGGTGCAACAGCGAATATCAATATTCTTAACGTCGGTGGCGGATACGGAACAACTGGCGCAACAATTGCAACTAACGGAAATATCTCAACAAACGGAACCCTAACTGTTGACGGAATTTCTACTCTAACTGGAAATGTAACAGCAACTGGGGATGTAGCAATCAACGGCGGCGACCTAACTACAACTGCCGGAACATTCAACTTGCTTGCTTCTCCAACAGTTCTTAATATCGGTGCTGCTGCAACAACATTGGAGTTGGGTGCGGGAACTGGAACAACCACAGTTAATAACAATCTCCAAGTCGACGGTACAACCACATCAACCGGTCTTATTACGGCAAATGCCGGGGCTACTGTCAGCAATGGTCAAACGTTCCAGGCATTGGGCGTATCAACGTTCAATCCAGATTCCACAAATGACGTGACATTTGTTACAGATGGAGCTGGTGGGTCAGATGTAATATTCCAGAATTTAGCTGTACAACCAGGAGACAATCTTTGTCTTGAAGACGGTTCTGATCGAATTGTCATCTGTGCAAGTTCTGCTATTTCATTACAGTCGGCTTATGATGGAGGGAACACAATTACAACAACTCCTGGTCTTGATATCGCATTCACATTAGATGACTCCAATTTCTCAGCAACTGTAGCAGCTGGTACTACAGCTTTCAGCCAATTTGCTCTACAAGACGGATCAAATGCAAATCCTGCAGGTCAAATTGTTTTGGTTGAGAATCTTGATACTGATCAAGCAATCGCAAATGGTATCAGAATTCAAAGTGCCGCAGGTGGTATTACAAATGCACTTGACCTTTCAGATCCTGAGATTGTAAATGCACTCTCATTAGGGGCAAATAATATAACTGCAACCAACTTCTCAGTAACAGGAAGCAACGGAAATCTATCAACTAATGGCACAATAACTGCTGCAGGTAATATCAATGCAAATAGCGGAACCATTAATACTACCCAGACAACAGGTAACATATTCAATAGCGTTGCAACGCTTAACGCAGGAACTTCGGCAACAACTTATACAATTGGTGGGACAACGGCAACAGGAAATCTCAGAGGCACAACAATCAACTTCCCTAACGCAACGGTTATAGACGGAAGCCTTGCAACTGCAGGCTTTGATGTTGTAAATGTTGGTGGCGGATACGCAGGTGGCACAGGATCAACTCTTGCAACAAATGGCGATGTAAGTCTAAATGGAGCACTAACTGTTGATGGTATCTCAACTCTAACAGGAAATGTAACAGCAACTGGGGATGTAGCAATCAACGGTGGAGACCTCACTTCAACAGCTACAACCTTCAATTTGTTAGCCAGCCCTACTACTATTAACTTTGGAGCTGGAGCAACAACCGGAATAAATATAGGTAATGCTGCCGGACTCGTCACATTGGCGAATGATGTAACTATCAATGGGGACGCACTTGACGCTCTTTCGGCTCTTGCTCGTGTTGACTCATTGCAAGTCGGTGGTGGATATGGAACAACTGGCGTAACAATTACAAATGCGGGTACCATCCAAGCAAATGGTAATCTAACCGTTGATGGTACATCTCAATTAACTGGAAATGTAACAGCAACAGGGGATGTTGCTGTCAATGGAGGAGATCTCACAACTACTGCTTCTTCATTCAATTTGCTTGCATCTCCAACAACTCTAACTATTGGAGCTGCTGCAAGCACTCTTACATTAGGTGTAAATAGTGGAACTGCAACCATCAATAACACTACTCTTTCACTTCCAAACGCAAGCACAATAAATGCAACAGGAGCAACAGCAAATCTAAGTGTTGTAAATGTTGGTGGTGGATACTCTGGAGGATCTGGCTCGACCCTTTACACTAATGGTGACGCAAGCATTAACGGGATCCTAACTGTTGATGGTGCATCAACACTAACTGGTGACGTAACAGCAACAGGAGACTTGGCTGTCAATGGCGGAGATCTTACAACAACTGCCGGAACATTTAATCTACTTGCTTCTCCAACAGTTCTTAATATCGGAGCTGGAGCAACGACTCTTAATTTAGGAGCAACTACAGGAACAACAACGGTTAGGAATAATTTGAAAGTAAGCCTTGTTGATAACTCACCAGATGCGCTAGATATTGAACAGAATGGCGACAATTACATAAATGTCGACACAACAGATGGAAGTGAAGCAATTGCATTCGGATCAACGGCAGTTGCGCCTACATATACATTCTTAGGATCCGGTCTTACCACAATGGGTGGAAATCTTAACGTTAACGGTGGAACTCTTGCTTCCTCTCAAGCTACAGTTAATCTATTCAATGCAGCCCCTACGACAACTGTGAATGCATTTGGAAATGCTTCCGCAATTACAATTGGCGCAAATAACAGCGGAACACTAACTGTTCGAAACGATGTAGTAACTTTTGCCTCAGCAGATACTTTTAATGCAACGAGTGCTACAGCAAATATCAACATTCTCAATGTTGGTGGAGGATACGGAACAACTGGTGCAACAATTGCAACAACCGGAGACATATCAACTAATGGAACACTTACTGTTGATGGCATTTCAACTTTGACAGGAGATGTAACGGCAACTGGGGATGTAGCAATTAATGGAGGAGATCTCACAACAACTGCTTCATCATTTAACTTGCTCGCAAGCCCAACTACTATTAATTTTGGAGCTGCCGCAAGCACTCTTAACATCGGAGCTATTACAGGTACAACAACTATCAGGAATTGGTTGACCGTTAACGGAGCTTCTACATTCAACGGAAATGTAATTGTTGCTGATAATAGGAGCTTTGATGCATCAGGTGCTGCAACCTTTACTCCATCAGGAAGCAACGACATCACATTTGCTGTAGATGATGCGAGTGGATCGTTCATAAATATTACTGGACTTGATACAACAGCTGGCACTACTCTTTGTCTTGATGGATCAAATAATTTAGTTCTTTGTGCAGGCGCAACTCTTTCTCTTCAAAATGCATATGCAGGTGGAAATACAATATCAACAACTGGAGATGATATAGAGTTCATATTAAATGGATCAGATAATTTCACTGTTACAACTACAGCTGGTGCAACGGGTGGAAGTGTCTTTGCACTTGCGGATGGATCCAACGCAACTCCACCTACTCAATTAGTTCTTGTAGAAAATCAAGATACAAATGAAACGTTGACCTCCGGTATAGCAGTAAGTTCTGCCGGAGGTGCTATAACTAGTGGTATTGATTTGACAGATACAGATATTGTTGACGCTATCGCAATCGGAGCAAACAACATTAATGGCTCCATCTTTGATGTAGATGGTGCAACTGGAAATATAACTGCAGGAGACATTGCTGTAAATGGTGCTGACATTACAACAACATCAACCGGTACTGCAAATGTATTCAACACTAATGCTACAACCCTAAATCTTGGAGGAGTTACGACAACCTACACTCTTGGAGGAACAGCAGCAACAGGAAATATTCAGGGAACAACTGTTAATTTCCCACAGGCAACTGTTCTTTCAGCAACAGGTGCAACAGCGAATATCAATATTCTTAACGTCGGTGGCGGATACGGAACAACTGGCGCAACAATTGCAACTAACGGAAATATCTCAACAAACGGAACCCTAACTGTTGACGGAATTTCTACTCTAACTGGAAATGTAACAGCAACAGGAGACCTGGCTGTCAATGGTGGAGACCTGACAACAACTGCCGCCTCATTTGCTCTTCTTGATACAACTGCAACGCAAATCGACTTTGCAGGAGCAGCTGCGCTTTTGACAATAGGAGCAGGTACCGGCACTACAACGCTAGATAATAATTTGACAGTTAATTTAGTTGATGCAAATGCAGATGCTTTGGATATTCAGGAAGGAACAAGAAATTACATTAATGTAAATACTTCTAATGGTTCAGAAAATATTTCATTCGGAAATGCTACAACCAATCCTTCCTACTCTTTCCTAGGATCAGGTACCACTACCTTTACTGGCCCAGCAACAGCAAATGGCGCTTTGAATGCAAATGGTGTTTCAACATTTAACCCTACAACTAGTGGAGACGTTAACTTTGTGATGGACGAAGCAGCTGGTTCATACATTAACATAGTTGGGTTGGATACTGTGAGCGGAGACCCTCTTTGTCTTGATGGATCAGAGAACTTAGTTCTTTGCGCCGGAGCTTCTCTTTCTTTGCAAAATGCATATAACGGTGGAAATACTATCTCAACAACTGGTAGCAGTATTGCCTTTACCCTTAATTCGGCAGACAATTTCTCAGTCACAACTGCAGCAGGCGCAACCGGGTATAGTGTATTCGCTCTTGCCGACGGATCTAATGCAACACCACCTACACAGCTTGTATTAGTTGAGAACCAAGATACAAATCAAGCAATTACAAACGGAATTAGAGTTATCTCCTCCGGAGGCGCTATAACAAACGGTATTGACCTTTCTGATACAGACATCGTGAATGCTCTTAATTTAGGGGCAAATGATATTACTGCTTCAAGCTTCTCAATAACTGGATCCTCAGGAAATATTACAACTGCAGGAGATTTGGCTGTAAATGGTGCTGATATTACAACTACATCAACTGGTACAGCATATGTATTTGACACTAATGCTACAGCACTAAATATTGGTGGAGCCGCTGGTGCGATTTCAATTGGTAATTCTACAAGCACAACTACAGTTAATGATGACTTAACAGTAACCGGAAATGCATTTGACGCACTTGCAGCTCTTGCTCGTGTTGACTCATTGCAAGTCGGTGGTGGATATGGAACTTCCGGCGTAACAATTACAAATGCAGGTACCATCCAGGCAAACGGTAATCTAACTGTTGATGGTACATCTCAATTAACTGGAAATGTAACAGCAACTGGGGATGTTGCTGTCAATGGAGGAGATCTCACAACTACTGCTTCTTCATTCAATTTGCTTGCATCTCCAACAACTCTAACTATTGGAGCTGCTGCAAGCACTCTTACATTAGGTGTAAATAGTGGAACTGCAACCATCAATAACACTACTCTTTCACTTCCAAACGCAAGCACAATAAATGCAACAGGAGCAACAGCAAATCTAAGTGTTGTAAATGTTGGTGGTGGATACTCTGGAGGTAGCGGTTCAACTCTTGCAACAAATGGCGATGTAAGTCTAAACGGAGCTCTAACAGTTGATGGCATCTCAACATTAACAGGAGATGTTAGTGCAATCGGAGATATTGATATAGACGGTGGAGATATTACAACGACCCAGACATCATTTAATTTACTCAACGCGAATGCAACAACTGTAAATTTTGCCGGCGATGCAACAACTCTAAATATTGGTGATGGTGCTGGAGTTACAACATTAAATAACAATCTAAGGGCTAACTTGAGATCAAACACAGCAGATGCACTAGATATACAGCAAGGTTCTGATAACTACATTAACATCAGCACTCTAACCTCAACTGAGAATATTTCTTTTGGTAATGCAGTTATAAATCCTACCTACTCATTCCTAGGAACGGGAGCTACAACATTTAATGGTGACGTTAATATTAATTCCGGCACAATACAGTCAAATCAAGGAACTATAAATGTATTCAACACCACTTCAACAGGAGTTAATGCTTTTGGAGCTGCAACTACACTGACATTAGGGGCAACCAGTGGTACAGCAACTGTAAGAAATTCAACGCTTTCATTGCCAAATGCTCGAGTTGGAATTGGCACTGCCAGCCCATTAACTTCACTTCATGTCGTAAGACCATTAACACTTCCTGTAAATGGAAAAGCAGCTGTTATTGTTGATCAGTTGGAAAATCAGGATATCTTTACAGCATCTGCATCGGGAACGACAAGATTTACCGTAAGTAATGCTGGAAATGTAGTGGCTAGCGGCGACCTGGCCGTTAACGGAACTGGTACTGCTGATATCACATCAACAAATACGCAGGCTTCCTTATTTAATACAACCGTTACCAATCTTTCTATCGGGGGTGCGGCAACCACAGTTTCCCTTGGTGTAGGTGGTGGAACAACAACAGTTAATAGCGCTCTTACCTCAACAGGGCTCATCACAGCTAATGCAGGAGCAACAATTGCATCAGGCCAGACTCTTCTTGCTCAGGGTGTTTCAACCTTTACACCTAACTTAACAAATGATGTAACAATCAATACTGACTCTGATTCATCGCTCATAATAACTGGGCTTACAGACGTAACAGGTTCAATATTGTGCGTATCTTCAAATGTTGTTGGTACGTGCGATGCGACATCGCAAAGCCTACAAGCTGCATATGACAACGGAAATACTATTGATACTAATGACTCAAGCGACATTGCATTTACGCTTATGAACACTGCAGCTGATTCTAACTTTACAGTGACAACAGAACAGGGAGGTTCTGGCTATACACACCTTGCATTAGAAGATGGAACAAATAATGTTGCACCTCCAGCACAATTGCTACGAATTGAAAATCAAGATACTGATGACATACTGGCTGCTGGCATAAAAGTTGAGTCAGAAGCAGGATTAATTGCCACCGGTATTGACCTTTCAGACACTGAAATAAATGACGCTATCAGTATTGGCGCTAATGACATTGAAGGAACTAATTTCGACGTCGACGGTTCAAACGGAAATATAGTAACAGCAGGAACACTTGCTGTTAATGGGGGAACAATTTCCACAACTCAAACAGCAGGGACAATATTTAGTACGCCAACAAATGTTTCGCTTGGTGCAGCTGCGACAACATTTACGTTAGGTGCAAATAATGCCGGCACATTCAATGTAAGAAATGATACGGTTACTTTCTCAGCAGCTGATACATTTAATGCAACAAGTGCTACAGCAAATGTTAATGTTCTAACTACGGGCGGTGGCTACGGATCAACTGGTACAACAATCGGTGCAACGGGAGATATCCAAACAAAAGGCGCTCTTACAGTTGACGGTATTTCAACCCTAACGGGAAATGTAACAGCAACTGGGGATGTTGCAGTTAATGGTGGAGACCTTACAACAAC
The DNA here is from genome assembly GCA_964531275.1 of uncultured Gammaproteobacteria bacterium. Lineage (GTDB taxonomy): Bacteria > Patescibacteriota > Microgenomatia > Levybacterales > GWA1-39-11 > JAUSNA01. The sequence goes on from CAZHDZ010000002.1 coordinate 73,489, forward strand.
TGCATCTACATTTAACTTGCTTGCTTCACCAACTACGGTTAATCTCGGAGCGGGAACAACAACAGCTCTTAATCTTGGTAATGCTTCTGGTACAACAAATGTGCTAGGTAATCTGACAATCGCTTCAGGCAAGACATTACTTGCTCAAGGTGCTTCTACATTTACACCATCAGGAACAAATGACGTAACTATCAATACCAATCCAGGTGGCACAGCTTACTTTATTATTAACAACCTAGCAGGCGTTACAGGATCTGCACTTTGTACCGAAACATCTACAAATATTGTTGGGACATGTAATGCTTCATCACAGAGCCTGCAGGCTGCCTATGACAATGGAAATACAATCGCAACAACGAATTCTCGTGATATAGCATTCACTCTCACAAACGACACAACTGACTCAAAGTTTTCGGTTACTACAGCTACAGGCTCGACTGCTGGGGTTGAATTCCTAAGAGCAGATGGTGCAGGTACTGCTGACCCAACGCAGCAAGTTCTTATTCAGAATCTTGACTCAAATCGAGCTCTTCCGGTTGGCCTTAAGGTTGCTGGTGTAACCGGCGGGGACGTTACTGTTGCAGTTGATCTTTCTGATTCAAATATTGTCTCTGCCCTTTCTCTTGGAGCAAATGACATAATTGCAACAAACTTCGGAATTACAGGATCAAATGGAAATATAACAACAAGTGGAGCTGTTGCTATCAATAGCGGTAATCTTACTACTACAAATACATCAGCAAATGTATTCGATACAAATGCAACAGGAGTAAATGCTTTTGGTGCTGCAACCACCTTAAATATCGGAGCAGGTTCAGGCACAGCAACAATAAACAACGCAACTATTTCTTTCCCAACGGCATCTGCAATCAATGCAGCCGGAGCTGCTCTTGCTGTAGATTCAATCGCAGTTGGAGGAGGATACGGCGGAAGCGGTATAGATCTGACTGCTGCAGGAGATATTTCAGCCGACGGTGCTCTAACTATTGACGGCACCTCCCAGTTGACCGGAAGTGTAACGACTGGTGGAGACTTGGCAGTAAATGGTGCAGGTACGGCTGATATAACAACGACAAATACCGGAACAGCTACCTTATTTAATACAACTGCAACAACGGTAAATATTGCTGGTGGTGCGACAAGTGCTGTAAATGTAGGAAATGCATCCGGCACAGTTAATATAAATGGCAACCTGGTGATGGGTTCTAGCAGAAGCATCACGTCAACTGGTCCTGTAAGCTTTACTCCAAACAGTACAAACTCAGTAACTATAACTGGGGACACGGATTCCTTCCTTACTCTTGTTGGAGTACAACCAGCAAGCGGTTCAACTCCAATACTTTGTTTGGACGGCTCTAGTCACGTAGTAACCTGTGACAACACAGCTATACTTTCGCTTCAATCCGCATATGGGTATGGTAATACAATTGATACGACTTCGGCACGGGACATCGAATTCAATCTAACTACGGCAGGAACTGATTCAAGTTTTGCTATCACAACAGAGGCTGGTGCTACAGGATTTACCAATATCTCACTAGAAGACGGGACAAATACCGCTCCTCCAGCACAATTAGTGCTTATAAATAATGAAGACTCAAATGAGGCTTTGCCTGCTGGACTTGTTATCAGCTCCACAGGCGGAGGAGCTGTTACGACTGCACTTGATGTATCTGATCCAGCGATTTTGACTGCAATTTCGCTAGGTGGAAACGATATTACAGGTTCAGTATTTGATGTTGACGGAGCAACCGGAGATACAACAGTTGGAGACATTGCTGTTAATGGAAACGACATAACAACAACCCAAGTAGCTGCTGCAAATATCTTTAATACAAATGCCAATGCGATAAATCTTGGAGGCGTTGCAGCAACGTATACAATTGGAGCAACTACAGCTACAGGTAATCTTCGAGGAACAACTATAAACTTCCCTAACGCAACATCAATTGTTGCAAATGGTGCAACAGCTAACATATCAGCTCTTGAAGTTGGCGGAGGATATTCAGGTGCATCAGGAGTAAGTCTTTCAACAACCGGAGACATTCAGGCCAATGGAGCCCTTACTATTGATGGGATCTCAACTTTGACAGGTAATGTAACAGCAACAGGAGACGTTGCAATCAATGGTGGAGATCTTACAACTACTGCAACTACGTTTAATTTGCTTGCAAGTCCAGCAACGGTTAACTTTGCTGCAGGCGCTTCTACAGCAGTAAATGTTGGACATGCTTCAGGTACAACAAATATCCTGGGTAACTTGTCTATTGCATCAACTAAATCATTCACATCCCAAGGAGCTGCAACATTTACACCAACCGGAACAACTGACGTCACGATAAATACCGATTCTGATTCTTCGTTGATTTTGGTTGGAATGAATGATGTAACAGGTGCTGCAATTTGTATTGAAAATTCAACAAATGTTATAGGAACTTGCGATGCTGCATCTCAAAGTCTTCAAACAGCATATGATAATGGCAATACTATCCTGACAACCGATGCACGAAATCTGGATTTCACATTGGATGCAACCTCAACAGATCCTAATTTCTTAATAAAAACAGCAGCAGGCGGACAAGGAAATACTCAATTTTCACTTGAGGATGGCTCAAATGCTACTTCCCCAACAGAGCTGGTCTTAATTAGAAACAATGACAGTAATGAGGCGCTGACTTCAGGACTTAGAATGACTTCTGCAGGAGGAGCTATTACAACGGCTCTTGATGTGAGTGCATCTCAAATTGGTACAGCATTAAGCTTCGGTGGTAACGACATCTCTGGGACGGCATTCTCTGTAACGGGTAGCAATGGAAATATAACCTCCTCAGGGGATATTGCTATTAATGGTAATGACATAACGACAACAACAGCTGCAGGTGCAAATATTTTCAATACGAATGCAACATCTGTAAATATTGGAGGCGCAGCAACGGCTTACTCAATCGGTGGATCAAGTGCAACAGGACATCTAAGAGGAACATCTGTAATATTTGATGACGCGACGACAATCGATGCAACACTAGCAACGATAAATGGTTCAATCCTTACTTCCGGAGGCGGCTACACAAATACCGGAGTAACATTGGCTGCAAATGGAGATGTAAGTGCTGACGGAATTCTTACGGTCGGAGGAGCTGCCTCAATTACAGGAGCTGTTACATTAACAAATGATATCGCTGTTAACGGTGGAGACCTCACCTCAACAGCCACAACCTTCAATCTACTTGCTTCTCCAACAACTATTAATTTTGGTGCAGGTGCTTCGACTGCAATAAATATAGGAAATACAGCAGGCACAACAACAGTTAATAGTAATCTAACAGTTGCTTCTGGTAAGACATTGCTTGCTCAGGGTGTATCAACATTTACCCCTAGCAGCACAAATGATGTAACAATCAATACGGATGCTGACTCATCATTTATTGTTACTAGCTTGACAGATGTTACTGGTGATAACGTTTGTGTAGATGGCACTGGAGTTATTGGAACCTGTGACTCTGCTTCTTCAAGCTTGCAAGCTGCTTACGATGCTGGTAACAATATTACGACCACAAGTTCTCGTGACATAGAATTTGACCTTTCAACGACCGGAACTGATTCAAGTTTTGTAGTGTCTACCCTCGCTGGCGCAACAGGCTCAACGCTCTTTAATCTTGAGGATGGATCAAATGCAACACCACCTCAACAGTTGGTTCTTATTAATAATGCAGATACAAATGAGCCATTAGCTGCCGGACTTAAGATAACAGCTGCTGCTGGAGGAATTACAACAGGTATTGATGTCAGTGACCCAGACGTTGTGATAGGAATAAGTCTTGGTGCGTCAAATATTGATGGAACGAGCTTTGATGTGACTGGGTCTTCCGGAAATATTACATCCTCTGGTGACCTTGCACTTCACGGTGGTGATATAACTACAACAAATACTACAGCTACAGTATTTGATACAGCAGCAACAACTGTAAATGCATTCGGTGTCGCTTCAACTTTAATACTTGGTGCTAACAATAGTGGAACCGCAACTATTAGAAATCAAACTATTAGCTTCCCATCTGCAACTGCTGTTAATGCAACAAGTGCAACCGGCAACTTCAGCGCTCTAACAACAGGTGGTGGATATGCTTCTACTGGTACTTCAATCTCAGCAGCTGGTGTAATCCAAACAAAGGGTGCGCTAACAGTCGACGGTATATCGACGTTGACTGGTGCAGTAACTGCTGAAGCTGGGATAACCATTGATGGTGCAACTCAATCAAATCTAATTGCTGCAAAATCAACTGCCAACCTATTTAATACAACGGCAACTACAATTAACTTTGGTGCAGCTGCAACGACAGGTATAAATATTGGAGCTTCAGGTGGAACTATTGCTATCGCAGGTCCAGTAACAATAGCAAACGGTCAAACTCTTACCGCGAATGGAGCAGCTACTATTGGAGACGGTGGTGACGCGATTGCTCTTTCCGGAACTACAGTTTCATTAACTGCAAATGGAGCAGGAAATGATATAACTGCAAATCTGGTTGACGCTAATACAGACGCTCTGGACATTCAACAAGGGACAGATAACTACATTAATATAAATACAACTAACGGTTCTGAAAATATCTCATTTGGAAATACCGGGACTAATCCATCATTCTCATTCCTTGGATCTGGTACAACTACCATGGGTGGTAACTTAGCGGTAAATGGTGGTACCATTTCTACAACGCAAACATCAGGGACAATTTTTGCTTCCCCAACTACCCTCTCTATCGGTACCGCTGCAACTACATTCTCGTTAGGTGCAGGAAGCGGCACTACTACTATCAATAATGGCCTAACGGTAAGTGGTGCTACGACAAATATCGCATCAACAGCAATCAATCTTACGGGCAATAGCACAGTTCTTGACATGACAGGGACCGGAACTCTTGGAATCAATACAACAACTGATCGTGCAGTAACTTTTGGAGCAGGAGCATTTACTGTTGAGTCCAACTCTATAAATCTTTCAGGAACCGCTCCTGCAATTGCTGCAACGACTAATGCCACAAACTTGACAATAAATGCAGGGACAACTGGCTTGGTGCAGATCGGTGGTACATCAACAGGGAATTTAGAGCTTGGAGGAGGATCGGGATCTACCGGATGTACGCTTACAAATAATACAGGAGACTTCGCTTGTTCTGGAGGTATTACTACAACAGACACAACTGGTACGGTTAATTTCGGCTTCTGGACAAAAGACTTTAATACAGGGATCATCTCCCCAGTAACTGGTACTGATGTTCTTGCTATTACTTCCTCATCAACGACAAATGGAGCGCTATCACTGACAACTTCAGCTCTTCAATCTTCCGGAGTTGCTGGATTCAATAATGCAGTCACAATCACAGGAACTGCAGGTTCATCTACTTACTATGGACAAAGATTGACACTTACTAATAGCGGCACAACTAACGCAAATACTGCATATGGACAGCACATCTCATTTGTTGGAGCAGGAAGTTTGGCAAATACCATGACTGGTCTTTATGTTGATGTAACAACAGCAAATGCCAGTGATACAACATATGCTGCAGCATTTATGAACGGAAATGTTGGTATTGGGGATGCTTCGCCAACTGCCCCTCTTACTGTTGGCTCAGGAGACTTATTCCAAGTAGCAGCAACTGGAAATGTAACGTTTAATTACACTACACCAACTGTTACTTTTGGAAATGGTGGAACACTCGCCTTTAGAGACGGAACAAGTGACATTCTAAGACTCCAAGACTGGAATACATCTCAGACATTCCTAAGAGTTGGCGCACACGGAACAACAAATGGTGCGATCTTCTTTGGCTCATCTGGAGCTGGAACAATGGAGCCTTCAATCTCAGCATCTGCATCCGGTAACCTATGGGTACAAGCACCAGGCGGAACAACAATTGTAGGAAGTGGAATTGGAGATATTACCATTAATCCTGGAACGGGAACAAATCAGGTTTACGTAAATCTAAATACAGGAGGATCTGGTACAGGAGACTTTAATGTTAGGACAAATGGAACAAGCTTCCTAACGTTATCCGAGGTTGGTGCGTCAACCTTCACACAACCTATCAACCAAAAAGTAACGGTAAGTGCGCCAGGAACAACCCTTGGTTCAACAACTGGTGTTACAGGCGGAGTATTTGACATAAATGCTGATACGTCTACTGCAAATACTGTAGGCATGACCATTGACTTTACAAGCAATGACGGAGGAGCTTCAGGAAGTGATCTTTATGCGCAAAGAATAAATTTAATTCAAAATGATGCTGACTCAAATCTTTTTGGATTACATATAGGCCTTGCTGCAACAAGTGCAACTATCGGGGATAGTAAATTGGTAGACTGTCTGCTATGCCTTCAAAATCTAGAAAATCAGTCAGGCGCTATAGAATCGGCTATAAGAATAAGAGGAACAGCAGCTGCTGGTGCTATAACAAACGGGCTTAATATGAGTGGCGCAACTGATATTACAAATGACATTGTTCTTCAAAATGGCGAAGTGATTGATAACAATACGAACGGAACCGTTGCTGTAACAGCTACCTCAACAACATTCTCGGGTGATATAACCGTCACAGGTAACGACATAACATTTGGAAATGCCGAAACAATCTCCAACGGGACAAATGGAAGGATTACTGTTGGAGGAGCAGATCTGGCTCTTTCATCAACCACTGGTGACATCATTTTTGGAAATGGTGAAACAATAGATAACGACACAAATGGCGTTGTTAACATCAACGGAAGAGTCCAATTTGATGCAACATCTGATGACAACGAAAGACTTTGCCATACTGGTGCTGATGGTGCGTCTCTAACCAATATACTTCTCGAAGACTGTACGGTTAGCGGAGAAGACTTTGCAGAGTGGGCTATAGTTGGAACTCCTACAGCGGAGCCTGGAGATCTTGTATATGTTGTAGGTAATTTACCAAGTGACCCTACCCTGACACTAAAAGATTTGACTACCACTCAATATCAAAGCAGTGTTTCTGGAATAATAAGCACAAATCCATTTATAGATATCCTTGGAGACGAACAATACAAGGGCAAGCCAAATGCAAAACCAATTGCACTTGCAGGAAGAGTGCCAGTAAAGGTATCAACTGAGAATGGAAATATTAAGGTCGGAGATGCCCTTGTTGCCTCATCAATTCCTGGAGTTGCAATGAAGGCTACGCAAAAGGGTATGATAATTGGATTTGCTGAAGAAGATTATGATGGGACCACGAGGGTTAGTGCTCAAGTCCTAAAGCAAGAAGAGGTCTTTAACTCAGACCTAGATGACAGGACTGAATATCACTCAAACCCTGCTGCTTGGGACTCTTCTGTAGGAAAGATCATGACATCAATAAATTCGTTCTTCTACGACCCAAATTATGCGACCGCATACACTGGAAATGAAGATTGGAACCACACGGGTGACTTTACCGTGAGCCAGACATTATTTGCGTACGATGTAGCATTTGGAATAGGTGGTGAGCTAACAGTAGATGGAGCAGGAAGTCTCTCTACGACAGGCTCAATCACGTCAAGCGCTTTGACATCGCAGACAGCAAATTTTGGAGATGCAGCACAATTTGCAATTGACGAGAATGGGAATGCGACCACTTCGGGAAGTTTGACTTTTGATGCTGCAGTACTAAGCTCCGAAACAAACAATTTTGTAAGCAGGTTAACTCTGGATACAAACGAGAATAATGATCCTACTAAATTTGTCTTTAAAAATGCTGCCGGTCTTGAGCTCTTGGGACTAGATAGCAATGGAAATGCAACAATTGCAGGAACCTTGACGACTATGGTTGGCAACTATGATATTGCCGAAGATTATCCAACCCGTGACAACACAATTGAAGCCGGAGATATCGTGTCAGCAGATAGAGTCCTTGACGGATTTGTCTCAAAGTCAAATACTGCATACGACAAGACAGTTATCGGTATCTATTCTGAGAAGCCAGGATTTAGACTCTCTCAAGCAGGTGGCACGATAAATGGAGAAAGAGCTATTCCAATTGCCCTTGCCGGTAGAGTTCCTGTTAAGGTTAACAATGAAAATGGACCTATAAAGAAAGGTGATGCCCTCACTACTTCTTCAACCCCAGGATACGCAATGAAGGCTGTAAAAGCAGGTCAGATAATTGGTAAAGCATTAGAGGACTTCAACGGAACAACAGGCAAGGTTCTTACCTTCGTTAACGTGAGCTTTGCTGATCCTCAAAATATACTTGAGAGAATTGCTTTGGATTCTGACAACAATATTGCAATCTCGAAGGTCAGCTCTGATGCTGTCAAGCTTCCTGCTAACCTAACAATTGCAGGAAAAGAAATAAATGGAACACTAACCGACGCACTTCTTGCAGTAGGAAATGAGATAACAAATGTAAAGACTGGTATTTCAAGTCTTGAAACTGCTGTTCTTGGTCTTGATACAAAGGCAAACGCCCTTGAGGAAAAGGTTTTGACGCTTGAAGAGCAACAGGCATCAACTGCAGCAGAACTCGCAAGAACAATCGATGGTACAAATGAGCTTGATTCTAGAGTAAGCTCAACCAGCGCAAGTCTTTCGGATCTAAATAGTAGACTTGATGCATTACTTTCTCAAATTGCATCAGGTTCAACATCTGCTTCAGGATCTGCAATTGGAACAGGCTCTGCTAGCTACAATGAATTGGTTGCAGGATTGACTGAAGCAAATGACTTGATTTCTTCAGGGTCTGCTATTCCTTCTTCAGTTAATGTCACATCAAGTGCACAGCTTGGAGATGAGATCGAGGCTTACAATCTTACAGTTAAGGATTCATTTACATCGCTTGGTCTTTCATATCTTGGAGGAACATCTATTTCTGGAGACGTTACTGTTGCTGGAACATCATATCTATCAGACACAAGCATTGTCGGCGTTGTGACAATTGATGACATAACTCTTACAGAAAGCTCAATTAATGTTAAAGGTGTTGCCGATGAGAATGGCGTTATCTCTGGCGGAACTCTATTTATCCAGAATTCACCACTTGCAGGAAGCATTGATCTCTTCAATGGAGGTGTAACAATTCAAAAAGATGGAACAATTTCAGCGAGAGGAAATGTTAAGGTTGAAGGTGACCTAAATGTTGAAGGTGCAATTACAACTACAGCAATTGCTGGAGAGAATATCAAGGCACATGACGCTTTGTATGTAGCCTCAGACGGAATTGTTAAGAAAGCTGACAGTAGTTTTGCAGACCGTACAAATGTAATTGGAGTAGCTGCAAAAGACGCCAAGAAAGGGGCCAAAGTTACAGTAATAATTGGTGGAAAGGCAAAGGGCTATCAAGGACTCGATGCAGGAGTGAAATACTACCTCACAACCAGTGGACAAATGACCCCGACTCTTCCTTTAAGCCAGGAGAATGCAGTCACTATTGGAGTTGCTTTCTCAGAGACTGAGTTGGTGATACAGACGGGAAGATGACGCTTCGATTAATTGATTAAAGGATTAACTGATCAAGTGAAATACTTTTATCTTTGTTTTGCTTCGGGGTTTATATAGTTCAGCTAATCGCTAGCATTAATCAGTTTATCAAGACTTGAGGTTCAATCGATTAATCATTCAGTCAGCAATTCGAAATTAATCATTAATCAATTAATCTTGAGGATAATCAAAGCAGTTATTGTTTGATCTTTCGAGAGTCCACTTCTTCATAAACCAATTTAGAAATTTCTCCAATTGTTTTGACAAGTTCATCCATCTTTTCCCCTCTTGTCATAATACATATCAAATAAGGATTTTGAGGATAATAGATAATCCCGCAATCGTGGAATTGTCTTTCGTTTACGTCTAGTAATTCCCTTTCGCCAAACTTATGAGCAACTTTAACATTCTGGGGTATACCACTTGGCAGCCCATCTTTATATTTTGTTTGCGCTAAAAGGTTTAGGGCCTTTTCAGAATTTTCAAAAGAAAGATAGCTCCCGTTATAGAGCTGTCTGAATAGGGATGAGTATGTTCTCACGGTGAATGTGCTTTCAGTCGGATCCTCCGGGTTAATTAGACCTAGCTCCTGCATAGTTTTTACATAAACGTTAACATTTGGGTATAGTCTTAATAGGAACTTGTCAAGGAGTCCATAAGCGAGATTATCAGAATAAATTATCATGCGAGAAAGCAGTTCGTCCACCGGGTAAAGTTTATTAATTTCTATTTCTTCTTCCGGTTTTATTTGAGGTATTGTTGTATTCCTTACTTCAATGAACTTTGTCTTTTTTGCTAATAGGGCTGGATCAGATTCTGACAAGTTAAGATATGTTATTAGCATTGGAAGCTTTAGAAGGCTTGCTGGTGCGAAGTCGACATCTTCATCAATTCCAAAGGTTGGTCCTTGAACGAGATCTCGAAAGTAAACGGATACATGGCTAACTTTTCCTTCTTTCTGTTTTTTTAGAATGTATTCTTGAAGTCGAAACGTAAATTGTGTATAGAGATTTTTGCTAATTATTAGTTTCGTTTTGCAGTCGAGTTGCTCATTCAGATACTCATATGTATTAGGGCAATCAGAGTCTGCTGATGAACTATCAACTTTATTGATGCCTCTGAATTGGTACCCAATTAGTAGTCCTGCAAGTAAAACAAGAATTCCTAGAACTATTACTTTTACATTCATGCCTATATTTCAATTTTACGTCTAGTATGTAAGAACGCAATATGCCAGTTGCGTTCCTTACATCAAACCAGTCTAAGCGAGATAGCTACCTTACAGTTCTGCTGAGATACGTATTACGAGTATAAAGAAATTGTTGGTCAAGATTTTCGACACTTGCTGTTTTTGCTCTTGTTTTTCCCAAATGAGATTTTGTAGTCGTAAAGCGTTAGTTGAGGGTTATTATAAGCCGTGGTGTTGCTCCACTTTCTTTTGTTCCAAATTCTACTCTACCGTTTTGGCCCTCGTCGGTCTTTTTGAGTACCCACCCGTAATTATTTGTCCCGTTCATAAATGATTGTATGTCACTTGTGACGTCAATTTCTACTTCTCCACTCTGGTTATTAGTTATTGTTGTGGATGACGTTGGGTTAGCAACAAATGGCCATGAAGGGCTGTTGGTCATATTCCAAGATGGACTACAGTTATCGCTTTGATTGGCTATATTTGTATCGACAGCACAACTCCAAGTTGTGCCGGATCCTGTCCCTCTGTAATTGCCATTTCCATTTCCTTCTGTCCATGTCGATGTCAATCTATGAAGGTCTACTGTCCTTCCACTATTTCCCCAATTATTGCCGTTGTCAGAAATTGTGAAGTATAGCTTTGCGGAATAAGTTGTTGAGGTGCCAATGGCATCTGCAATTTCAGATTGACTGAATTGTACAAGGCCACGATTCTTGCCGGATGATTGAAGTCTCATCATTGTAGCGGCTCCTTCATTTTCATTCTGACTACCCTGCTTAATATAGGAATCCGAGATTGGGTAGAGCGTGACTGGCTCTGTCTGCCCCACATTTACAGTTACTGTTGCAGAACTGTTACCTGTTGCATTCTGATCGTCAGTTATTTTTATGGTAACTTCATATACACCCGGAGTGTTATATTGATGTGTTAATTCGAAATTAAAACCATCAATAGCTAAAGGCTCATCTCCATTCCCCTCTCCATAGTCAACGGTTCCTGTCCATGAGGTCGAATCAGAGTCAGTGAAAGAACCAGATTCTGAATAAGTCTGCTCTTCTTCGATTGTTGAGCCAGTAAGTGCTTGTATTACCGGAGCTTCATTTGTTGCGCCCACAACAATGGTGGCCGTAGCTTCACCGGTTTGATTTTTGTTGTCTTTTACTTTTACTGTAACTGTATAAATACCTGGATTATCGTATTGGTGATTTAGGCTAAAGCTATATGCGTTTAGAAGAAGTGGTTCTTCTCCTCCTCCATCTCCATAATTAACTGTAGCTACCCAAGGGTAAGCCGTTTCGTCTTCAAAGTAACCATCTTCAGAATATGAAAATCCTGGATCAATATGCGAACCATTGAGGGGAAAAATTTCTGGAGCTACATTTGGTGGGGGTGTTATGTAAGTGCTCTCGGGAAAGTTAAAATTTACAGGTTGGGTTTGGGCAACAATATCATTAAGAACATTCCTGTATATTACTCTTACGAGTTGATTAGTCTCAGTAGCAATTTCTTCGCTGAAGGCTTTACAGTTATTGAGATCATTTAAGGAATTAACTCTAGTGCTGTAAAAAAATGTGTCTTCAGATTCAACACTACACTCAAGGCCGCTACTTGGGAAAGTAAGGAGTGGTAGTGTTTTAAACGTGACATTGTTGCAAGGTGCATGAAATTGATAATTATTAACTTCAGGGCAATCAGCGGCACCTCCTGTTTCTGGATCATTGTAGGCAATATTTTCAAGAGATAACTGAATAGGATTCTCCACATGTACATAGACGGTTGCTTGGCTCCCTTCCAAATTTCGATAATTCGTAGAGTTTTCATTGTCCGTTATTGCGACTTGCACAGAAAAAGCTCCGGTATCGCCAAAAGAATCGTACGTGTGACTTAACTGGATAGCGTTACCAACAATTTCGATTGGTTCAAAACCAGCTCCTTCACCATAATCAACTCTTGCCGTCCAGCTAGAAGAATCAGGATCTGAGAAGTTTACCGTTTGTTCATAAGTATCACCTTCAAAGATTGAATCACCAAGAAAAGCGTTTACAATGGGTCTTTCGCTCAAACTAAAATTATCACTTCTGCCAATAATTGTTTTGCCAGTGCTATCCGAATTGTATTTTGCTATAAAAATATAGTAGTTACCAGCTGGAATATTTGGATTTTCCCCAAACTGACAACGATTAATATTTGGAATGTTCGTATTGCTTGTATTGTGCATTCCCCCTTTTGCAACTAATTGATTGGTTGAAGAGCTATAAATGTCACAGGTGTAACCATTCGAATTTACTAAAATTGGCAGGCTTTCGGTAAGCTGAACATCCAAAAATCCGTCATATGTAAATTCAAAACTATCAATGTCAATATTTGGACTAATTGAGGTCGGTAACTCATAATTTACACTAATTGTAGGAGCAGTAAAAGAATGGTCTTGGTTGTCTGCTGCAGTGAGGTTGGCTTTGTAATATCCGGAAATGTTTGCTAGGGAAGTTGCATTGTAGTCGCAATTTAAGTTAAAGTTTCTGGTTTGATCACCTTTTGGAGGCGCATATGTGCATATGCCATCACTAAGTTGAGCTGTTTGTTGATTGTTGGACGGGGCAAAGCCATATGTACTGCTCCCACTAAGGATAATTGCATTCACTGGAATCGGGGGATTAGGGCTTTCGCATGTAAATCCGAACTCGTGTTCAGTTTCTGTAAAATTGTGTACTTGATCAGGACTGCAAGAAAGATTAACTGTTGTTGCAAATTGAGGTGATGCAATTGTTAGAAATAATAAGGCAAAAAAGGAAAAGCTTATTGCTTTTGATAAATTTAAACTCACTACCTAAAACTTATCATATGTCTATTTTTTGTCAATGTATCATTATTTTTCTATTAATTCTTGCACTATATATAGGTATGCTATACTGAATGTAACCTCAAATTTATGAATGTTAAGGTAGTCTTGGCTGGCATATTCTCTCTTGTCTTAGTTATTGGTTTTGGTGTTTATTTTTTGCAAAGTACTCCGTCGGTTTCAACAATGCCTCGAGTAGCAAGTTTGATTTCACCATCGGAAGTAAAGCGAGAGATAGTTCAGTATCCCATTAACCCCAACATAACTATTGAGGTTGAAGCGCAAAAGATTCCCGAGTTTGCGCTAGATATTTCAGACCCTAAGTATGAAAGAATTCTTGATGCATCAAGCGAGGAGCTCAATAAGCTTGCGAGCGTCAACGTATCGCATGATGTGCGTACTGCAAACTTAGATACAAAATTAGCTGTAAATAAAGAAAAGAAAGAGCTTTTAGTGTCTGCCAAGGATATTCCAAATTTTAAGCCTGGCCTTTATACAATAAGTATGACTCTTCGTACCCTTGAGGGTGAGGTAAATCTTGAGCAAGATTTTGCATGGGGAGTTCTTGCCGTCAATACTAAAAAATCGGTTTATGCTCCTGGTGAAAAGGTGAATATTGGTATTGGTGTTCTGGATGATGGTGGTAATACCCAATGCAGAACTGGCTTTAATCATCTCTCCTCTCTCAGAATGACAGTTACTGCTCCTGGTGGTAAGGTTGCTGAGTACAATATCGAAGACAATTCAATTAAGGATAGCGGAAAATGTGCTGCTACCTCAGTTACCAATGAGGCTGACTTTCAGGCTGAATACTTTAGTACAAATGAGCCAGGCGTTTATCAAATTTTTGTTGAATCCACGGTTAAGGGTAAAATAAGAAGTATTAAAGATTATTTTAAGGTCGATCCAAATGTTAAATTTGACGTTGAAAGAACAAGTTTTCCAACCCGTATCTATCCTTTTGCTCCTTATCCTGCAACTTTTAAAATAACCTCAAAAGAGGATTATGAGGGTAAAGTTACAGATATTATGCCAGCTTTTTTTGACATTAAAAATGTCGGTGACAATGGAACAGTTACAGTTGTTGGTGATTATAAAGTGATAACCTGGCAAGTATCGCTTAAAAAAGGACAATCTCAAGAATTTACTTATCTTATTAAATTCCCACCTGTTTCTCCTGAATTCTATTTGATAGGGCCAATAAAAGTTGGCAATTTTACAGAAGCTAGACAATGGCAAATAGCCTCAGATGCTATCAATTCCACATCTGGAGTTCTTGCTTATGAGGATAATTCAGGTAGTACGACATGGTATAGATTATGGACAGGAACAGTGTGGAGTCCACTTGCCGGGTCAGCAGCTATCTCGGTGGACACAACTGGAGACACCCCTGATGATAGTAGATGGTTTCGAATGGTTAGTAGTCCAAAGACCGGAGAAAAGCTTCTTGCCGCTTATGATAATTGCGGTGCACCAATAAGTACTGAATGTATTTGGATGTATCGCTGGACAGGTACTGCTTGGGTTGAAGACTTCACAGTGAACGCAAATACACCTGATACTAATACTAATCTCATGGATGTAACCTACGAAGAGCTGTCAGGGGAAGCTCTTTTTGTGTTTGGTGATAGTACTACGCAGCTTAAATACAGGCATAGATCAGGTGGCTCTTGGACGGCCACTTTGAATGCAGGTACTGCTTTGGATTCGAGAAAAAAGTGGGTGAGAGCAAAATCTCAGTTTAATACGGACGCAATCCTTGTGGGATATCTAAATGACAATGAGCGTACTGGAGCGTTGATATGGGATGGATCGACCAATACTTTTGGTGATCAATTTGAAGATGATGATTCTCCCGCTCAATCAGAAACAGCAACGAGCGATGAATCGGCTTTTGATATAGCCTGGGAGACACAAAGTGGTACCCCAATGATGTTTTGGGGGAATACATCTCAGCAATTAATGTACCGTGAATTTACAGGTGGCTCTTGGTCGGGTGAGACCGCTATTTACACTACTGACGCTGATGCTGCAAATGATTTGGATTGGGTTACAGCAGCTGCAGACCCCACGTCCTCCAGCAACTACATTGCCCTTGCCATGCAGGAGGATTTGGATGATGATGGAACGGATGAGACTATAGATTGTGAATTTGGAATGTGGACGGGATCTGGCGTTGAGTCTCTAGGAGGTCTTGTAACATGTAGAAGTGATAACGATGGGAGACTTAACAATGTGGCATTTGAGAATACAGGTGGAAGAGCCGTATTTGTCTATGTAACAAGCGCTGATGGCAATAGTCTTACCTACAGAACATGGACAACGGGCGACGCCAGTCCAGGAACAAGCACCGCTATAACGGGTAACGTGGGGGATGATGGAGTTGAACTTATAGAGTCTGTTCAGCTTCACACTGATCTTAATACAACCAGCATGATTGCTCTTGTTTCGGATTCCGACGCAGAATTGAGCGGGACGGATCTATATTCTTGGACATGGGATGGTTCTTCGTGGGCTTATAATTCCACTTCTTTACATGCTGCAATACAAAATGCAGGTGAAAATGCTGAAGCTTATGGGTTTGGATTTGATCGTAATCTTGAACAACAGGTTGCATACAGGTGGTTTGCAAATAGTGGCACAGTAGCTGTAGCCTCTGCTATTGGGTCTCAAGATACTCCGGCGCTTCTAACTTCTGCCAATCAACAATTTAGACTCCGGCTTCTAATTGCTACTACGGACACTCTTGGTACGAGCTTTAGGGACTATAAGTTGCAGTATGTTGATCCTGGTACAGGAACCTGCGCTTCCCCTACCGGGGGAACTCCATCAACCTGGACTGACGTACCGACAAGTGGAGGTTCTACGGTTTCATTCCATAACAACGCAACTCCTTCAGATGGAGACAATTTGACCGCAAACGGTTCACTTGATCCGACCTATCCTGGTACAACAAATGTTGCACAGGATTACGAGGAGGCAAACAACTTCACTAATAGCGTGGCCTCCATAACTGCCGATACCCAGGTGGGCCTTTGGGATTTTTCACTGGTAGACAATACCTCCTTTGATCGTACTGCTCAGACTTACTGTTTCCGTGTTGCGCGCACAAGCAATGTTGCGTTGCGGATTGGAATATATCCTCAGATTTCAACAGCTGCAGTTGATGATGTTCTTATTCAAGGGGGAACACAAATAAATCAAGGTACTTCGATAAACAACCCTTAGTTCTCCCAGTTATTCTTGCTCTCTACCCTCTTGGTTAAATAGTATGGTTTTTCTTTTTACCGCCTCCTCCATTCTTGTTGTAAGGGGCATTTACTCAAGTAATTCCGCCGTCAGGTTTGTAATACGAGAATGTTTTCGGTTGTAACCATAGCTTGTTTATCATTGAAGTTTCTCGCTTATGTCCCACTTAAGGTTCATCCTTAATGAACTTAAACTAGATTAACCTAAGGATCGACCTTTGATAGCCTCAGTTAAGCTCTGTCCTTCGTCAGTCTCAGCGAATGTTTAAGCTTAAAGTAATCACAATAGAAAATAAGTCAAAGCCGGGGATTTAGTGAAATAAATAGACCTTAATGTTTAGAACAAGGAGTATCTTTGTTGAGAAGGTATTAAGCTAAATATGAAGTGAAAGTATTTCTATCAAGTTTAATTAAAAAACTAAACTACAATTAATCATGAATCAGTTGATCAATTTATCAGAAGTCTTATTCTGTTGCAGCTTGAGTAGGCGTTGGAGAAAGGTTAGGAAGATTTGTATTTGGATTTCTTCTAACAGCTGCTGGTGTTGATACTTCAGGAGCATCATCAAGACCGTCTACGTTTACTCCGTCAGGTAGATTTGATTGTCCAGAAGGAATTGTTGCGCCGCTCTTTGCTGCATCTGGGTTCTTTGCAATTGTGTCATTGATCTCTTTGACTAATGCTGTTGCGATCTTGAAGTCTTGAGAGTCTTTGTTCTTTGAGAGTAAGTTTGCAGCTTGTTCAGCAACTAGCTTTGCATTATTTAGGTCTCCTTTGTCGCGAAGTGCGATTGCAAGGTTGAAGTATGCATTTGCATTGTCTGGTTTTAGGTTTGCAGCGTCAGTGAAGAATCGGATAGCTAGATCATAGTTCTTAGCTTGATAGTAGATTCCTCCAACGCTAATTCTAAGTGCAGGATTCAATGGATCTCTCTGAATTGCTCTTCCGTATGCATCTAGTGAGAATGTAAGCGCGTTTTGTGCAACTCCAGTGATGTTTCTGTATATAGATGCTAATACTTCCCAATTTCTCGCTGAAAGAGGTGATAGTGCTACAGCTACTCTTCCTTCGTTTATAGACTGTGAAAGAAGTGTCTGGATTGTTCTTCTATCCTGATCAGTCAAAGAACCTTGTGGATTTGCTTCAGTTGGGCCCTTTTGAGTTGCGATTGCATTTGCAAGAGCAAAGTTAGTTTGTGCCATGTCAATTCTGTAAAGGTCGATGTATGGGTTGAGTGATTCTGCTTTCTGCAAATTAGTGTAGGTTGCATTTCCGCTCTTGTTAGCCTGCAATAATGCTTGTCTGTGGTAGAAATCAGCCATTATTGTGTTGTATGCGTTGTAAAGAACAGGTGCAGCACCAACTAGGAAGACTACGAATACAATTACAGGAAGTAGGTCAAATTGTTTATCATCTGCAGTTGAAGCTTTTAGGCCCATTGAAAGGTTCATAACTTTGTCACGAATTTGTTTCTGAGATGCCATAAGGGCTGCAAATACGATTATCATTCCGACAACCGATACTAAGGTTGTTGCGTGTAGAGCTAGTAAGAGTACTGCTACTAGTGATCCAACAGCAAGAGAAGGAGTTATTATGTGAGTTCCGTCAGAATCTGTTGCTGGAAGAGAAAGAACTTTTCTTGTGTTATTAAGTACTACTAGACATATTATTGTTAGAGAAAGCAGTCCGAGTAGTCCAAGGGTGCCCCAAACTTGTAGGAATTCATTGTAAGCTGAGTCAAAAGTGAAATTCCAGTAGTTAAGTACATTGAACTCTAATGGCTTGTAGCTTGTGAAGTTGAACAGGTATGTTGATGGACCAGTACCTAGCAATGGAGCATCTCTGAAAGCAGATGCACTAACTTTCCATGAGATAGCAAAAGGAAGTTGGATTTCTCGTGGGAATTTAGATTGCATGTCGTGAATACCGTTGCCTGGGAAAGGAAGGTATGCAAGAACTAGAATTACAACAGCTACAGCAGCTGGTGCTAAGAATAACGGTAATGCCTTTCGGAATTTAGCAACCTTGTGAGGCTTTGCGACCAAGAAACAAAGTGCGAATACTACTGCAAGCGCAATGTATGTGGGAACAGATCCTATAAGAGCTATAGTTGCAGCGAACAAAATAGATAGAGTTAAGGCTGCGGGGGTAGGTAGGAATTTATTTACGCTAATAGTTGAGAGTAATGGCAATGGTAAGAGCATTAATAGAAATGCAACTGTTGAGAAGGATGAGCCTGTTGTAGTGAAATTAACCGCTTGTGCGAAATTGAATGGAAGGAATAGCCCAAAGAATGAAAGTACACTTACTAAAGCAACTGCTGCTGCACTTCCATAGACTACATATAATAAAGTCTTGAGTCGTACTACTGATTTGAGGTTGGATACGGTTACAAAATATAGCAATATATAGGTTACCCAAGATACTGCTGAGCCATGAACACGAGGAAAATTGCCGTAAATAGCCTGATATTTTGAAATACTGAAGAATGCAGACACAACAATTATTCCCAATAGAAGCAAGAGAGGAATATCTAATGGAGTTCTTGTTATTTGTACCTTACCTTTTAATATCCAAGAGAAAATCCAAAGTCCTAGAAGCACAACTGTCGAAACAACTAAGAAAGCCAGTTTTGGCATTTCGTAGAATTCAGTTGTTTGGTTAACAAAGAATAAAGGAGTTAATCCTCCTACAACCAGGAGAAGAAAAGCAATAGCATTGTCGATGACTGATGATATCTGATTTCGCATAGCGATAATTTATATAATCACAATTTAAAAAACGCGTCAAGTAGCAAAATTGGACTATGTCTATAGCATTTTCGGTGATACCCTCCTTTTGGAAAGTACCCCTTTTTTAGGGAGTTTTTTCTAACCTAATGAAGCCTTAAATTGGGTGGTAAGTATGTACTCTATATCTTTTCTAGCTGGTTCTATGTCGCTAGTTGTGAGACTTTTTGCTCTACTCATATAGGTAATCCTGAATGTTTTTTTTGTTTTGTATACATCAAGAAGCGATACGGCATACACCAATTCGCTTGACTCCTTTAATGCTTTTTCAATTTTTGCAAAAGGATAATGTGCTGGGATCTCTACTCTAACATCTTCAATAAGTGGTGGGAATTTTGCCGGCTCTTTATATTTTTTCTTTGAATTTGCATGCGCAAGTAGTTCTTGCATGTCAATTTCGATCGTTATGTCCTCTTCCGCTTCTATTGACCCTATACTTTTCCCAGAGATCATGATACTTGCTCCCTCTATCCCCTCTTTTTTCTTTTCAAAAGAGATATTAGATATACCAAGAACTTTCGCAACAGATTCCACTATTCCCTTTCCATCAAAAAAAGTAGCATCTGGTTTTCTTATGACAACTGCCAGATGAAGAATCTCGTCTGGTAAGCCTTTTGGTTTTTTTACATATATATTGGCTAATTCAAAAAGTTGAATGTCGGTAGATTTATTTTGGTTTGCTATTTCTACAACACTTGGTATAAGAGAATTTCTCAGATATGTCTTATCTTCAGTTAGTGGATTTTTAAGCTTGAGAGCGTTTTCAATTGGACCATCAAACAATTCTTCAGTTACCAATGAGTAGGTATAGACTTCGTTGTAACCCCAAAATCGGAATGCCTCTTTTACTTTTTGTATCCAATAAAATTCGTTTTGATCTTGATGGTAATTCGTTTGTTCTGTGAGGGCTGGTAACGAATTAGGGATTTTATGATACCCATATACACGGGCTACCTCTTCGATTATATCTTCAGGGATATCAATATCATTTACTCTTGATGTGAAGATTTCGACTGAGAATTCATCACCTTCTACTGCAACAGTAAAGCCTAAGCTTGTTAGTATGTCGACAATTGTTTTTTGAGGAATATCAATACCTATTACAGAGTCAATTTTTTCCTTAGTTACTTTAATAGTTTTTGATTTTATTTTATTTGGATAAATATCAATGATTGGAGAAAGTAATTTCGCATTTGCGTATTTCTTCAGAAGTTCAATGCCCGTAACAAGAGTTGGAAGCATAATGTCTGGGTTAATTCCTTTTTCATTTAACACTGCGGCCTCAGTGCGTATTCCTAAATTCATAGAAGTCTTTCGAAGTAGATTGTGATTATTATTATCAAGGAATAGAACTATTCTTTTTGTATCCTCGACTACTACACTATTTGCAGTACCCATAATTCCAAGTAAGTCCACAATATTTCCAGTGCCGTCGTCTGCGACAATGTCATTTCCTGGGAGGGTGTATTCCTTGCCGTCAAGAGTTGTTATCTTTTCGCCCTTTTTCGATTTCCTTATGTTGAGTGTGTGATTGGGAAGACGGTCATAGTCAAAAACATGTGATGGGTGTCCAATTTCGCGCATAATATAATTTGTTACATCCACCGCATTATTAATGGAACGGATGCCAGTCTTAGTAAGTCGATCAGAAATATGCTCAGGGGAAGCATGAAGATCAATTTCTAGCACTACAGCCATTATTCGGTTTACAAGCTCCGGGTCACCCGAAATTGTCAGAAGATTACTTTTGCCGGTGGGGGTATTGTAGGCAATTTTTTGAGGCTTGAATTTTGCGGTATATCCCTGCTGGGGAAGAACTGCAGATGCTTCTCGAGCGATCCCAATAATGCTCATAAGATCTGGTCTATTTGTTGTTACTTCTATGTCATACACATAGTCATCCCCAATCTTTTCAATGCGTTCTATTGAGACACTTGTAAGACTCATAGCATCGGCAAATTGTTGAGGAGTTGCATTTGTTTCTAGATAGTCAGAAAGCCAACTGTTTGGTATTAAAATATTCATATATTTATTTTTTAGGGTTTAGATCTTAGAGTTTAGGGTTTAGTTTTATTAGAATTTAACTAAACGCTATACGCTATTTTACTATACGCTTTTCTCTAGAATTGTTTTAGGAAATCCAAGTCATTTGAATAAAGTATTCTTAAATCATCCAATTTGAGTCCTTCTTTCATCATAAGAACTCTTTCAACGCCCCACCCAAAAGCAAATCCAGTATATTTTTTAGGGTCGATATTGCCTGCCTTTAGTACATTTGGATGCACCATGCCGCTGCCTCCCATTTCGAGCCATCCGGCCTTACAAAGTTTGCAGCCTTTTCCAAGACAAACACCGCAAGTAACATCAATTTCAAATGATGGTTCTGTGAACTGAAAGTGATAGGGGCGTATCCTAAAAGTTCTTTCTTCGCCAAAAAAGCTTTTGACAAAATATTCTAATACTCCTTTGAGATGAGAAATATTTATTCCCTCTCCCACTACGAGTCCCTCGAATTGATGGAACATCTGAGTGTGGGATACATCGGACTGTCTCCTATAGCATTTTGCAATGTTAAGCATTTTTATAGGAAGTTTGCCCTTAAGCATCTCCCGTACTTGTCCTGATGACGTATGTGGGGTTAGAAGTACCGGTCCTAATTTTGGATCTGCTTCTTGTTCTACAAAGAATGTTTCCCAGTCGTCCCGTGCTGGATGATTTTCCGGAAAATTTAGAGCGCCGAATGCATACCAGTCAAATTCGACTTCTGGATAGCGCACGCGGGCAAATCCAATCTTTTCAAATATCGCTGTTATCTCTTCGATTGCTTGAGTTACTAGATGAAGAGATCCAACAGGAGGCATTATTCCTGGCATAGTAATATCAAGCTCCTCTCCCCTACTCTTTGTAAGCGTTGCTTTTTTTGCTTCTTTTTTTAGGTCAGTTCTTTTGTCATTGATTTGTTCTTCTAAAGAATCTTTTATTTCATTGGCTAATTTACCTATCTCCGCTCTTTTTTCAATATCGACTTTTGGAAGATCTTTTAAAGCCAATGTAAGTTTTCCCTTTTTACCTAAATAATCTACATAGATTCTTTCTATCTCATCTCCTTCTGCAGAAAGAATTTGAGACATGGCCTCATTTTTTATATGTAGTAGGTTTTCTTCCATATTATTTTAAGCAGGATTCTATCATTTCTCTTGTGTCATCTAGTGTTGAAAGTTTTTCCCATTCTGATCTTCGAAACCATTTGGCATCATTTGTCTCTTCATCGCAAGATATATCAATTGTACCAGATATAAGCTCGACCTTGAAGCCATAGAGAGTATATTGTTTGCCTCCATAAGGATGCACTATTATAGAAGCCTCTTTCGATACCACTTCCACCGTGTATCCAGTTTCTTCCAAAAACTCTCTGACACAAGCATCAGGTGGGGTTTCGTCTTTGTTAATTTCACCGCCAGGCAATTGCCATTTGAGATGAACGTTTGGAGATTCTGGTGAAAATCTTTGGGTTAACAGTATTTTGCCATGTGTATCTTGTAATACGCCGATGGCTACTGGAATATTTTTCATATTTTTAATACAAAAAAAGCCTCCTGGGGAGGCTTTGGAAAAAGATGTTTGGCACTTTATTACTTTGTACCAAATGCCTCTTTCACGATCATTCTAAAAGCTTCACGATTTTCACTAACAAGACCTGAAAGAATCTTTCTATCGATTTCTATATTTTTTAGCTTGAGTGCATTGATGAATCGGCTGTATGAATAACCCTCTTCTTTAACCGCTTCACCGATTCTTACAATCCAAAGTCTTCGAAAATCTCTCTTCTTTCTCTTTCGACCATGGTATGCGTACTGATCTGCATGCAAAACAGCCTCGGTTGCTGTTTTGATCAGTCTTGATCGTGTGCCTCGGTAACCCTTGGCTAGATCAAATATTTTATTGTGTTTTCTGTGGGTAACTACCCCTCTTTTTACTCTACTCATAGTTTATTCGTGAGCAAGCTTCGCTTACTCTACTCATATGTTTTTACCCCTGCTTTAGCTGGGGCAAGCTTCGCTTATGCTTCTCCTAATAAATGTCTAATTTTCTTAGCAAATGCTCCGTGTAGTTGCTTTACCTCTTTTTGTGCTCTTAATGTACTTTTTGATTTATGAGATCTTAAATGGCTTCTCATTTGTGATCCACGAAGAACTTTTCCGGTTTTTGTAACCTTGAATCTTCTTTTAACAGATCTTTTTATTTTAAGTTTGTACATATACTTATTTATTATTTACTTTTGGTGACAAACATTACCATTTGTCTTCCTTCCATTTTTATATCTCGTTCTACTTTTGCTAATTCACCTAATTTTTCAAGTACCATGTCCAACTTTTGGCGTCCTATCTCTTGATGGCCCATTTGTCGTCCTGTGAACCTGACTGAGAATTTAACCTTGTTGCCTTCAGTTAAAAATTCAGTAGCTTTTTTTAGCTTAATGTCTAAATCGTGCTCTCCGATAAAAGGTCCGAATCTGATTTGCTTTGTTTCAGATCCTTTTACTCCTTTTTTCTCTTCCTGCTTCTTTTTCTTTAGCTGATAAAGAAATTTAGAGTAATCTATAAGTTTTGCGACAGGTGGCTTAGCCAAAGGCGCTACTTCTACAAGATCGACTCCTAGTTCTTCAGCCTTTGCCAAAGCTTCCCTGATTGACAGAATGCCAATCATTTCGCCTTGATCATCAAGAACTCTCACTTCGGAAGCCCGAATTTGGTAATTCTTTCTGTAAAAGACTTTTGGTTTGAATTTATTGTTTGGTCTCAATTTCGTTTTGAATTTGTTTGATAAATTCTTTTATCTCGAGTTGTCCGAGATCCTTTCCTCCTCTAACTCTTACAGAAATAAATTTAGATCCGTCTTTCGACTTTTCTTCTTCCTGACCGCCTATTATACACATGTAGGGTACTTTTTGTAAAGTAGCCTCACGAATCTTGTTACCAAGTGTGTTATTTGCGTTGTCTAATTCAACTCTTATTCCCAACGATTTTAGCTCGTCATATACACTTTTTGCGTAGTCTCCGAATTTATCAGATACGGGCAAAATAGACACTTGCACTGGCGCAAGCCATACTGGAAAAGCTCCTGCGTAATGCTCTATTAAAAAAGCCATTACACGCTCAATTGCGCCTATGGAGGATCTATGAATGACAACCGGTCTTTCTTCTTCTCCTTGCTCATTTATGTATGTTAAATTGAAGCGTTGTGGCATCACAAAATCGTATTGAACAGTAAATGCAGTATCTTCTTTACCATTGGTATTTTTCATTTGGACGTCTATTTTCGGTCCATAAAAAGCAGCTTCATTCTCTGCCTCAACAAATTTTGCCTTACGATTTATCAGCACTTCTCTTAATGTGCTCTCTGCTTCATCCCATGAGGAGTCATCTTTAAAGTACTTCTTTTCGTCCTTTCTGTCCCCCAAAGAGAGTCTGTAATGGTAATTTTCGCCCATTTTTAGCCCAAAGGTATCAGCTATAAATTCAATGAGTGAAAGAACTGAGTCAATTTCGCTTTTTGCGTCAGCTTTGGCGGTTATTATGTGTGCATCAGCTAGGCAAAATGAGCGCACTCTTTGAAGACCCATTAATTCTCCTGACTGCTCAAAACGGTAAAGCTTTGCAAGCTCTGCATATCTGACTGGTAATTCTCTGTAGCTATGTGGTCTTGAAAGGTACAATTCGAAGTGATGCGGGCATGTCATGGGTCTGAGCATGAACTGCTCATCTTCAATTTCAATTGGAGCGTACATCGAGTCTTTGTAGTAAGGGTAATGCCCTGATTTTTCATAGAGCTCTATTTTTGCTATGTCAGGAGTGTAGACATGCAAATAATCTCGTCTAATTTCTTCATCTACAATAAATCGCTCTAATTCTCGTCTGATAACTGAGCCCTTAGGTGTAAAAAGAGGAAGCCCCTTTCCTACTGTGTCTGAAAATGTAAATAATTCCAACTCTTTTCCGAGGCGTTTGTGGTCATTGGGTGCTAATTCATCCATTCAATTATTATACTTAAATGAAGCTAGAAAGGAAAGAAGGATCTATTTCTTGCCATATGCTTGGTTACTTGGACCATGAAATCGCCTACTACAGCCACAAAATCAACTTTTGAGAGGAAGAAAAATACAATAATTGCAATAATTGTGGTACCAATCCATACGCCAAATGACCACATGACACCTCCTAGGAGGTTATCAATAAGCATTCTTTTACGAGTTCTATACACTCCTTCGCTCTTTGCCATATGAATTATTATGTCTCAAAACCAAGATGAACTGCAATAGATTGCATTGCAATAAGTACTATTCCTATATATTCTCGTTGGGTTAGGCCAAGTTTTGTCTCGCATGCTGCTATAACCGTACGGTCAACCTCTTTTGCAAATGACTTTTCCTGCATTTTTGTAATCACCATGTCAATTGCAACCATGCTCAGCTTCTTATCTTTTTGTGCAAGTCCACAAGCAACAATAAAACCGGTTAGCTCGTCGCAAGATAATAGGGCCCAGTCTAGGGCGGATTTTGGAGTAGCCCCTGTAACTTTGTAGTTGTGAGCCTTTATCGCGTACATCACCTCAGGAGGAATGGTTTTGCCCAATTTTTCCTCCAAATATAGAGTGTGTCGTAAAGGTTTATTGCGGGTTAATTCATAATCTGCGTCATGAAGGAGTCCAGCGATTGCCCAAAGCTCTTCATTTGCATAGGATTTCGTCCTTACATTGTAGGCTCTACATATGGCTCTCATTGCAGCTTCAACGGCATAGTGATGACGTATGAGATTCTGTGTCTTGACATACACTTGAAGGGTTTGGATAGCTTCCTGACGAGTCATAAGATAAGTATATATTTATTGGTGGTTGGTGGCTAGTGAATGGTGACTAGTGGTTTGTGATAAGTGGGTCGCCACTTGATACATGAAAATGCAGATGTTTTGAATCCTGATATTTGCCTAAATTTGTTAAGATTCTAGCCTCTCCATATTCTTGTTCAACTTTTTTTGCAATCATTTCAACAATTTTTAACAATTCCGTAATTATTTCATCATCTCCCTTATTCCTATTCGTAAATGATGGTATATGTTTTTTGGGAATTACTACAATATGAACTGGCCAAGTTGGGCGGGTATGATGAAAGGATAAAAAAGAATCGTCTTCATACTCAATCTTAAATGACTTGGTATCTTTGAGGGCAATATCACAATAAAAGTCGGCGCCGGTATATGGGGAATCTTGTGTGTTCATAATCTATTGTGGACCCAAGAGGACTCGTTCTGCAACGCAGTGCGAAGCACAATCTGACCTAAAGTATCACGCTCAACATGTGATTATTGTGGACGATACAGAATTCGAATCTGTGACCTTTACAATGTCAATGTAACGCTCTACGATTTGCAAAGCAAATTGAGTGCTCCAGCTGAGCTTTTTGTGGACCCAAGAGGACTCGAACCTCTGACCTTTACAATGTCAATGTAACGCTCTAACCAAACTGAGCTATGAGTCCGTATATTCGACTCAGAAACTAAGTTTCGTGGGTCCATACGAGAATCTAATTTTAACAAATAATTGAGGCTAAGACAATCAAATGGATCATCTTACTTCTCTGAAACAATTAGGCTAGTAAAAATTTCTCACAGAAAACTGCTGCTTCTACCATTTCGGAGATTTTGGCATATTCTCTTTTTGTGTGAGCATTGTAATCTCCGGTTCCGACAACAATAGCTTCAATTCCATTAGTATGAAATATATTTACGTCAGTTCCTCCCCCACTGTCTGAGATATTTGGGGTAATACCCATTTCGACAAAAGAGCTTTTCGCTCTTTCAATAACAGTATGAGTTTCTGAAAAGCGATATGGGTCAAATTCTCTTACAATCTCCAGATCTACTTTGGCTTCTGGGTATTCCTTCATGACACTATCAAATACATCCTGGAAATGTCTTGCATGAAGTGCTAGTTTCTCTCGATCTCTACTTCTAATTTCGGCCTTGAAATGTGCTGATTCCGGTACCGCATTTCTCGCGCTCCCCCCTTCAATAAGCCCAACATTTGCGGTTGTTTCATGGTCAATTCGCCCTAGCTGTAACTGGCTAATAATTTTGGATGCAATTTGAATTGCTGAAATGCCCTTTTCAGGTTCTGCACCTGCATGCGCGCTTCTACCTGTAATGGTTGCGTCCACTCTGTTGTATCCTGGAGCTGAGATTGTGACGTTCGTTACTCTTTCTTCACCGTCAAATGTAAGGCCTTGTCTCGAAGTAACCATGGAATAGTCAAGATTCTTTGCTCCTAGAAGTCCAATTTCTTCAGATCGGGTAAATACTACCTCAAGTGAGACTTCTTTTTTTTCTTCTTTTAGAGACTCGATGGCTTCAAGGATTGCAGCCACTCCTGCTTTTGGGTCTGCACCCAATACTGTTGTGCCGTCAGTATTAATAATATCTCCATTTATTACTGGTTTTATGTTATTGCCCGGCTCAACAGTGTCGATGTGAGCATTCAGCATGAAGGGTGCACCCTTTCCTTGAAACTTTGCCACAATATTGCCAAAGGAATCGGTGTCGGTTTTGCCTCCCAGGCTTTCTAGTTTTTCAATTAAAAATTTAGCCATTGCATCCTCATTGCCTGAAGTGCTGTCTATTGAGACCATTTCCAAAAAATTCTTTATCAGTCTTTCTTTCGTTATCATAAAATGTATTATAGCGAATTTTGAATTATTGTACTAAGCTCGCCTTCAAAATGTCCTCCTCCAATATCTTTTCGTATAAGGTTAGTTGCGTGGAGTATTTCCGTAAAAGCAGCGCCATGTGGCACGTGAGAGTGTGCAAGCATACCGTCGGTTAATAAAACGCCGTCTACTAACAGAGGTTCACTATTGTGCGGATAGTAGTGCGGTGTTCTTAAGTTTTTTGACATAAGAGTAATAGCATTGCTTTCGGCAAGTGTAATAAGCGCGCCATGCCCTCTAAGATTGTTCCTTTCTTGTTCCATAAGGTTTATAAAGGTGTCTTCGCTTTGAGGAAGAACAAAAAGCGGATTGTTTTTGGGTTTAAAAAGTCCTGCTTCCGTTTCTCCGTATGTAAGACCGTATGCATCATAGTGTGCAAGTAGATAGGACGCTGCTCCATTTCGCGGATCTCCTGATCTGGCATGCTTACTGGACATATTAAGAAGGGTATTCATGCCTTCTGGGCTTATGCCTTGAGAAGCTTTATCTCCTTCACTTAGAATACGAAGCGCAGCATCAATACTGTCGTACTCGATTTCAGGTTTTGGAACGGATGGATGAAATCGGTCAAGATATCCATGCGCTACTCTTCCCAAGAATTGTGCGTTAGTCATGCCCTCTTGCACAGCTACTTCAAGCTCCTCACGAGACCTAGGGTCAATATTTGCAGCTGTATTTATGTGAATTGGGGCCATGGTTACCCATGACTCAGGTGGTTGATATCCTTTTTCTCTTATACCCTCAATAAGTTGGGCTGTTTCTGCTATGCCAGCTAGCCATCTCATTGGTACCTGACCATTTACAGAGTGGAGAGTATATATTGTTCTTTCTCCAAGACTATTTGCTTTGAGTGCCTCCCGCCATTTCTGGGCACTATCCCAGTCATACGCCATAGTTGGCATATTTGCGTCATTAGGTTTTTCACCCAAGTAGTACTGTTCTAGGTCTAATCTGTATGTTGATAAGTGTTCCATAACCACAAAAAAACCCCCGCTTAGGTCCCGAAATCTGGGACGCGGAGGTTAAAGTTGACCAGCTCAAATCAACCCCCGCTAGGCGAAGGTGTAAGTAAAGTAGAATTGAGCTGTTTTTAACATTAGATCCATTATACAAAAGCGGATTGATAAATCAACCTACTTTTTGGAAAATTAGTTCTTTGGATTTTTGGAGTATCTTTACTTTGTCCATATTAAGTTCTACGCCAAGACCATTTTTGCTAACAGGTACTCTTTGGCCTGCGACGTAAGGAGACATTCCGGTTGTATAATTCTGAACTTTAAGATCTGCGTCTAAATCCGAAAGAATTATATTAGGAGTAGAAACAGCAAAGTGAACGCCTGCCGCAATGCCAATTGGTCCTTCTAGCATGCATCCCACCATTACTTTCATATCTGCCTTCTCAGCCATTTCCGCAATGACTTTGGAGGGCCAGATCCCTCCTGCCTTTTGAAGCTTAATATTAATTCCATGCGCAGCCTTTTTCTTTGTTACCACTTTTGCATCTTCTATGGTTGCGGCAGATTCATCCGCAAAAACCAGCATGCCCTCAACATTGTCTTTAACAAATTTCAACTTTGTAAGTTGACCTTTGGGACATGGTTCCTCAACCAAAATTACATTCCCAAGAATCTTATTAATACTATTTAAATCTTTAACCGCTTTTTTAGGGTCGGTAAATCCTTGATTAGCGTCAACTATATACTTCATTCTTGCTGGTGAGGCATTTTTTATTGCCCGTACTCTTTCAATATCCCCTTCTCCTTTAAGCTTTATTTTAAGAATCTTTAATTTCGGAAACTCATCAAAAATTTGACGAGTCGCTTGTGCTGTTTGGCTGAGTGTGTCATGAAGAAGAACCGTAACAGAATTGTCCACTAGGGAAGCCTTTGGTGCATACAGGGCATAGACCGGAATTTTGCGAATCTTTGCAATTAGATCATGATATGCAAAGTCGATTGCTGCTCGTAATGTTAAAGAGGTAATTTTGGTATCCAAAAAAGCATGAAGTTGTGCCAGTGAATCTGTCTCTGGATTAAGTGGTATCGTTCTTACTTTTGATACATCCTCAACTACATCATCCTGGGAGTCTCCAGTTATTGGTTTAAATGGGGCTGCTTCGCCTACTCCAGTAAACCCTTTGTGTGAAAGAGTAATAACGACTGTCTCTCGATAGTAGAAAGTGTGGAATGATACGGAGAAAGGCTCCGGTAGTTTTGTGTTAAGAATTGATGCGCTTAGTTTCATGCGTTATTGTAATTGCAATTCTACTAAATTCGGTCGAGCATTGTCGTAAATAAATTGTGGCGTTACTTCTGCAAATGTCTCATCTTTTCTTCCAGAAAAAACCGTAGCATATATGCCCGGAAGGCCAATAAGACTTGCCTCCTTAACTGTAGTATCCCGAATTTGATCAAGTCTTTTCTGATTAATTGCTCCTCCTGCAATTATCTCGATTGCTCCTGCAGGTCTGACCGCTCTATCTGCGTTATTTCTGCTGACAATAGGAATCATGCCGGCGCTATAATTCTCAGTGCGTTGGGCTCTGACCATTTGCGCCCATTTACTATTTCCTGCTTCATCTAGTGCCTGAGAAAGGCCATCCTTCATCCTTGTTAAATAGTCTGTTTGCATGAATCCCCCATAGCAAACAAGGCCTCTAGCTAAGGCAAGTTCTGTAAATGTTACAAAGAGATTTGGATAAATATCCTCGTTGTTAAGAGCTTGTGCAATTGCCTCGGGCTCGAATGGTAGAACAGAATCTTTTCCTGCCAGAACGAGCCCTCCACTCCTTTCTTCTAGGTGAAGACTCTCTACTTCCAGATTTGTTCTCTTGCCCCAGAAAAATTCAGTACCTTGTCTTGCATTTTGGCTATTCCAACAGCCGGGTACGCCATCAAGACTACGATACGTTGCATCTCTTAACTCAGGATTAAAGAGGGTATTAAAGATAAGAGAATCCGGATTTTCCAGATCCTGTTTGAGTAGATCTGTTGCTACTTTTTCGATTTGCAAAAAGGACATCTCAGGCATATGTTCTGCAACATCCGGTGTAAAGAGACGCTTCCACAAATCACTATTAATAAGACTTGCTTGGTCAGAGAAGCTGTCTTGTCCTAGTACGTCATATCTCATATAAACATCATTAAGAATCTCTCTAATTACTGTCATCTCCTGCTTGCTTATTACGCCTTGTCCGAAAAGTCCCGTGAGTTTTCCATCAGTTTGTTGAATCATTTCGCTCGTCATTGGTGGCAATGCAGCAACGGGTGCGTCTCCGTATTTTCGTACGGGGAGAATATTAATTTTTACCGGGACACTTTTCATTTCACCAGTGCCAGTGTCTTGGTGTCTTTCTCGTGCAAGTTGAATTCCTAAAGGATATGTTAAATTGTTTGCAGGGAGGGCACCTCCTGCAAGTGCCACAAGAACCCCCTCAGGTTTTTTCCCAAATTGTGCCAGTACGCTTGATTGTGCTGTTATGGGGAAAAAATCACCACCCATGTGATAAGGAGAATTAACTACGGGAGTCTCTGCTAACTGACCTGCTGCTTTAATAGCCATTTCCGTCCCGTACAGACGGCGCGTCTCATCAACTACTGCCTCAACTGCTTCTTCTAGAGGGTGAATAGTTGGAGTACTATCACCTTCACTAAATGTTGAGGCATATTCGCCTAGCCCTTTGCCTCCTTGTTCAGACAGAACACTTGTAAGCACGGGTCTTTCTGCCTTTACGGCGTCGTACATAGCCTCTATTTTTGCTTCTTGCGGTGTAAATCTTAAATTATCCATAGTAGCGCAAATTATATGCAACATCTGCCCTTCGCGCAATTAATTTAGTCTTGCATTGTGAAGTGCAGTTATGTCAAAAAGTACTCCTCTTAAGTTTTCCCTTTGTAGTGCTGATTCCTGGCCAGTTGCTTGCTGAAGTACGACTTCTGTCTGGGCTAACATTTCTATGGCATCTTTAAGGTCAGTTCCCTGCGGAACATCATACTCGGTAGCGTAATACACGGGTTTATGTCCGATGTCTGTTATGAGAGATATTCCAATTTGTTCCTGAGGATCTATTAATCTTTGTTCTTCCCAGGCCTCAACATCATCAGCTACTTGCTGTAAATTTATTCTTTCATCTTGATCTTCACTTTTTGCTATCTTATTTTTTACAAAGTCAACAAGGCCATCTGAATTAGCTTCACGTCTCAGGAAGTCTCTCACTGCACAAAAATGCCTTTCAGACCTTCCACCAATAGTTATATTTACATCAACTGCTTCGCCCTCGCTCCCAAAATACCCATCAGAAGGAATTGCTAATTGATCTCGAAAAACCAGGGGGTGTATTGCTGCATATTCGGCTGCATTTTCTGCGCCATTGTCACCACCGTGATTATTGCCTAATTCCTGAAGCGTAGCGATGGTGTCCATAACTGCAGGATCAGTGCTGCTTTTCAAAAGATGGGCTAGATATTCACGAGCAACTCTAGTTCCCAATTGGTGTTCATCCCAAGGAACATCTTCCCTGTATTCAACTGCACTACTAATGTCAGGATAGGTACCGTCGATGAATCCTTTCATTGCTTCCATATTCTGTGCAGTTCTTCCCGGAATTTTTTCAGGATCCATTCGTTGGCTTACAGTATTTATTGCAATTGCAGCTTGATGTGCGAAAAAGAATTCTGCTGTTGGAAGTTGTTGTAGGATTCCTGCTTTCCTTCTAACCTCTTCCTGTTCATCTCCTGTAAGAACTGCTTCAACACCTATACTGTCAATTTCCTGAGCAATTGAAGCTCTTTGACCTTGGGAAAGGAAATCAATATTCAAATACTCTTTCACAGTATCAATACCCTTTTTGTTTGCCGCTTGCCTCATTTTTGTGGATTCTCTTTTGGAATAAATTTGTGATAGTCCGTCAAGAATTCGCATAGCTGGAATGCCATACGCCGGAAGTCTTGCGGGTGTAAAGTCATCATCGGAACCACCAAACCCAGTTCGTATTGCAACCCTGGTATCAGGGTTTTTAGCCATCATAATGGCAGCTTCTACAACATGAAGAGATTGATTCTGTTGAACCATTGATATGTAGTTGTCTGATCCAACTATAACTTTTGTAATTGAAGGAGCAAGTTCTGATATATTGGTAAAAGTATTTCGTGCTTCATCGCTAACAAATTCACCAGTATCAGTAAATAATTCTGCGCACTGTCTTCTAACAACTTCTGCGCTTTGTGCTATGAATGATCGGCGATATTTCTTCTCAAGTGGCGAAAATGGTGCATTTCCATCAACAAAAACTTTGATTCGATTGTCTGCATTATCTTCGAAAGGCTTAATAAGTTTTACTTGAAGCGCTTCAAGTTGCTTGTTGGCAACGCCAAAGCTTGCCTCTGCAGGCTGAATGCTTGAAAATTCAAATTGTTGTGTTGGTATTTCAGCTGTCATATTTTTCCATTGGTTTGTCTTCTCAAACCACAAAAAAACCTCCCTTTTGGGGAGGTCGTTAATACACGAAAAACCTCCCCTAGCGCTGGCTAAGAAGGAGGTCTAGTAAGATTACTGAATTTCGTGTCATGTTATGTACCATTATATCAATTCATTTGTCTTTGACAAGAGCTTTTTTATTCATTTTCCGCACCTTCTCCTGCCTCAGATTCCCCAAATTCGCTACCTTCGATCTCGAAAGATGCACCGTTTTCTATTCCTGCTCCTTCTACTTCATTGGTGCCTATTGCTGCTAATTCCATAGTCACTTCTGCAACGCCCACAGAAAATTCATGACCATGAGACATATCAATTCCAAACCCGCCTATTTCCATTGGAACAATAGATATATCGAAAAGACTATTTGAAGCACTTACTTCCTGGGTGGCAAACCCTCCCGCTAATTCGACATTAAAGTCATCAACAGCCGGATTGAGCTCTATCTCTCGCGGTTCAAATTTCCTTTTTCGCTCCAAAGAACGTTCTATCCCGGACATCACTGTACGTACTTGATCTAATTGTTGTTGTATATCCATTTCCATAGTTTGTTAAAAGGCACAAAAAAACCTCCCAAAGTGGGAGGTCAAATTATTATTTTCTCCCACGAAAAGCTACGCCTTGATAAGGTGAAGTCTTCGTGTGTAAGAAAATTGCATGTCCATACGTAATATATTACACTTTTGAGGCTGCAATGTCAATTTCTGCGGTTGCTGCTATTTCAACCAAGGCGTTTAGCGGAAGTGACACAACGCCAACTGTGTATCGAGCTGGTTTCGAATCGCCGAGATATTTTGCATACACTTCGTTAAATTTTGCGTAATTGCTCAAGTCTGATAAAAAACATTGTGTTTGGACAACATCAGAAAGAGAAGATCCCGCCTCCTCAAGAACCGCTTTAAGGTTTGAAATTACTTGCTCTGTCTGACCTTCAATATCAGCTGCCTCTATCGTGCCACTAATCGGATTTATTCCAATTTGCCCCGAGCAAAAGACAAATCCACCGCTTACGATTGCTTGCGAATAGGGCCCTACAACTGTCGGTGCCTTAGAGGTAAAGACTGTTTTCATTTATATGATGTAATTATACAAAAGATCGCTGTGCTTAATCGGCGTATAGGAAATACCTATGCTGTCTAGCCTTTTGATTAAAGGCTCGTAGTCATTTTTTGAAGCAAGCTCTATTCCGACCAGTGCAGGGCCGGTCTCTCGGGAAGTTTTTTTGACATATTCAAATCTGACTATGTCATCCGTAGGTCCAAGAGCTTTGTCTACAAATGCTCGCAGTTGTCCTGGCTTTTGGGCAAATTTAAGAAGAAAATAGTGCTTTCTTCCTTGATGTATCAAGCTTCTTTCCATAATCTCCGGGTATCTTAGGATGTCATTATTTCCTCCGCTTAGTACGCAAACAACAGTTTTGCCTTTTAACTTTTTTTTGAGGCTATATAGGGCTGCGATTGAGAGTGCTCCCGCAGGCTCAGCTACGATCCCCTCATTTTGATAAAGGTCAATCATGGTTGTACATATTTGCCCCTCAGAAATAAGTACTACTTCTTTCACAAGCCTTTTAATTATTGAAAAGGATATATCCCCGGGCTTTTTAACAGCAGCACCATCTACAAATGTATCTATGTGATCAAGCTCTACTACCTCACCCTTTTTAAGGGACTCATACATGCTGGGGGCACCTTCCGGTTCTGCGCCAATGAATACAGTATGAGGTGAGACATGGGAAAAATATGAACTAACTCCAGACAAGAATCCCCCTCCACCAATTGGAGCAATGAAATAATCGATACTGCTTCCCAATTCTTCATAAATTTCTTTTCCTACAGTTCCTTGGCCAGCAATTACATCAATGTCATTGAAAGGATGAACAAAAATAGCGTTTTTCTTTTCGCACACCTCTATGGCTTTTTTGTAAGCTTCGTCATACGTATTGCCAAACAACTCAATAGTTATATGTGAGTTGCCAAACTCTCTGACTCTTTTTATTTTTTGTAACGGGGTCGTTGTGGGCATAAAAATTGTTGTTGAAATTCCTAGTTCTTTTGCAGCAAATGCAACTCCTTGTGCATGATTGCCTGCGCTTGCTGCGACTACTCCTTGCTGTCTCTCCTTTGGGGTTAGCATGGACATTTTGTTGTAGGCACCTCGTATTTTGTATGATCTAACGATCTGCTGGTCTTCTCTCTTAATATAAACTTGAGCCTCAAATTCTTGAGATAGACGCTCTGAAAGCATAAGCTCGGTGCGTTTTACGGTACCGCTTAGTCTTTTGGCTGCTTCGTTAATATGATTAAGAGTTATTACGTTCATTCCATAAGCAAAGCTTGTGTCTTTTCAAGCCAATCCCTGTCTTTCAAAGCCATAAAAAAACCTCCCATTTTTGGGAGGTCGTGCGTCTTAAAAGATCAACACCCTCCCTAGGAAGGAATAATAATGTCGATAATTTGAAGACTTCGGTGCATAAAAGTAATGTACTACTGCTAGGGAAAAAAGTCAATTGGGATTGACATATTGGGCTAATTTGATATGATTTATTCAACGTGAAAAATTGTACATACATGAGAACTTCCCATTTCGGCACTCGATGCTGAGGGAATTTCTGTGTTTGTTCAATTTTCAAAACGAGCTCAAGAACTTCCCGCCAGCAAGGGAAGTTTTTTTTTGGGCTTTTTTTGGCTCTTTCACTTATCAAAGCGTTCGAAAATGCATTTTCGCACGCTACCATGTATTCGTCTTGGGAAGCTTTGTTTCCCGTAAGCCATAACGACCAACATTCATACAGGAGAGGTGTCCTTTGGCAGTCCCGAGCATGTCGCTTGCAGAACTTTCGGCTGTTGCCGACTCCAACGGGGTGATTTGGTCATCCCACGTCAACTGCTCTAAGCCCTGGTTGGGCTACGGAGTGAACCTGATTCTAGGCGAGAAAAACGCGGCAGAGGTCGACTTTTCTTTCTGTAAGGAAGTCTGGCAAAAACCCCCGCAGGGGTGGACTGTCCTTCTTCGCGTTGAGCGAGACGCATGCGAGGCGCACATGATGCGCCTGAAGCCAACCGGGGAGAACGAAACGTTCTTCTTCATGAGGGCCAGGGTTAACCTGAGCTCAAGCCCGACATGGATGAGTCTGGCTGGGACTGGGCTTGTCCGGACCAGGACTTACCGCGCAGGTATGCGTCGGAACAAGAACCGCGTGTCGGTTGGTCGCGTAAAACGTGAGTCGGTTACAGAGGAGGTATAAGTGAACAAACGTGGGTTGAGTAAAAGTTGGCAAGTTCTACTTGCTGGCCGCTTGCAGTTTTTGCAAGCACTCGACCCCATTTCTTAGATTTAGCCGCTTTGAGTTGCTACTGCACGGTCAATATTCTGAGTGAAGCTGGTTCCACCCTTTTTAGCCATAGCTTGATATCCTTTTTCGGCTTTTCGTCCTTTGAATAATTTGGCGTATGTCACGCCATCTTGCACCTTATCTCTCATCTTTATAACTAACTTCAAAAATCCCTCATAGAAGGTAAGGTGATAAACTCCAGGTTTGTCTGGAACATCGTCAATAACTACGTCTTTGAATACATTTTCAAGTTCATCTGATGAATCTTTAAGATTTCTAAGTTCTGCAAGAATTTGTTCTAATTGTTGTTTTATACCAAGAGATGCTTCGTCTGATTTTCGTCCTTCAGTTGCACCCTTGAATTCAGCGAAATACTGCATATGCTCTGCAGTAACTTCTACTTTTTGATGAGATTCGCTACCGTCATGAGATTCTTCTTTTTTATGTCCACCAACTGAGTGTGCCTCACCGTGCTTGAGTTCAATTCCGAAAACTTGGTTGATAACGACATTGAATTCAGTCTTTGCTTCACCTGCAACAACTTTTTGTGCAGTTTTAATTGCTTCCGTGTCTACAATCTTGGGTTTTTTTGCAGATTCAAAGAACTTCTTAAAAATAGAAGTTGCGTCGTGAATCCTTTCCTCTCCAGTGTATTTGGGTGTTCCCCCTTGTTTTTTCATTGCCGTTTCTGCCTAAATCGACACCGATATTATACCACCTAAGTTCAAATTTATCAATTCAAATCATGAAATGCAAGTAACAGAATAGTAAGAAATTATATCTATTCTGTTGACGCAAGCTTCGCTTACGTTAAGAAATTATATCTATTCTGTTGACGCAAGCTTCGCTTACGTTAAGAAATTCTTAAAATAATAAGGGTTTTTCATCGTCTACACTCAACTGACGAGAAAAACAGGTTGAATTAAAGTGTGCTGAGGAAGGTGACGGTCTTTTGCTGACGGATAATTGATGCTACTAAATAAGGGTTTTTCATAATTTCTTCTCTTTCGGTAGGATTTTCAATAGAAGCCAGTGCCTTTTCAATATCTTCTTTATCTACAGTTATTTTCTCTTCATCTGCTATTTTTCTTAATAAAAATTCTAATTTGAGATCGTTTTCTGCCTTTAGCTTGTATTCATCTCTTAATTTTTCAGCATCAATATTTTTAGATGAAAGATATTGTTCTAGGGTTAATCCGAGCTTTTTGAGTTCATCTAGCATTTGTGAGAGAAGGCGTGATGTCTCGCTTTCAACAAGCACATCAGGGATAGTGATTTTTGCGGCTTTTAGTGCTGCCTCCAATATTCCATCAAGGTCTACCTTGCTTTCCTCTTTACCAGGTACAAGGATTTTTGATTTTGCTGTTACTTTTGCTATTTCTTCTTTGTATTTGCCCAGTTCAACCATTGGTTCTTCGCAGGTTTGAGCTGTAAATTGAATATCAGTACCTTCAGTAAAAATTTCAATATGAATTTGAGGGCTAATTATTGGAGTTAGTTTGTGTTTTGTAATAGCCTCATTGTAGGCAACTCCTACGACTTTCTTAAGAACCTCTTCTTTTACAAGTTCTGGATTGAGTCTTGCCTTTGCGACATTTTTTGGAGCCTGTCCTGGTCTAAATCCTGCGATCTTAACGCTTTTAATCAGTTCATTTTCAATTGCATCCTGTGCTTTTTGAGCTTGAGTCCATGGCACAACAATAGTTAGTTCAAGAGTGCCGTCATCCTTTCGGATCAACCCCTCTTTTCTAGGAGAGTGATCGTGCGCCTGATTTTCGCTTTGTGTAGCAGGTTTGTCTGATTTAGCCATGAAGGGAATTCTACCAAATACAGTCCTTAATGTCTAGATCTGAGGCTAATTACTCCTGCCACAGCTGTAGTAGTCCAAAAAAAATGAAGAGTGCGATAAGAATAAAACCTTCTTTTCGTGACAACTCTTTTTTACTTCGTGCAAAAAAGAAAAATATCAAAAGTCCTACAACAAGCATTGCAAATGCGGGCAGAAAGTGCTCTGTAACAACTGCTGTTTTGCTGTAGATAATACCGAAAAGACCAAATAATAACGTATTTGCGGCCGCGCTTCCCACATAATCTCCAAAAGCTACATCCTTTTTTCCTGAAATAACAGCCTTTATTGCAAGTGACAACTCAGGAAGATTTGTGCCAAAAGAAAGCAGAATAAGACTAATAAAAAAGGGTGAAATGGTAAAAAAGTCAGCAAAGTACAGCGCACCCTCAACTATATAGTGGCTTGCAACAAACACTAGCCCCACACCGAAAAGGACATTAAATATGTCTTTCAATGAATACGAATTTGAATTGAGAAATGCTTGATTGGCTGTATCCAGAACGCCCTTCTCTCGTTGTATTAGGAAAACAAGAGCAATGTATAAAGCTATAAGTACTATTGACTCAAAGACACTAACAGTGCCGTCAAGAACAAAAAAAGCAGGCGTTAACATTACAAAAAAAGAGAAAAAAAGGTTTTTTTGACTAATGCTTTTATGAAATTTGAGGCCATTTCCAAATATAGCAAGAAGGGGTATTACAAATAAGAAGAGTACAGGAACACCACCGATTAAATTCCCCATATAAATTGTAGGTTTGCCTTCGCTAATTGCAGTCATTCCTACAGCAAATTCAGGTGTTGAGGTAAGAATTCCAAGTACCAAAAAAGAAAAAGCAAAGGAGGAGATTTTGAGCTTCTTGGAAAAATGATCTGCTGACGCAACAATTTTCCCAGCGCCATACCAAATCATGACAAAAGAGCCTAAGAAGACGAGAAGCTGGAGAATGGGCATGCAATTAGTATAGTTGAAACTAAAACTTTAAGACAAGAAGGGAGGGGCTGGTGCCCGAGAGAGTGGTTCGACAGGCTCACCATTTGAAAAGAGTTCTTAATAAGTGCCCGAGAGAGTGGTTCGACAGGCTCACCATTTGAAAAGAGTTCTTAATAAGTGCCCGAGAGAGGACTTGAACCTCCACACCATTACTGGTACTAGTTCCTAAAACTAGCGTGTATACCATTTCACCACTCGGGCGTATCATAGTTGCCGAGTGTAGTGATCACTCGGGCAAAAAACTCAGCCATATGGCCGTAAGGGATATTATAACTTAAAAAACGGAGAATTTTAATCACCAACCACTAGCCACCAACCACCAATTAAATAGTTAGCTCCAGGCTGTGCATTCCAAGACGTGCATATTCAGCCTCAATTTTATTCATAAAGAATCTAATTCTAGGAGCCCATGTAGGGCTTTCAGAATAAATTGGCGCTATAGACTCAACGGTAGTTGCACCACGTGATGCGTACTTTGTTTTAAGGGCACCGAGAACAGTAGTAATACCATCCTCTACAGATTCAAAGTAAATATGACCCCCGCCCCACCCATAGGAGTTATGTGATCCAGGCATTTGATGAAGCCCAAAAGATGACTCAAGTCCAGCAATAGCAGGAAGAAGTCTCCAGTCCATTTCATTCTTATCCGCTTCCTCAATATAGTAAGCAGCATATGGAGCCAAGGGTGAATTATACCGTTCTAATACATTTTGCAGGGCTACTACCCTCATGTCTTTAGACTGAATAGCCAAGACCTGTGTATTAGGTACAGTTGTTGCTGCAGATACAGTTGCAGCGTTAACCGCAAATATAGCTGTCATTATGAACAGTGTTATGATTTTTTTCATATTTGGGAAAACCTTTGGGGGTTGTCCTAAATATGAGTCTTGGTGAAGATCCAAGACCAAAGAGGATTACCAAAAAAAAATCCTAAAGTAGTTTTGGGCTACCTTAGGATCTAAAGTGTATTATAGACTATTACTATGAGTCTGTCAAGGGGTAAACTATAGGTTACTTATTGCAGTTTGAGGCTAAATTTCGTCTTTGAGGCGAGTCATTATCATATTTACGGTATTTTCCCACTTCCCAGTGTCTGATGGAGTGTATTTTCTTACAATTTGGGAAGGGGTCTCATAACCCTTTGCGACGTATTTTTTTGCCAAGGTCTCTGTGATAACTCTAATTGCATGATCATAATCATTAAATCTCGTTACCTTGCCTCCATAAATGCCAAATCCCCAACAGTTATTTGAGCCTGAAATAACTTTCTTGCATAGTGTACTTTCTTGCATCGCAATCGCTGGAAGCAATCTGTAGTCGATATTGTGTGAATCAGCCTCCTCTATGATTGTCTTGGCATGCCCTTCTAAGGGTGAATTATATTCTGCAAAAAATTCGTCTAAGGCCTCTTCTCTTCCATCTTCTGAAGTAATCTCCACAGTGCTTACAGCACCTGCTACTGGAACAGCCTGAAATTTCGGCTTATGTTGTTGTCTTGAGATATACCCATTACCCTCGTATTTCACTGAAAGAGAGAAAAGCATGAGTATTACGATAAAAAGGGGAATTGCTGAAAGATAGGAAAAAATGAAAAAAGCCTTTTTATATTTGAATTTTGGCGGATTTTGAGGCTCTTGAGGTGAAGGCAATTGAGATACTGAAGAATCCTGAACTTCCATAACGTAAATTATCATGTGAAAATATTTAAAGCAAGAATATAAAGTCACTCGTAGTGACACAAACTGATATATAATAATTTTGATTTGCCCGGATGATCGCTACATCCGGGATGAAAGTTGGCCCGGATGGTGAAATGGTATACACGCAGTGTTCAGAACGCTGTAAGGCAAGCCTTGTGGAGGTTCGAGTCCTCTTCCGGGCACCAAGCTTTGCTTGGTGTAACCTCAGCTTAGCTGAGGCACACTATATAGGCATTCCTTTGCTC
This sequence comes from uncultured Gammaproteobacteria bacterium, assembly GCA_964531275.1. Lineage (GTDB taxonomy): Bacteria > Patescibacteriota > Microgenomatia > Levybacterales > GWA1-39-11 > JAUSNA01. The sequence continues at coordinate 115,376 of CAZHDZ010000002.1, forward strand.
GCAAAAAAGATGGTTTGAGTCCGAGTTTCTCCCTGCCCCAGATGTATGCAGTTCACTTCTTTTAACTTTCTTATTTTCTTCTTAGCCAATGCGTTGATTTTTCACCTGTTACCAAAGCAAAAACTGAGAATTGCACTCTTACTTGCCTCAAGTACACTCTTCTATGCCTTCTACAAAGTTGAATATGTTCTCATTATCTTTCTTATAGTATTGATCGATTTTTATGGCGGAAAATTTATTAATCAAGCAAAAAAGGCAAAGCATAGGAAGGCGCTTCTTATAGTAGCTATTTCTCTTAATTTGTTACTTCTTTGTTACTTTAAATACTTTAATTTTTTGCTAGGAACCGTTATGGACTTGTCCCATGTCATTAATGCAGGAGTTAAATTTGACCTCATTTCTTTACTTTTACCTCTAGGAATTTCATTTCATACATTTCAAGGACTTAGCTATCTTGTTGAGGTCTATAAAAAAAGATACAAACCCGAGCGCAATATCATGATCTTTTCCCTATATATACTCTTTTTTCCCCAGCTTGCAGCAGGACCCATAGAGCGTCCGCAGGCACTCATACCTCAATTTAAAATGAAACAAAAATTTAACAAAGATGAAGCTGCAAGTGGTCTAAGACTTATCTTGTGGGGAGTATTTAAAAAGCTCTTAATAGCAGACAGGATTGCAGTGTTTATAAATCCAATTTTCGCAAATCCTGCTTCATTTAATGGATTTACCCTTCTTTTAGTTGTTTTTCTCTTCGGTTATCAAATATATTGTGATTTTTCAGGTTATACAGATATGGCACGAGGAGTTGCACGCTTATTCGGGATAAAGCTTGTAAGAAATTTTAACTACCCATACGCGAGCGCTTCTCCTGCGGAATTTTGGAATAGATGGCATATGTCACTCTATTCGTGGTTCCGTGACTACATTTACATTCCCCTTGGTGGGAGCAGAGTCTCCACTATAAAGCGTTACCGTAACATATTGGTTGTTTTTGCACTGAGTGGATTGTGGCATGGAGCTTCATGGCATTTTGCTATATGGGGGTTATTGAACGGTCTGTATGTGGCCTGCTCTGCTCTTATCAGTAATAAATTAGGGAAGTTAGAATTTCCAGGGAGAAAATTTCTCTGCATAGCTCTTACCTTTGTATTAATTCAGCTCACATGGGTTTTCTTTAGAGCTTCATCTTTAGGTCAAGCATTTAGTATTCTAGAAAGTATATTTTCATCCCTATTAAATTTAGCAGCTTACCCTTCCCAAATTAATCAGGCTCTTGTTAACGTATTCTCAAAAGAAGCAACTTTTGGACAAGCAGGAATATTGTTATTTTTAATTGTATTTCTTGAAACGGTGCAATATTTTGCAAGAAATACGCCCATAATTAGTAAATTCCCAAAATATCCAATTATTGTTCGGTGGGCAACGTATTATTTATTACTGCTTCTCATAATGTCTCTTGGTGTTGATATTCCTAACGTTAATTTTATTTACTTTACATTTTAAATGGGTTTTATATACAGATTTATTACTTTTTTTGCGATTTTTGGACTTCTTGTGTATCTGATAGTGGGAATTCTGGAATTTTCTGTCGATCTTTATAGAAATTCCGATATAAGCGTGTTGCATGAGATACGAGAAAATAGAAGTTACGATACGCTTCTTATGGGCACATCTCATGCACGGATGCTTGGGATAAGTGGTCACAAAAAGGATGTTCAGGATATATTAGGAAAAAAAATTCTTTTGCTTGCCAATAATGGTAGCGGAATTTTGCCTCAAAAATTATACTTGGAGATTTTTTATGAGGATTACAATAAAGCTGACACAATTGTCTATTTTATTGATCCCTGGGTCTTTTACAGTAAAGATTGGAATGAAAACAACTACTACATTACAGATGAGGTTTTTCGATTCGACTATTTAACTAAGATTATCGCGAATAAATTTAGTGGTTCTGTTGTCAAAGAATACTTGCGAAAAAAGCTTTCATATAAGCTTTTTATATATCCGATACCAAGATCGATAGTTCATTTAGATTCAATAAATGACAAAGATTATTCAGGTCTTAAAGAATTTCAAAAAGAGAGGGTGAAGCTATGGTACCCCCAAGGTACGGACAAACAAAATTTTGAGCGCTATTCTCATGAGCTCGAAAAGATTATTATTCTGGCAAAAAAGAATAATACTAAGGTTGTTTTTATTCTTCCCCCTTCTCTCCTTTCGGAATTGCCTGGTCAGAAGGAAGTAACTAGCTATATGAATACGCTTACTAAAAAATACGGTGTATCTTTCCATGATTATTCGAAAACTGTTACGGATAGATCTATGTATCTGAATGCAGACCACTTGAATAAGAAAGGGGCGCTTTATTTTACAAAAGAATACTTGCTTAAAATTCTTTGAGTTGTGCTCGCAATTGGTATATATTTAGAATAGATTGTATTAGGAAGGGAGGTGAGAATTTATGATGGGTGTAAATATGTTAGCCGTTCTTGTTTGTGCGGTTATTAGCATGGTTATTGGTTCTGTTTGGTATGGGCCTCTTTTTGGGAAAAAATGGATGAAGCTCGTTTCTTTTACAAAAGAAGAAATGGAGAAAAACAAAAAGGAAATGCCAAAAACATACAGCATGATGTTTGTAGGTTCAATTGTGACTTCGTTCGTGCTTGCTGTAGTTATTGGTATGGCGCCAGAACCTTCTGCAGCCGCAGGGGTAACCGGTGCTTTTTGGCTCTGGCTAGGATTTATAGTTGCTCCAAAACTTTCTGAAGTGCTTTTTGAAAAGAAGGCTTGGATGCTCTTCTATATCGAGTGTGGGTATTATCTCGCATTTTTAGCCGTAGCTGGAGTTATTTTAGGTTCTTGGAGGTAGATACTTAAGATCGTTGCTAAGGATGTGCTTTTTTAGTACAATAAAGCTCGATCTTTTGGGCTTGTGGTGAAATGGTATACACGCAGCCTTGAGGTGGCTGTGCCAGTAATGGTGTGGAGGTTCAAGTCCTCTCAAGCCCACCGCTTAGTTCAAACCGAAAGTACCAGGGTCCTTAGCTCAGCTGGTAGAGCGCTTCATTTACACTGAAGATGTCAGGGGTTCGAGCCCTCTAGGGCCCACCAAGCTTAGCTTGGTGTTAGGTCAGCTTAGCTGACCCACCATCAGGCAAAGTAGTTTGACCAGTATGCCAAGATTGCCAAGTTGGTCAAGGCGCGTGTCTGAAGAACACGTTATCCGGGTTCGATTCCTGGTCTTGGCACAAAAAAAGTGCATTTTTTTGCACAAAATTGAAATTTAAATAGTTAGCCACGCCTTGCGATGGTTAACAAAAGGTGTATACAGAACACCTGCGGCGGTGGCGAAAGTCATATTGAAAATTAAAGAAAAGTGCGACGGTGAGCGGAAGGTGTTATAAAATGCACCTGCGGCGGTGAGAACCTTGCTTTTAGCAAGGACCTCGCCACCACAAAATTGAAAATTTTGCGGCGGTAGTTCAGTGGTAGAACGCTTCCTTGCCAAGGAAGAGGTCGCCAGTTCAAGTCTGGTTCGCCGCTCATCACACTTTCTCTGGCATACCGCTCGCCCTGTCCGCTCAGCGGACTGCTACGCAGCACACCGAAGGTCTCGCCGCTTATAAGCCTCTTTCCTCTTGTTTTTGACTGTCATTTTTCATATCCTAGACTTTACTACTCCTATGAGGATCTCAAGCCCAGCCTTTACCGACAATGGTAAAATGCCCTTAAAATACACGTGTGATGGAGCTGATGTAAATCCTCCCTTAGCATTTGAAGATGTCCCTGAAGAAGCGCAAAGCCTTACCCTTCTTGTCGAAGACCCTGATTCTGTGGGAAAAACATGGTTACATTGGGCAGTATTCAATATAAATCCCGCTACTAAATACGTGAATGAGGATTCAGTGCCTGGCCATGGAAGTGAAGGAGTTACTGATTTTGGAAACGCTTCGTATGGAGGTCCCTGTCCGGCAAATGGAATTCACAGGTATAATTTCAAGCTTTTTGCTTTAGCTGACCGTCTTGACATAACAGAAGACGCTACGCTTGATGAAATCTATGATCTTATGGACGGAAATATAATTGAAAAAGCTGAAATAACAGGGTTGTATTCTCGAGAAGAAGCTTAGTGTAGATCTGTTCTTTCGTCGTGTATTTTGTCATGCCATCCCTCCATTAATTTAATCTCATCTCCCTGCGTTTTGATGATCGCATCTGAAAGTGTTTTTATTTCAGTCATTTCCGCATTCTCTTTGGCCATTTTTGCCATTTCAATTGCTCCGGCATGGTGCATGATCATTTCGTGTAAAAATTCATTGTCAAATTCCTTGCCCTTTTTATTTTTAAGAGCTGTCGTCATGCCATCCATTACCATTTCGTTATGTGTTGGTTCTGCATGCGACGCCTTTACTCTTCCACTCCAGTAGGATCCTGCTGCAAACCATGTAAGTATTGCGCCAGCAGCAAACGCGGCGATTATAAAGAAAATGTAATTACGCTTCATAGGTTAACGCTTTCCGGAAAATACTTCCTTCTTATCAGCTTGTAAATTTCTGTCACTGCAACAAAAATAACAATACCTGAAAGAAGCTTAAGCCAGTCTATCACACCAAGTGATACTTGTTCAAATACTCCGCTTAAGAAAGGCAAATACATCCCGAAAAGAAGCAAGCTGAATGAGGTGGCAACACCCAGAATTAAGCTTTTGTTGTTAAAGATGTCTTTCCTAAAAAGAGAAGTTGCGGTTGACCGGGCATTGAACGCCTGAGTCAGTTGCGCAATTACAAGCATCGCAAATGCCATTGTTCTGGCTTTTTCAATTGCTGCGCCGCTTGCCATTTCAAAAAGAAACACAAACAGCATAAGTGCAGCCATTAATGCACCATGAAAGACTATGAAGATTATATCTGCGCGTCTAAATATCCCTTTTTTAGTATCACGTGGAGGCTTTTCCATAGTATTCTTTTCTAGTTCATCAAAACCCAGAGCAAGAGCAGGTGGTGTATCCGTAACTAAATTGAGCCATAGAATCTGCACAGGAGTAAATGGCAAGGGAATACCCGCAAGTGTTGCAATAAGAATGGAAATAACATTACTGATATTGCAAGAGAGCAAATATCTGACAAATTTGCGTATGTTAGCAAATATCCTCCTACCCTCCTCGACGGCACTGACAATAGTTGCAAAATTATCATCAGCAAGAACAATATCTGCTGCTTGACGGGTAACATCTGTACCTTCTTTGCCCATTGCAACTCCTACGTTTGAATGTTTTATAGCTGCTGCATCATTAACCCCATCTCCGGTCATAGCAACGACATATTTCATTCTACGAAGTGCATTAATAAGCATTAATTTATTCTCAGGACTTACACGCGCAAAAACCTTAGGAAAAGGATGCAGATTCGTTATCTGTTGCTCGTCTAATTTGTCCAATTCATCCCCAGTCATTACTTCATCTTTCTGTGGGTCAAAAAATCCAAGACCTGCTGCGATATTTGCAGCCGTTGCTGGATGATCACCTGTTATCATCATGACCTGAATTCCTGCTCTCCTACACTCCTCTACTGCTTTTTTTGCCTCAGGTCTAGCAGGGTCAAGAACGCCAACAAGGCCCAAAAAAATCATTTCCTGTTCTATTGTTTCAGGTTCCACATCGGCAGGAAGAGAGGTAAGATCTTTATAGGATATCGCAAGCACGCGAAGCCCCCTACTTGCCATATCGGTATTTATTTGTTTGAATTTATTTCTCTTCTCCGAAGACATGCTTACGACTTTTCCGTCTTCTCGTATATACGTACACACATCTAATACTTCCTCAGGTGCTCCTTTTGTTAGAACCACAGTCTTTTCCTCGGGGTTTTTGTGTATGACGCTCATTCTTTTGCGGTCACTATCAAATGGCAGCCCCTCAATAAATGGCCATTTTGTTTCAAGAACTTCACGCTTCACATCCAGTTTGTGGGCAAGAACCTGCAAAGCAATTTCTGTGGGGTCACCTACTGCATCCCAAACCCCATCTTCGTCTTTCTGAAGAACAGCGTCATTGCAAAGAGCAAGTACGGTAAGGGTCATTAGTAAATCGGATGACAATTCTTTAACTGGTTGATCATCGGCATAGATTTCTCCATCAGGTGTCATGCCGCTTCCAGAGACTGTATGAAGCTTCTCTCCTACCCATAAGTCGGTTGCAACCATTTTTCCCTCTGTTAATGTGCCTGTTTTGTCAGAACAGATTACATTTACAGCCCCCAACGTCTCAACGGCTGGAAGACTTCTAACAATTGCATTCCTCTTTGCCATATGCTGGACTCCGATTGCCATAGTAACGGTAACAACTGCAACAAGGCCCTCAGGAATGACCGCAACTGCAAGACTAATAACCGTGAAAAGAAGGTCGTGTAGATCTCGCCCCTGAAGGAGTCCAATGACGAAAATAAGAGAGCTTACTGATAAGGCTGCTATGACTAAATATTTGCCTAAGGAATTCAAGTTCTTTTGCAATGGCGTTGGTTTTTCATATGGGATTGCAAGTGTTGCAGCAATTCGTCCTATTTGAGTTGTTGCACCTACTTCAACTACTATCCCTTGCCCATTTCCAGCGGCTATAACAGTTCCCATAAAAGCCATATTAAGTTGGTCGCCTACCGATACCTTGTTCTCTATGATGTCTTCAGCATCTTTTTGGGATGGTGTAGATTCTCCTGTCAAAACAGATTCATTTATTTCAAGACCAACAGACGTGAGCAGTCGAAGATCTGCCGGAATAATATCTCCTTCTTCAAGAATAACTATATCTCCCTTAACAAGCGTAGAGGTTGGGATTTCCTCAATCTGGCCGTCCCTCATAACCTTCGCATTTGGACTTGACATTTTCTTTAAAGACGCAAGGGTCTTTTCTGCCTTATATTCTTGGTAAAACCCAATAATCGCATTAAGAACTATCACTATGCCTATGAGAAAAGCGTCTTTGTAGTCTTGAAGGAAGAGTGACAGCGCAACTGCAGCAATAAGGATATAGATCATAAAACTCGCAAATTGCTTAAAAAATATCTCGAGCGGGGAAATCTTTCTTGGTTCTGGCAATACATTCTCTCCATCTCGTTCTAGACGTGATTTGGCTTCAGTTTTGGAAAGTCCTGTATCTGGATTGGACTCGAGTTTTTCAAAAATCTGTTTGGGGTTTTGATTGTACGGAAGAAGTGAGGACAGGTCCATTGTTACATTCTAGAAGAAAACAACTCTAAAGTAAAAGATTGCCAAGAACTTAAAGCACTCTTTTCTTTAGATAAACAACACTAAAGTAAAAGATTGCCAAAAACCTAAAGCACTCTTTTCTTTAGATAATCAATACTAAAGTAAAAGATTGCCAAAAACCTAAAGCACTCTTTTCTTTAGATAATCAATACTAAAGTAAAAGATTGCCAAGAATTTGATATACTCATTTCTTGTGGGTATTCAACGAAATCTTTGATATACTCATTTGTTATGGATGTACAAGGAAATCTTCTGATTCTATTCGCGGTAATTATAGTAGCCTTCTTGGCTTTAGATCTTGGATACTTCAACAGGAAAGCACATAAAGTAACACCAAAAGCAGCTCTCATACAGTCAATTTTCTGGGTAGGGGTTTCTATCGCCTTTGCTTTTTTAATAGCAATTTACATGGGGCAAAAAGTTGCGGTCGAATTTATGAGCGCGTACGTCACAGAAAAAATGCTGTCTGTAGATAACCTTTTTGTCATAATGCTTATTTTTAATTTCTTCAAAATTGAGGAGAGATTTCATCATAAGGTACTTTTCTGGGGAATTATGGGAGCAATTGTTTTTCGTGCAATTTTTATTCTATTGGGAGCATTTATTATTCATAATTTCAGCTGGGTTCTTTATGTATTCGGAGCGATACTCGTGTATACAGGTATCAAGTTATTTTCTGACAAAAAGGAAGAACATGTTGATTTCAATAATAATCGCGCGGTAAGAATTACTAGAAAATTTCTTCCGATAACAAGCGATTACCATAATGGTAAATTTTTTACCAGAAAGAAAGGCAAAATTTTATTCACAGAGCTAGTGCTTATTATCGTACTTGTTGAGGCTACCGATATTGTTTTTGCTATAGATTCTATTCCTGCTGCATTTGCTATTTCTCAAAATCCTTTCATTGTTTTTACTTCTAATATTTTTGCGATTATGGGACTAAGAGCTCTGTTCTTTTTGCTTCAGAATGTTATGGATAAATTTCATCATCTACAGAAAGCTTTATCTTTTATTTTAGTTTTTATTGGTGGAAAGATGCTGCTAGGAATTTTTCATCTTCATTTAGACTCATTAGTATCTTTCGGGGTTATTATGGCCGCCCTTATTATTTCACTTATTACATCTGTACTTTTCCCCAAGAAAGTCTAGAGGTAGCTGTCAAAAGGAACTGCTGTCTCTCCTCTAAATACCATTCCTGATGTAGATGAGCCTATTGGTAATGTTGCTAGAGCAACTACTTTTGCCGCAACCTCCTCAGGAAGCCTGTCTCCACCTGGGTTCATGTTGGTTTTGACTTTGCCTGGGTCCAGAGCATTTATAAGTACTCCATTGTGTGTTCTTTTTAATTCGCCTGCTAAAGAAGCTAGATAATAAAGTTCTGCAGCCTTAGACATTCCATATCCAGCCCCTCCTTTTGCACCAACCTCCTCAAGAGCTCTTTTATAGCTTCCCCAACTTCCAAACATCTGAACAATTCTTCCATAATTTGCTTCTTGCATCGCTGGCAAAACAGCTTGTGTCATATTTACAGAACCCAATGTGTTCACTTCAAGCTCCTGTCTTATTACATCTATTGATACTGTAGATGCTTTTACGTTGCGGTCTTCTTGAGGAAATACAACGGCACAGTTAACGAGAACATTTGCTCCTCCATTTCTCGCGTAGACCCTTCTTGCCAAGTTCTTTACTGCATGCTTAGTTGTCAATTATTTTTATATTGATTTGCGGATATTTTGTCCTGGCGGATGCATTAACTAGTTGCGGGTTTGCTTCCGCTATTGCCCCCAAAGCCAAATCCTTGATCTAGCTTGTTGTTGACACGATTTGATACAAAATCTCTAAAAACTCCCCGAATTTTACCCGGGATATTGGCTTCATCTGGTTTGTCATATAATCCATCTAGCCCTACAGCTTGCAATACTCCTTCTCCCAGCAAGCCATATCCTGTGTTTCCGGGCAACACATTTAAAGCCTTAGTTGCTGCACGAGCAGTAGCTCGTTCAACCCATGTCTCATTTGGAGCCCCCAACTCTAACAGTAATTTACCCAGATTTTTTGTATTGCTCCCAACAGCAGCATGAGAAAGTTTTACAACTTCTTTTTTAAGAGCCGATAAATCACCATCAGACATTGCAAGTAGCCACCCATCAGCTTTTGCTGACAATTCTGGAACAAGTATATTTCCTGGCAATTTAAAACGTCTTAATGCTTCCCCAACATATGGAATTAGACCAGTATTTTGCTCAACTTGCATTGCCGTCATGTCTCTATACCATTTTGTATGCAATGCTTCTCTTACACCTACTCTTCTTACCATTTCTCCTGCCTCCGGGCTTGCGTCTCTTAAGATCTTATCCTCCAAGTGGTACCAATTACGTGTTAAAAGTTCCTGAGCCATACCAAATGTTGTTAGCTGAACGGGTTTATCACCTGATTCATGTATATAATCAAGACTTTGTACTCTAGCTACTTCAGCTTGAATTACGTCTTGAGGAACACCCATCTGCATAAGTATTAGTTGAAAAGGTGTTGAGTGGCCCTTTTCATCAGGTTCCCAGACATTTCGAGTAAACCTTGTAAGCCAAGGTGCGTTGTGAGCATCTCCTGCTTTTGCAAATTCGTCTGCGTACTGTGTCGTTGCGCATTCAGTTAATGCAGACAACCAGTTAATATCTTGGAAATCCTTTACTGATATTCCGTTAGGTAGACTATCAAGTGCTGGTGCAATATTTATTCGCGAAGAAAGATCTAGAAGAACATTCGGTTGCAAAAAACCTGCTGGAGCTGTTGCTTCCAAATGGCTAACATAACCTTCAAGCCCTTGCGCAGTGCTTGTTGAAGTTGGAGAACCATTGCCTATTATTTCAGACATAGTATATGTTATCAGATAGATCTCTAGGTAATGAGAATTTTGATATATAATAATTTTTTCATATGAACTACATAGAGGTTATTGATGAGATATTTAGCCAATTCAAAGGGCAAAAGTTTGCTATAAAATTTTGGAATGGCAAAACAATTCAGTATGGTTCCGGAAAATCGCCAGCTTTCACTTTAATTTTCAAAGATGAAGTAACGGTTCAGAGATTGCTTGGTCAGGGTTCATTAGGTTTTGGAGAATCCTACATGGATGAGTCCTTACAGATAGAGGGTGACATTGAAAGCTATCTTCGCATGCGTCACCAATTCAAGCATATAAAGCCTTCTCTTCGTCTTGCCATTGCGCGAATTCTATCCAACAAGCCAAGGCATAAAAGTCGCAAAGATCAAATTTCACATCATTACGATTTGGGTAATGATTTTTTTAAATTAATCTTAGACAACACAACCATGATGTACTCATCAGCTTTCTATAAAAATGAAAAAGAAAAATTAAATAGTGCTCAAACAAACAAAATAGAATTTATTTGTAAGTGGCTTGATCTACCAAGTAATTCACAAGTTCTCGACCTTGGATCCGGTTGGGCAGGATTTGCAAAAATAGCAGCTCAAAAATTTAAGTGGAATGTTATTGGGCTCACATTAAGCCAAGCGCAGCTTGCCTATTCGCAGGATCTAACTGAAAAAGAAAAATTGCAGAAGAAAGTAGTATTTAAAGAGCAAGATTTTGTAAAAGCTTTACCGTCAAAAAAGTTTGATGGAGCGGTAATTATTGAATCTATAGAGCATGTTGGACAAAATAATCTTCAAAAATTCTTTAAGGATGTAGCAAAAGTTCTAAAATCAGGAGCACCTTTTATCATTCAGACAACCGGAAGATACGAAATTCACAGAGTAGATAAGTGGACATTGAAGTATGTATTTCCAGGAGGTTATCTTCCAAGTAAGGGAGAGCTGTTGAAGTATGCTCAGGATGCAGGATTTACTGTCGAGCTTTTCCGCGATGATACAGATGACTACATTCGTACCATGACGATATGGATACAAAATCTGGAAAAGAATCAAAAGACAATTGAGAAAATGTTTGACAAGTCATTCTATAGACTATGGTATCTATGGATGCATGGAGCAAAAGTTAATTTTGAAATAGGAGACATGAGTCTTTTTCGAATAAAGTTGCGTCGAGCATAACAAGTGATTGAGAAATGTAAGGATTTACTGTAATAATCAACTATATGGACCCTCAAGCACAACAGCCAACAGCTCAACAAAATCCTGTCCCAACCACCGATTCTATTGCTATATCATCTATTCCTGCTGAAATTCCGAAGAAAGTAAAAAGATTTGAACTCTTGATGTATATTGGAATTGGATTAAGTCTTCTTACTTCGTCGTCATTTTTCCCATTCCTTCTCTTTGGCCTTGGGCTTGTATATTTAACTGTCAGAAAAAAAATACCTTGGGCAAGAACAGCCCTGACAGTAGTGGTTGCTTTCGGTGTTTTTTCGACGTTACTGAGCATGGGAGGAATGCTTTACAACTTTAATCTTATTTATCTTATTGCCTTGCCTACCGCTTTTATTCAGGTTTATGCCATGTGGCTTATTTATTCAAAAGAAGCTAATCAGTGGATCTATGGCGACTATTCATTGCCAGGGGCAACGCAACCTACTGTTAGTAGAATTTGGCAAAAAACCATCCCGCTTACTAATCTCATCTTTTTAATAATTTCTGCTATTGCTGTTTTTGGTGTGGATTTTATTATTCTTATTAATTCTTTTGAGCTTCTTCCTTTTTGGATCGAAATGCTAGTAGTATTTGCAGTTTTTATGATCTTTTTTTATCTTGAGAATTACAGATTCAAGTCGAAATTTTCAGATTCGTTTTCCTGGGCAGATAACGGTATTTATTCATTAGTACTTATCAGGAATATAATTCTTTTCTTAAATTTCATACCATTCATTCAGATTGCAGGTGCATTAGCAACGGCGGTTGGAATCATTCCCTACATTATTATTTATTCAGTCCTAATTAATAAAAGAGACAAGATTGGTGTAGTTAACGCTTCTACAAATAATTCATTCTAAAACAGTAAATTCATGAAGAATCAATACAAACTAGGTTCATCACAGTCTACCCGTAATGGTTCACTGCGTGATATGGTGTCTCCTTAAATGCCAGGAAATATTAAAATTTCCAGAGCCCAAATAATTCTAGGAGTTGTTTTTAATGTTCTAAGTTTTTTGATTTTAATATTAGCCATTAGGGGAAGTTTTGAGATAAAGGATTATGTAGGGGCGCTTCTTTGGAGTTTGGTCTGGGCAACACCTCTTTTGCTTGGAAAGCTTTTTGTTGCTTACTTAGCTATTCGTAAAAACTTAAATACCTTAAGAATTCTGCTGTTGCTTTGGTTCTGCTTGGACATAATCGCTTTTTTGATAGTACTTCTTTATATGGACTTTTTCCGTGTGTTGAAGTACTTTTAATTTCTTAGCCCAAGAAGTAACTATCTTAGGCAAGCAATGTGTAGTAAATCTAATGGATCCACAGACCCAAATTATTCAACAACCTGTCCAACAAAATTTACCAGAAGGTAAGATCCATGCAATGCCTAGAGCTATGATTTTATTCTCATTCTTAATGTATGTGGGTGCATTTTTGAGTATAGTTGGTCCTCCCATGATGCTTAAGATGTTGGATTCTGGTTTTTACTCTTCAAGAACAAACGATCAGGCATTATTCCTAAGCGCTTTAGTTATTGTACCGTTTGCAGTGGGAAAGTTAGTGCTTGTACACTTTTTTTTGAGAAAGAGAAGCAACGTAATAAGAATTTTATTATTAGGGTGGGTTTGCTTGGATATGATCATTGTGATGGCAAATTCGCTTGGTAGCGCTGGTAGTTTTATGGCTCCAATGTTCATTCCGTTTCTTGCTCCTCTTGTTCAACTTATTTCACTCTTTTTTCTTTTCAGTGCCAGCTCTAGAGAATGGTTCATAACAGGGTTTTCTAGTACATCAGAACTTTCGAGGAGGTATTGGTACAAAATTATACCGAAAACAAACATTGTATTTCTGGTACTGTCCTGCATCTTAGTATTTGGGCTAGACTTGTTAATCTTATTGTCTTCACCTATGCTTTTTCCTTTTTGGATTGAAATGCTTGTCGCTTTTGGAGTCTTTATGGGATTCTTCTATGCGGAATGCTACACCTTTAGATCTAAGTTTTCTCAATCTTATTCAAGCGTTGATATCCCACTGTACTGCCTAATAGTTCTACGAAATTTTGTTCTATTCCTCAACTTTATTCCTTTAATTCAAATTATTGGTGCTATATTATCTGCAGTGGGTATTTTGCCTTATCTTATTGTGTATGTGATATTAATTAGGATTCGAAATAAAGAAACTATGGTTGCGCCAGTAGCTATTCCTCAACCTCAGCCCTAAAGCTTGCTAGCCTTTGACATTACCAATTCTGCTGCTACTTCAAATTCGTTACGTAATTTGGTAACTTTTACTTTTTTGGGATCTTTAAAGATATCCTTCGGATAAAGCGGCTTACCAAAGGCAAAAATAATTTTCTTTTTTCCAGAAAGAATATTTGGGATAGTAAAATGTTCAGTGCCTGAAATTTTGACTGGAATTATTGGCAAACCCGTTTTGTAGCTTAAGAATGCTACTCCCCCTCTTGCCTTAGGTTTCTTAATATCACGAGTTACCCTGCCATGTGGAAATATACCTACGTTTCTCCCCTCTTTGAGAATCTGAAGATGATGAGGAAGGGCTCGTTCGTAGTCCTTAAGACCTTTATATGTTGGATATGCGCCAATTAACCTAAAGAAAAAACCTCCATAAAAGAAATTTTTCCAGAACCCTAGGTATTTGTAGCTTGCCAAGGAGACATAGATTACTGGAAAATTTTTTGATAAGAACGGCAGAACAGATACCATAAGGAGTGGATCCATTTCACTTAGGTGATAAGGCGCAAATATTGCATTGCTCTTGAGTCTTTCAACGTTTTTTATTCCTTTAATTTGAAGCGAGCAAAACAAAATCATAACCGTTCTTAGCGGGAGCCAAACTGCTCGTTGAAAAAATATAGGGGAGGTGTATTTGTTCATTTTGAAAATGACTATTGACAGAAGAATTTGCAATGATTACATTTTATATACACCATGAATTTGTTAGTAACATTATTTTTTCTTCAGAACATTATAGTAACAACTCTTCTTGGTTACAAATTCTTTTCTCAAAAAAACCCAGTATTTAAGAATTTTGGCATTGCCTTATTCCTAAATGCAGTAGCATTTGCTATTTGGTCATATGCAATTATCACCCAAGCCTCAGATCTAGGATTTTACGTAACTGCTGGTGCTGCACCATTTATTGGATCCTTAGTTTTTTTAATGTTGGTAAGTGCGCAAAAAGTAAGCGAATCAATGAGAAAGAATCTTGTTATTGGATCTGCGGTAGTAGGTTTGGTGCTATTTGCTTTAAGAACTTTTGTATATCCATCAGCTCCTTCAATTTCTGAAGAAGGTTTGTTCTTCTTCAACTTACACCCGATAATTCAAATGTTGTACGCCTTGGGCTTAGGATTTACTGCCATTCCAGCTATTAGTTTTGTGGCCGCAAAATTTAAAGGCAGATATTCTGCTATTGTGCGTTACGGATTTCTTTTAGAGGTAATTGGCGGAATTCTGCTTATGACAACATCTAATACATTCATGCTTTATATTTTGGGTTGGGTAATGGGTATTACTTATTTTGTCCTGTGTGTTACTCTCGTTTTTAATAAAAAAACTTGGTCTCTATCCAATTAGTATTCTGCCACTCTTCCTCTGCTAGAATAGCATACCTTTATGAAAGTTCTACATATAGGTTTATGAAAATTTTACTTATACGACTATGAGAATTTTGCTTACTGGAATTTCAGGTAATTTAGGTTATGAAGTAGCTAGTGAATGTATTAAGAAAAATATTGAGATAATTCCTCTTGTGAGAAATAAGATATCAGTAGAGGAGTTATTTGACGTGAGTATATTCCCCGAAATCATAGAAACAGATCTCTTAAGTGACCAAAAAATAAATCTTAGCTCATCAGTTGACGCAATTGTTCATTGCGCGGGAATTGTGCATTTTAAGAAAGCAGAGAATAATAATGAGAAAATGCTCACAAAAATGATTGAGCTTGCTAAATGTATTGATGCCCCACTTTACTTTGTGAGCACAGCTTTTACCTTTAGGCCTCACAATGAGAACTTTGTCCCGAATAACTCATACGAGCAAGACAAGTATAACTGCGAGAAATTGCTTAAAAATTCAGACATTCAACATTCCATAATAAAACCTTCTGTTCTTACTGGCAGCAGTACAGACGGCTCTATAAGAAATTTTACAGGCTACTACTCTCTTCTTAAGGGTCTTTTGCAATACGCTGATATCTCTAGTAATAATGGAATCAAATTAAGAGTTCCAAGATTCACGGGTTACTCAGACATTGTTCCTATTGATTTAGTTGCGCAAGAGATTGTTGGAATGGTGAAGTCACATACGCTTAACGAATTGTATCTAACAAACATGAATCCACCTAAAGCGATGTGGCTATTTTCTGAGACGTTAGATTACTTTAACCTTTCTGAAGTCGTATCGATGGTAGACATGTCATTTGATCAATTTGGTAAGTTAAAATTGACTAAGGAAGAAAAGGAATTTCGTGAATTTAGCCAACACTTTTTGCCATACTGGGAACTTGGTTATAATTTCCCTAATTCTGCGTTAAAGAATGCGTCTGTAGATAGAACTTATTTAAAGAAAATATTAGACTATTTTATATTACATAATTGATTAATGAGTAAAGAAATTATTAACTATAGTCAATGTTGGGAAGATCCCACCATTCTTCTTAGGGCACTAAAGATATCAAAAAATGACATTGTTCTTTCGATAACTTCAGGAGGAGATAATACTTTGTCGATCGTGTCAAAGGATCCTAAGAAAATCGAAACAATTGATACCAATAGTGCTCAAAATTATCTTTTTGACCTAAAACTTTCCGCAATACACTCCTTAAGTTATGATGAAGTACTTGAGTTTTTGGGGTTATCAGATTCTACTGATCGTATAGGGCTTTTTAAAAAACTTAAAGGAAATTTAAATTCAAAATCATTCAGTTGGTGGTTAAGTAAACCAACTCTTATTGAAAAAGGAGTAATTCATGTAGGAAAGCTTGAGCGCTTTCTCAATGGATTTCGAAGATTTGTGCTTCCTTTAATTCATGCCCAGAGTACCATAGAAGAATTTTGCTCGCAGGTAACACTTAGGAGGCAGCAAGTTTTTTACGCAAAATTTTGGAATACGTGGAAATGGAGAGCGTACTTCAAGATTTCGTCTCACCCTTTTGTTCTTAATCGCTTTGCAAGACAAAAAGAAATGACTTCCAACGTATCAACAGGAATAGTTACAACTAAATACTTTGATCGGCTTGAAAAAAGTCTTAATCAACAGCTCCTCTCAAATAACTATTTCATGACGTATTGCCTGAAAGGAAGCTTTTCAGACACTAAGCCGCACTATTTGAATGCAGACTCTTACAACAATATTAGAGCTTCCAAAACAGCAATAAATGTTACAACCATAGACGCTCTATCCTTTCTTAAATCCGCAAAGACTAATACTTTTTCGAAATATAATCTATCCGACATCTTTGAGGCATTACCCCCAAAAGAATATGAAATGCTTTGGGAAGAAATAGTTAGAACTGCTAAGAATAACGCTACTGTTGCCTACTGGAACAATCTTATAAAGAGACCTCTACCTTACCATTTGAAGCAAGTTGTTAGGGAAGACATGCGTCTGTCAAAAGTGTTAAGTAATCAGGATAGAGTCTTTTTTTATGACGGCTTTCACGTATGCACGATAATCAAGAAATGAAAAACAACCTATTTTATAAATTTTATGTGTATCAAAATGAGCGATTTCCTCTGATTGTGCTTGCAATAAGTTTGCTTCCTGCAGTTCTTAGCTCTAGTGTAATTGTAGAAAGTGCAGCTTCCGTGCCCAAGATAGGACTGACAGTTTTAATCGCAATACTTTATCTGCTTCACGTACGTTTGTTAGATGATAGACGGGATTTTTTGCATGACAATAAATTTCACAAAGACCGTCCTGTTCAGATGGGAATTATTTCTAAGAAAGAGCTTATCTCTATAGATATACTTATAGTCCCACTATTAGTTCTTCTTGCACTTCTTAGCGGACCATTGGCATTGCTCCTCATGCTACTTCTCATATCCTTTTCTTACTTTGCAGAGCAAAATTTTCATATTGGATCATTTCTGAGCCGACACTTCTTCCTCTACAACTTGTTGAATACGTGTCAGACGATTGGTTTGCAAATATTTATATACTTTTTCCTCAATAGTAAATTAGAAATTAACAATCTTTTGTTTTTACATTTTCTTTTTACTTGTCTCGGTACCCTAGTATTCGAATTTGCACGGAAAGTAAAACGGCCTGGTAAAGATGGTTCTGGAAAAGACACCTATACTCACTTCCTGGGTTTTAGAAAGTCTATTTTTGCTTACTTGTTCTTATGCTGTATCAATTTGAGCATTTTTCTAGCCATTGCAACAATCATTGCTAAAGATAGTTCAGGCATAGTTGTGGGCACTATTTTGGCTGCTATCTTAATTTTAGGCACATCCATATTCCACCTTAAGAAGAAGGAAGCGTATTCTGAAAAAATAATGCAGCTATCCTTCATTTTGTCTTATGCAGTATGTAATTTAGTAATTTTTCTCTTATGAAACAATATTTTGACAGCGCAAATATTGCGGAGAGTTATTCTGGGATTGTTCTTCCCCTAACATCCTCCTTTGCCAAAATGGTTTACTCTCGTGTATACAGAGATTTGCTTAAAAAATCTGGAATTTCTGACAAGAAAGTCGAGTCATATAGACACATATTTGATGGGCTACTCGCATTTTTTTATGGGCGGATGTATTACAACATGAATAACTGGTATTTAATGGCGGCTTTTGCACCGGGATATAAAGCGAATAAGAAAAATTTTGAAAGAATGATTACGAGTAATATAAAAGAGGAAATTGTTACCTCTATTAAGCCCTCTCTTCTATATAGACTCATATATCCTGAAATCCTAACATATAAAATTATTACGTATGGTTACAACGCTAAAAGATTCAAACTAACAGTCAGAAAAAAAATGAAAGCACTAAATGAATTGGATTTCGCAACACTTTCCTACAAAGAATGCATTCAGCTTTTTGATCGAATCAATAAAGACTTTCTTAACAAATGGTACGTAGCTGTTGAAAACGATTTTTTTGTTATGACTTATCTAGGAATTCTCAGTAAATTACTCACTGAGCAAGAATTTCAAAAAGTACTTACCTTCAAAAGTAAAGCCACAGAACAGGTTCAAGAAATAATTCAGTTAAGTAGTGAAATGGGAAAAGTAAAACTCTTGTGGAATGCAATTTTGAAGAATAATGAAAAAGAATTCTGGAAGCAGCTGTCTCTTAATCCTAAGATTAAAAGAATGTACAAGAACTATTCAGTAACTTTTGGAGGTAGATTCGCAAATGAACTAAAACTGGAATCTATTGGTGCAGACGAAGATATTACAAAACTTTTTGACACTCTCAAAATGTATAGAAATTTTAAAATAGAACATTCTGTCCAAAGAGAAATTGGCATAACATCTAGAAAAAAAATGCTCGTTCAATTAATTCTAGGGCAATTTAAAAAATATGCTTCTCAGCGTGAAGAATTTAGGTTGCTACGGTCAAACACATATGGTTTGACCAGAAAGCTCTTTCGCAGAATGGGACAAATTTTAGTTGAGAAGAATCTTATTTCTTCAATTGATGACGTATTTTATTTAGAGCTCAATGAGCTATTGTCTGATTCAATATTACAAAATAAAAAGCTTAAAGATATTATCTTAAAGAGAAAAAAAATATATGAAGAATATAAAAAAATTACTCCTCCAAGTCATTTTGAGACTGAAAACAACAAACTTCCAAAGCTTACAGAAAGAAAAACTATAAAAACCAAGATCATTCAAGCAAGGCCAGCATCTCCTGGAATTATTAGGGGGAAAGTAAGGGTTTTTAAAGATTTCTATATGCCAGATAAAATCGATTTTGATATTCTTGTT
Source organism: uncultured Gammaproteobacteria bacterium (assembly GCA_964531275.1). Taxonomy (GTDB): domain Bacteria; phylum Patescibacteriota; class Microgenomatia; order Levybacterales; family GWA1-39-11; genus JAUSNA01. The sequence continues at coordinate 134,703 of CAZHDZ010000002.1, forward strand.
ACCTCCCATACCGATCCTGGTTGGACTTCTCTAATGGGGCTTTCAAAAGGGATGATAATTGAGCATGGAGGGATACTTTCTCATGCATCAATTGTTGCAAGAGAGCTAAAAATTCCGGCTGTGATAGGCGCCATCGATGCTGTAAGCTTCCTACAGAACGGACAAATAGTCGAAATTGACGGCTCAACGGGAGTAATTAAAATACTTTAGTATGAAGATAAAAATCTACAAAGCAGAAGTGAATTTGCCAGCTGCTCTACTCGGTTTTTTAGATAGGACTTATGGCACTCATAAGAATTACGACCTTTTTTTGAACGATTTTAAAAAAGCTTTTGCTTACTGCGTTGAGAGTAGCAATATAAAGTTTATTCCATTTATTATTGAGAAAGACAAGGAAATGTTGGGTCACATTTCTTTAATCCTCGATCAACGATTGGGTCCAGCTACAGCTTTTTTCGGATTTTTTGAACTGGTGAATGATAAAGCAGTATTTGATCTATTGTGGACAGAGCTTTGTAGTGAGGCGAAAAAGAAGGGTATTAAAATGCTTTTGGGGCCTGTTAATGGAAGTATTTGGCATCAGTATAGGAACATTAGTAAAAGTGATACCTCTGAGTATTTTAATTCTGAACCGATGAGTCAAAAGCATTACTTCGCTTTTCTTAAAGGCAGCAATGCAATAAAAGAAATAGAATATCATTCTGCATATCGAGAGAATTTTGCTGCCGTAATGTCTAAAATTAAGACCTCGGAAAGTATTCTTAAAGACTCTGGTTTTACTATAGAGCAGGAGGAAAAAATGGACCTAGGAAAGCTTATTAAGATTGCACATCTCTCAAAAACAGTTTTTTCTAAAAGTTGGGGATTTACAGAATTAACAAAAGAAGAATTTTTAAAGCTCTATCCATCAGACAAAATTGAAGAAAATCTTAACAAGCTCTATATTCTTTACAAAAGAGAAGAAATTATTGGTTACTGTAGCACTATTATTGAAGATAAAGATACATTAATCTGTAAGACTATATGCATACTACCTGAGTATCAGGGGCTGGGATTGGGAAATGCCCTTGCCTTTAGAGTACATAAAGATGCAATTTCTGATGGATATTCTAAGATAATATACGCTTTGGTAAGAACAGATAATAAAATTAAGAATTTTCCTCAAAATGATGTTGTTATTTTTAGAAACTACTCCACTTTTGAATTTAAAATATGAATCTAGCATTCTTCGGTTTTCTTGTCATGTCAATTGCTATTTTATTTATTTCTGAAATTGCCAGAAGAAAGCTAAATTTGCCTACGGAAATAACAAGAAGAGCTACACATGTAGTTGCTGCATTTATTGCTGCGATTTCCTCTCTATTCTTAGATAAATGGTTAATTGTAGTAGGATGTCTACTGTTTGCTGGAATAATGTTCTTATCTCGAAGAACAAGCCTTTTTAACTCTATACAAAAAGTAAAAAGAAAATCTTTGGGTGAAGTGTTCTTACCATTAAGCGAGGCAATAACAGCTTTAATTTTCCTGCCCATAGGACGGATCGAATTTCAGTATGGAGTGCTTGTCATGGGTCTTTCCGATCCTCTTGCTGGATTTATAGGAACGCGTTTTGGAAAACACGAAATTAAAATATTAGGAAACACAAAAAGCCTCGAGGGGTCACTTTCTTTCTTTCTATGTACATTGATGTTGACACTTGTCTTTGCTCCCACGATAGGAATTAACTTACTAATCCTGCCCTTGTTATTAACGCTTATAGAGATTTGCCTAGGCTATGGTACAGACAACCTTGTGCTCCCTATCGCAGGAGCTACTCTGCTAAGTTTTTGTATATAAAATTCTCAAAAGAAAATTTTCTTTGCATTTCCTTACTATAATCTTGTCGTGTTGGATGTCAGAAATCTGCATACTTTAATGAGTATGTTAAATATGATTTCAAATACTCTCTCTGTGTTATCTAGGAGGTTTTACGCTCTTTGCGGAATTAAAGGCCATGAAGTGTACTCACTTTTTGTCCAAGTTACTATGCATTGAGAATGTAAATACTTGTGCTATAGTGAATTTATGAAGAAGAAATGGGGAATTTTTGATCAAATTTTGTGGCTCTACTCCCTTCTTGCTACTATTTTTTATATTCTAGTATTTCTTTCTGTCGTTTTAAATCCTTCACCTGGTGCTTCTACAAATTCCGAGATTTCAATGGGTGGTATAATTTTTGTTGTGAGCCTTATACCGGTATTATTATTTCTTATTCGTGAGGGATATTTCCACTTCAAATATTCCAAATAATTTAATAGCTGTTTCTAGGAACTACCCCTTTTTGCTTTTGGGACGAAATACAGAACCTGTGATAACTGCTACAAAAAGTGCACGTAGTCCTTTGCCAATACCGGTAATAATCGAAGCTATAATTGCACTTATCTGCTTGGCAAATTGTGTTAATAAATTCTCAGTAACAGGATCCAGTTTTGGTTTGTCATTCTCGGCCATAAAATTAGTATAGCAATTAATTTACAAAAATCTCCTTAGTGTGTTAGAGTATTTTTATAGTGAGCTCTCCGATGAAAGAAAAATCCGCATCAGACCAAATTGATGCAATTGTTAAGAAGTTTGATGGTTGGCGTAGTGAGAAACTTGTCCTTATTCGTAAATTAATAAAGCAGGCAGACCCTGATGTCATAGAAGAAGTTAAATGGAAGTCTCCTTCAAATCCGGATGGTGTTCCTACGTGGTCTCATGATGGAATAATTTGCACAGGGGAAACGTATAAGAGCCATCTTCGAATTGCATTTGCAAAAGGCCCATCCCTTAAAAATTCGGAAGGTGTAATGAATTCTTATAGGGCAGTAATTATTCGCGAGGAAGATGCTGTTAATGAAAAAGCCTTTAGTGAGCTTGTAGCTGAGGCGGTAAAACTCAATCAGGAGAAGAAAAAAAATAATGGAAAATGAGAAAACAATACAACGAGTTCGTGCAATGAAGGTTGCTGGAGTATATCCATTTTATGTTGCAAAGGCAGAGAAAAAAAATCGTTCAAAAGATGAAGTAGATGAAATTCTTTGCTGGCTAACGGGATACAGTAAAAAAGAATTAGGTGAACAATTAGATAGTGATACAAATTTTGAAATGTTTTTTACGAAAGCTCCTCGCATGAATCCTTCGCGAGCATTAATTAAGGGCATGGTTTGCGGAGTTCGTGTTGAAGATGTGAAAGATCCTATCCTACGTGAAGTTAGGTATTTAGATAAATTAGTTGACGAACTGGCTCATGGAAAAGCTATGGAAAAAATCTTACGTCAACCTCAAGCGGCTATTTGAACAGTAAATTCTGTAGGCGCTACGTCATTCTTTCCTTCATGAGGCTCAAGCATTGCGTGAATGCTATTAAACCAATTTGTCCATAATGTTTTTGTTGGATCTGTGACTCTTTGCGGTTCTTCAGCAACAGAAAATCCTTGGCCCAAACACAAAGCCAGTATTTCCGCAATATTCTCGTAAGGTTCTGTAATTACCAATTTACCATCTCTTCTTAATACCCTTTTGCTGGAATTTAGTATTTTTGCGTACAGGTCTTTTTGCCGACCATGGTTTTGAATCTCCTGTGAATCATGATAGCCGTTATCAAATATTTGCTCTGTGTCAGACCAATCTAGTAGATGTCCGTCTGTTCTAAGCTCATCGAATACGTTATTTAAATACAAACCACTAATTGATTGCTCTTGGAAAGGAAGACTACAGTGATCATCGATTTGCCATTTAATCAAATGAAGATTGTCCGGCTTATCCAGCACGGGTCTTACAGTTGGATCAAGGGCAATGTACTGAGCATTGCTATTTTGTACCGATTGTCTCAGAAAAAAATCTGCTTTTGTACCGCCTCCAATATCAACGTAAATTGACTGCTCTTTCATGGCTGGGAGTATATCTTATTATAGGATTAAATTCAATGAAGTTAGTTAATCTGTGCAGTTTTGACTTCGCCTGCTCGCTTATATTTAGCAAAAATTACCCCACTCGGTGTAACTGTTGATTCATAGAGGTGAAAAGCAAAAGGTCTTGTCCCTTTCTCAAATAACCGTTTTCCGTCCCCTATGGTGACAGGAAAAGTCTTAAGCCAAAATTCATCTACCAAGTCGTGTTCCATTAAGGTCTGAACAAGATTTGCGCTTCCGTATACCTGCAAGTCTGGGCCCTCGGAGTTCTTCAATTCTTTTAATTCTTCAACACTTTTTATAACTTTAGTATTTTCCCAGCTAGGATTTTCTAGAGTACTAGATACAACATATTTAGTGATATCGTTAACTTGAGGCCACATGTCTGTGTGAGTCGGCCAAAAATTTACCCAAATGTCATAAGTTTTTCGTCCCAGGAGGAGGGCCTTCGTCTCTTCCATTTGCTTATTCATTTCCTGACCACCAACTTCATCTTCAAAATGTGGACCCATCCACCCGCCATATTGGAAATTGTTAGAAGTATCTTCCCCAGGACCACCTGGTGCCTGGATAACTCCATCAAGGGTAAGAAATTCGAGTACATAGATTTTTCTCATGTAATTAATTCTATCACCCTTTTTTGGCATGATATTATTAAATTTGTGGGAATAATAACTTATTTTGATGTATTAGCCGTACTTCTCTTTGTCTTGATCTGGATTGGGATTGTAACTTTCCTTAGAATTAAAAAACAAAAAAGTTTTATCTATTTATTATTTTTCACTATTTTCTACTTATATCTTTTTAAGGTGCTTGATTACACGTTATTTCAATTTCAATCTTTATTAATTCTAAAATATTTAATGCCAAATCTTATACTTAGAGGTCAAGAAGCAGGTGAAAGTATCAACGTAATTCCTCTTATTACCCTTACAGGCGAAGATGTAAGAACATCTTTTCTGAACATAGTGATGTTAGTACCTTTTGGCTTCGGATTGCCCTTTATTACCAAGTTCCGTATGAAGAATGTAATTGTTGTAGGATTGGCTTTTAGTATTGTTATTGAGCTGCTACAACTATTAACAGGTAGTATTGCTGGGATTACGTTCAGGATTTTTGATATTAATGATGTATTTTTTAATACTCTTGGCGTTATCTTAGGCTACACTCTATTTATGTGGTCAAAACAAATTTTTCATCGCATATTTCCTAGGCTTGCTCTGGAGTATTAAGCACCTCGCTTTTGTGGTTGATGCTATTGATGAAGTGGTAGCTTCCGTAAAAGAAAAGTGATGGGAAGTTTTTGTAGGCGTTTATGATTACGAAATGTCTACAAGTTATACTGCTCCAAGGGACCTGCCGGAATTGTCATTGAGCTTGCAGAGAAGATGAGGTAAATCTCATTTGGCTTCTACTTTACCTATCCATTTTCTAAATATTTGCTCTATTTCATCCAGCTGTGATTTTTCTTTAAAAGTGTGTGGTGCTTTTTTGATTATGTGAATTTCCTTATTTCCTGGTAGTTTGTCATAAAGTATTCGTTGGTGCGATGGAGGTGTACTTTCATCTTGATCTCCAACAATAAGGAGTACGGGCATTGTAAGACACGATGCTTCTGGCAAAACATCGTGTTTGAGTCTATCAACCATGTGAGACCAGGGAAGTCTTTTGACCCCACCAGGTGCTCTATCACTTTTTTCTTCTTCCCATCCACTTTGCTCCCATTGTTTCATTTCATCTACCCCTCTTGATTCGGCACTTAATTTTCCGGAAACTACAGAAGAAATAGGAGCAAGACCTTTAACTTCTTTAGAGTGTTTTTCGGCATAAACAATAGTTGAGATACCACCCAGGCTATGACCGACTAAATAGAAAGGTTCTTGATACCAGGATTGGGACTTTGACCATGTTATTACATCTTCTAAGTCTTCGTAGTAATTAGTCGTTGTTGCATCCTCATATCTTCCATCGCTTTCCCCAAATGTGTTAGTGGTATCGAATCTAACGACAACGAAGTCTTTGTCTTTAAATGCTTGTGCAAATGTAGCTATGTGTTCTTGCTCTTTGGAGCCGCTTAATCCATGCATAACGAAAGCTAAACCTTTCTGATTTTTTTCTTCATCAACAAGGACTACAACGTTTTGACCTTTTCTATTTTGGATTTTCGTCTTCACAAAAGGAGTATATCAAAGAAAAGAGAGGTTGAGGCAAGTTTGATTCTTATGGAATTAAGAACTTTGCTGGGACGCTTGGATTCGAACCAAAATACACAGCTCCAAAGGCTGCGGTCCTACCATTAGACGACATCCCAACAAAGTTCTCAAACACTGACAACAAAATTCTCAAATTGTTGTCGTAGACAATTATACCAAACTAACCTTCACCTTCAACAAACTGCTATTATTTTGATTTTCGCAAGGTTTGAGAGTAATATGGGTAAAATGCTAGAAGATTTACAAAAATTTCTTGTTAAAGCAAAAACAAAAGGTTATGCTTCGTCGGGAGAATCTGGTGCCGTTGTTGAAAATGACATGTCAAAATCCACACGCTTTTTCGAAGGTAGTTATTCACTTCATGATAATTGGTTTGGCGGTGAGCCTTTCGGTGGCCGTGAGGTCGTTTGGAAAGACGAAAAGCCACATTGGATGATGGTTTATTATGGTCATGATACAGGTATCGCAAAAGATTTAATACCATTTCTGATAAAGTGTCTTTCTCAAATACCAGAGGACATGCCCTTAAGAGGGCCAAGAGAGTTCTCCGAAGATGACTTTAGATATTTTAATACTTGGCATGGGACTTTAGAGGCCTTTAATGGAGAAGAGAAAATATTCTACAAAGGCGAGGAGGCCTATTCAGCGCGTTACGCTGGTGGTCTTGTTGACCAAAGAAAAGACTAATTCTTACACTCCTTTTACTACTCGTTTACATTCTTCTGATACCCTTCATTCTGTGAATAAAAAGTTTTCAAAAATTGCATCAGTAATATCCGATATTATCGGTAGCCCATCCGCTTTTCTAGTAGCTGGATGTGCAATAACCGTATGGCTCTTCTCGGGTCCTTTTCTGCAATTTTCCGACACCTGGCAACTTATCGTTAACACCTCAACTACCATCATTACCTTCCTTACTGTCTTTTTAATCCAACACACACAGAATAAGAATGACCGAGCAACTCAATTGAAATTAGATGAGATCTTGCATTCAATTACTAATGCACGTAATGATTTTATCGACTTGGAAGAAGTATCGGAGGAAAGATTAAAAAAACTGAGGCAGGAATACAAAAATATTAAGAAAAAAGAGCCTAAGTATAGCAAAAAACTAAAATCGAGGATATAAAAAGTGCTCCGCTTGACATATTATAGGACTAATATATATAATACGCACTTGGCTTCAAAATATGGAACAAAAACACGTTGTTATTGCTGGTGCAGGAATTACTGGTTCTTATTTGGCAATAAGGCTATCTGAGAAGGGATATAAGGTGACTTTACTCGAGAAGCTTTCAAAGAAAGAAATACTCTCATCCGCATCCAAAAGATCTTACAATTTAACCCTTTACGGTTATGCTCTTGATTTGCTTAAAAAAGCAGGCATTTGGAATGAAATCAAAACTCAAGTAATTCCACTTAAGGGCTCTGTCACTCAGTTGCCCTATTCACAAAAAACAATTACTTCAACAAATGATTCAAAAAAAGCACCTTATTATGCAATTTCGCGCTCTAACCTTCTTCTTATCCTCTTAGATAAGGCATTGGAGAAGAATAATGTCAAGGTTCTTTTCAGTTCAACACTTATTTCGGCAAATTCCTCTGCTCATACTGTTACATACAGAAATAGTGTGGGAAGAACTGTGAATGTCTCATGTGATTTTGTTGCGGGTTGTGATGGCGTAAATTCAAAGCTTAGAGAGTTCGTATTGAAAAATACAAAAGGTTCTCTTTCTAAAGAGTACTCGAGTTGGGTTTACCAACAGATTATTTTTACAAAAGATAAGGCTACCAAACTAAAGTTGCTTCCAAATTATGCATATACATGGAGCAGTAAGAATACAGTCATTGCTTCATTTCCTAATAAGGATGAATCGGTTACGGCTCTTCTCATTTATCCGTCAGAGAAAAGACCTACTTTTAGAGTATTTAAGAAATTATTTCCTTCTCTTTCTTCAATTGAGCTTGAGTTCGAACAGGCAGAAGACTCTACTGAGGGTAGATTTGTAACTCTCCACTCAACAAGTTGGTCCTTTAAAGAATTTATGGTTATTCTTGGTGATGCTGCACATGGATTCAATCCCTTTTTTGGGCAAGGAATATCAGCAGGGATGGGGGATGTACAGTCATTACTAGAGGCAATTGACTCTAGTACAAATCTTGAGGTAGCATTTGATCGATTTGTTGAGATCAGAAAACTACAGATGGACGCTTTGGGCGAGTTGTCTAAGGAGGGATTCGAGAGATATAGAAGAGATAAATTGGCAGATTATGAAGTTATATATGACCGGATTGAGTCTTTGCTACATATGTATTTGCCACAATACATTGCACCACCGATTTTTGAGTCTATATCCCAAAATCCTGGGTTTGCGCATACATATTTACAAAAAAGAATTAGTCAAAGGAATTTCTTAAATATGCTTGGCATGAGCGTGGCAGTGAAAACGATAATATTTCTGTTAGTTCTAAAGGAAAATTTTAGAAGCATAAAGCTTCCAACGCCGTCTCTTCAGTTGGAACGGAATGCATAAAAATGGCTAGTTGTGTCATAAGCAATTTGATGAGACGATACTTCATGTAATGAGCCAAGAGCCAGCTGAAGAATTCACTTTTCGAAATCTTTTTATTCCACTCACAACAACAAAAATTATTGCCTTTATTTCAATAATTGCTGTCCTAGTCTACTCTCCGGTCTTTCTGAATGGCTTTATTGCAGACGACTATTATTTGGTTGTTAATAATCCCCTCATACAGAGATTCTCCAACTTTACACATTTCTTTACAAATAGCTTTGGACTCATTGGAGGTTCGCCAACTGGAATTTATTATCGCCCAATTATGTCTCTCCATTTTGCAATCGTCTATCATTTTTTTGGGGCCAATCCATTCTTCTTTCATTCTTTTCAGTTAGTTCTTCATGTAATAAATAGTCTTCTTTTATTCAGCTTTTTTAGAAGTTTTTTTACCCGCTCAATTGCTTTTGTGATGGTGTTAATTTTTGTGATTCATCCACTTAATGTAGAAACTGTTGCTTATATTTCTGCGTCACAGGATATTTTTTTTGTTACTTTTGGTTTGTTAGCGCTTAACGTTTCTACTCTCAAATTTAAATACCGTTTCATAATTGTTCCTGCTCTCCTTTTACTCAGTGTCCTTTCCAAGGAAACCGGAGTACTTTTTACCCTGTTCTTGCTGGGTCTGGCTTTTATGAAAGAAAGGAATTCTTTAAAGAAATATTCACTTGGGCTTGCTGTTGTGGGGGCAATTTATGTTGTTCTTCGCTTCTTGATCGCAAAAATTGGTTTTGCACATACTCCTCCGACTGCCATTGGAGATTTAAGTTTAGTTGCTCGAGTAGAAAATATTCCTAAAATTTTTTTCTACTACATCTCGAACTTTGTTTGGCCTCAAAATTTAGTAATGCCTCAAGGGTGGGTAATAACGGAAAGGACTATCTCAAATTTCCATTTCCCCCTTGTAGTTGATAGCTTGTTGATTGCATTCATTCTTTACATGCTTATATTGCTCAGAAAGTCAAAAATGTTCAGATTGTATATCTTATTTTTGGCAATGTTCATCTTTGGCATGTTCTTTCATATGCAATTATTTCCTCTTGATATGACAGCGTCAGATCGTTGGTTTTATTTTCCCTTCATCGGAATTCTAGGAATGATTGGGGTTATGCTTAATAGTTTAAATACATTTTGGAGAAAAATTTGTATTATCTTAATCCTAATTATTTCCTTAGCTTTGAGTGTTTCAACTTTTAAACGTGCTAGCTTGTGGAGAGATGGCTTAACTCTTTGGTCTCATGACATAAAGATTTCAAAGAACAATCCCGAAATTGAAAATGCTTATGGCTTTGCATTAATTGAGAATAAACAGTATCGTCAAGGTCAAATACATCTAGAGAGGGCTGTAAGGTTGTATCCAAACGCGTCTTCGTGGACTAATTTGGGTGTTGCTCTGAGTATGCAAGGTGAGACCGATAGGGCTATTAGCTCGTTTAAGAAAGGCGTTGAGTACGGCAATTATTATTTAGCTTATGAGAACTTGGCGATTCAACTAGGAAAATCGAAAAGTCCTGAAGCACTCGCTTTTGCCGAAAAAGCTCTTGAGAAGTATCCGTTCAGCTCTAGGTTATGGCTTGTAAAATCTGTTTTGGAAAGTGAAGCCGGCAATAGTAGGGAGGCTTTTAGAGCAATCGAAAAGTCAGTTCGTTTCGGACGTAATCCACAAAACATAGAAATTTATAATCTATTGAAGCGCACTTACAATTACTAGTCATTTAAAACCTCAGGCAATTCTGCCTCGATTGGATAAAAGCGTATTGAAAGCGAATTAACGCAGTGCCTGGTATCTTTTTCGGTAAGTTCTTCTCCTTCAAAAACATGTCCTAAATGGCCTTCACAATTAGCACATCTAATTTCTGTTCTTTGGCCGTCTTCATCCTCTACTCTTTTTACTGCGTCAGGGAAGTTCTCATCAAAAGCTGGCCAACCACACCCAGCATCAAATTTACTCTTTGAGGAAAAGAGTGGTGCGTTACATCTTCGACACACAAATGTCCCATCCTTGAAAAAGTCATCATATTCTCCTGTGAACGGCCGTTCTGTTCCTTTAAATTCTATGACGTCTTGTTCTTCATTTGAAAGCGTGTTCATGTACTCATTGTACAGTTTTGGGCGCTTAAATTATAGTTACAGAGTCTTTGCGATTTTATCAGTTTCGTCTTTAGCTCTGTATACAGTTTTCTCGCCATCCTCAATTGCTTCATCAACCTTCTTGTGGACTGCTTCTACGTCTTTCTTTTTTGAGTCCATCATATCCATTGCATGTTCTCGTGCATCATGGAGGGTACTTAGGACCTTTTCTCTAGTTTTTTTATCGGACAGAGCTACAGTTGCTGCAGTTACTCCTGCTCCTATTACGGCTCCGGCGATACCTGCTGCAACAGTTATATTATTATTTGGTTTATTCAAAATTATTCACCTCCATTCTTTTTACTATGCTACGTTCTTAGTGTAAAAATTCATGTAAATATATGTAATAGAGGTGTAAGGATGCCTGATATAATAATTACATGCAGCGAATATTATTGATTCTTAGTTTCTTACTACTGTCCTTCTTCTTTGCGCCTCAAGTGTTGGCCCAAAGCGATTTTTCTGAAAAGCGATTTGAAGGTACTATTATCGCAATCGCCGAAACAAGCAGAATAATAGAGGCCAATGGCAATGCGCATCCATACCAGCGCCTGAAAGTTCTTGGTACTTCGGGCGAATTTAAAGGTAAGACGTATGAAGTAGAAAACGGTTCTTATAACCAGTCCGGGGTGGTATCCTACTCGGTTGGTGACAAAGTTCTTCTTTCTGCACAAAAAGATGTATCAGGAAGAACAACAATATTTATTAATGATTACGTAAGGCGCGGCCCTCTCTATCTGCTTGCAGCAATATTTATTGTCCTTGCGATAGTTATTGGTGGAAAACGTGGAATTTTTTCTTTAGTTGGTCTTATCCTTACTTTTGTCTTGATTTTTACGTTTGTACTTCCTGCAATCTCTTCCGGACAAAATCCAATAGTAATATCAATCATAGCCTCAATTGTAATTGTGCCCGTTACCTTTATTTTGTCGCATGGGGTTAACAAAAAAACTTTTTGTGCTATTTTCTCAACATTTATAGTTCTTGTTATTACCGCTATTCTCTCCCAGATATTTATTGGCGCAACACATCTTTCCGGTTTTTCCTCCGATGAAGTCTCTTTTCTAAATACAATAAAAAAAGGAATGGTGGATGCAAAAGGATTACTCTTTGCAGGTATTTTAATAGCCTTATTGGGGATTTTGGATGACATTACAATTGCTCAATCAGCAATCGTATTTCAACTCAAAAAAGCAAATCAAGAGCTAGGATTCCTTGAACTTTTTAAAAGGGCTATGGACGTAGGACGAGATCATATATCTTCTATGGCAAGTACGTTAATTCTTGTGTATGCAGGTGCGTCCCTACCTCTTCTTTTGCTTTTTATAAATAGCCCTCTCCCCTATGAGCAGGTAATAAATTATGAAATTATTGCTGAGGAAATAGTTAGAACTTTAACTGCAAGTATTGGACTTATTTTAGCCGTACCTATAACAACACTACTTACTGCCCTTGTTGCTTCGCAAAGAGCTAAATAATCTTAATTAGCGAACCCTTTTTAATTTTAAGTTTTTTTATATTCCCTTGCGGCATTTCCAGAACCCCATTGTATACTGGATTCCACAGATACAGCTTGTTGGGCGTTAGACTTTCCTTACATGCCACCACTTTTCCATCACTATCAACAATTGCTACATCAATAGGATATTTCATAAAGAATGTATGTATTCCGAAATGAGTTTTAAAATAAATTGCGACTGGTTTTTTTGAAGTTAGCAGACCTTCGCTTTTTTCTTTCCAGGAATGTAACTTTTTTGCCTTAATTTTAATCATTCTTACAGCTCCCATGATACGATATAGGATATGCAATTAGTAGATGACGTTTTTAGCGAAGCGAACATGTGAGGGAGCCAAAAACATCCCAACTCACTCTAGCACAGACAAGAATTGTTGCTTTGATTTAATCATAGCTTCAGTCACATGTTATAATATAGGATATGCAATTAGTTGACGATGTATTTATCAATGTAAAAGCTGGTAATGGTGGAAATGGTGCCACTGTTACAAAGCAGATGTATGCATCCAAAAAAACTATGCCCGACGGTGGTAATGGTGGCAATGGGGGCAATGTTTTCTTTAAGGCTGATGCCAATATCTCGGACCTTTCTCAATTCCAGTTCAAAAAGAAAATAAGAGGTATTGATGGGGTCTCTGGGTTAAATAAGGATTTAGATGGAGCAAACGGCGAGGATATTACTGTTCTTGTGCCATTTGGGACTAACATTTTTAATGAAGATACTAAGGAACATGTCGAATTGACCACAGATTTACCCTTTTGTGTTGCTTTTGGAGGAACCGGAGGAATGGGAAATCATGATTTCAAGCCAGATATAAAGACTTTTTCGCCTCGTCAACATTTAGGCACGATGGGGGATGATTTTAGACTACATTTAGTTCTTAATCTTATTGCTGATATTGGACTCGTTGGATTTCCAAATGCTGGAAAAAGCTCTCTTTTAAAAGCGTTAACCAATGCAACACCTAAAATTGGCGACTATCCCTTTACAACTCTTGATCCAAATTTGGGGGTTTTTGAAAAACTAGTTATTGCAGATGTACCCGGACTTATTGAGGGAGCATCAGGCGGTAAAGGACTAGGTATAAAATTTCTAAAGCATATTAAAAAAACTAAGCTTCTACTCCATTGTGTTGCTGCCACAGAAGACGACCCTTATAAGACATATATGACAATACGAAATGAATTTAAGGAATTTGATTCTTCTTTGCTTGAAAAGGAGGAAGTAATCCTTCTTACTAAAAGCGATCTTATTAGTGAAGGTGAGGTTGAAGTAAAACTTAAATCCCTTAAGAAAGCAAAAAAACCTGTTCTTGCGGTTAGTGTTTATGAAGAAGAGGCTCTTGCCGCAGTACGTCACCAACTACTAACTTCTCTTAAACCGTAATTATTAGCTACCAACCACCGATCACCATCCACTAATTCAGTTTTCTTTCAGTCCTTTTCTGATAGAATATTCCCGATGCGGATTTTAATTGTTGAGGACGAACAAAAAATAGCCAATTCCCTAAAGAAAGGTTTTGAGCAAGAATCATATGCGGTTGATGTTACGTATGACGGACGTGATGGATATGAAATGGCAATATCTGAAGAGTACGACGTAATAATTTTAGATAGACTTATGCCAAAAATGAGTGGTATCGAGCTTTGTAAGAAGCTCCGGGAAGAAAAAAATCATACTCCTATTATTATGTTGACAGCACGCGGGGAAGTTGATGATAAAGTAGAAGGTCTTAACGCCGGAGCGGATGACTATCTTCCGAAGCCATTTGCATTTGCGGAGCTTCTGGCTCGTGTGAGAGCTGTCTCGCGGCGTCCAAAAGCTGCTGTCGCCTCAGTTCTCCAGGTCGGTGACTTGACACTTGATTCTGTGACATTCGAAGCTGTTAGGGGGAAAATTAGAATTAGTCTTTCTAGCAAAGAGTATGCACTTCTAGAATATCTCATGCGGCATAAAGGCAAAGTAGTTAAGAAAGAGCAAATAATGACCCATGTATGGAATTATGATGCAGACGTGATGCCCAATTCAGTTGAGGTTTATATAACACATTTGAGAAACAAGATTGATAAACCTTTTGTTGGACGAGAGCTAATTACTACGGTTAGAGGTTTTGGTTATAAAATCGGATAAATTAGATGTTTCACAACGCTAGATTACAACTCACTGCCTGGTATTTGATAAGCGTAGCCAAGCAAATAAATTAATATGTTTCACAACGCCAGATTACAATTAACGGCATGGTATTTGCTTAGTGTAACGAAGCAAATAAATATGTTCCATAACGCTAGACTACAACTATCGGCATGGTATTTGCTTATGATCAAGGACAAAGCAAATACTAACTATTAAATATGTTCCATAACGCAAGACTTCAATTAACGGCATGGTATTTGCTTATGATCATGTTCATTAGCCTTATTTTTAGCGTGGTCATTTATGCAAATGTCGATCGTGAATTAGTAAGATTCGAGAAATTTCAGGAATTAAGCCGTGATAGAGCCGCTCAATATTTTGGGTCATATCCAGGAGCGGAAATCCCCAACACTGTTGACGAGCAACTTATAAATGAAGCAAGAGGTAGACTTTTAAGTGACCTTGTAATTTTAAATGTTTGTATTCTCATTGCTGCAGGTGTTGCGGGGTACTTTTTAGCTGGTAGAACACTTACCCCCATTAGAAAAATGATTGAGGATCAGTCTCGATTCTTTGGAGATGCATCTCACGAGCTCAAAACGCCAATCACCTCTCTCAAGTCTGAAATAGAAATTTATCTTCGACTAAAGAAAAAAAGCTTAAAAGATGCTGACGAGGTGTTGAAAAGTAACCTTGAAGAAGTTAACAGAATGCAAGACTTAACTAATAACTTACTAACGCTCGCAACGCTTGAAAAAGCAGGTCAAAAGCTAAATTTTACCCAAGTATTTATTCGTGAAGTACTCTTGGAAGCTTCAAAAAATGTAAGCGCACAAGCAAAGAAGAAAAAGACCAGCATTACAATAAAGGGTCAAAATATTTCTTTTTCAGGCAATCAAAATAGTCTCATTCAGTTATTTACTATTCTTTTTGACAATGCCATTAAATATAGTAAGGACTCAAGCAAGATTGTTGCAAGCGCCCAAAAGACGAACGGATTCGTGAGTATAAAGGTAGTAGATAATGGAATAGGAATTCCTGAGGATGAAATAGAGAATATATTTGACAGATTTTATAGAGTTGATAAATCAAGAACGTCGGGTGACGCTGGAGGTTTTGGCCTTGGGCTTTCGATAGCAAAAGAAATTGTTCTACTTCACGGTGGCGAAATACAAGTTAAAAGTTCGTCTTCCGGCTCTACATTTACGATCGATATCCCCTCAGCATAGGCTTGACAGTTACTACTGATTACAACATACTTAACTTATGAGCTCAGATGAGGTACATAAATATTTTGAAGTAGGGTTAAAAAGCGGAAAAAGCATTGCTGACATTAAAGCAGAGCTTATTTCTGCAGGAGTTGAGCCTACTTTGATTGATACTGTAGCTGCAGAAGTAGAAAAGATTAGGGGAGAAATGCCGGAAGCCCCGAATCCAGCATCTCTTTCAAAAAGGATGTACCCCATAATTACTATCAATCGCATAAAGGATCCCAAAAGAAGCTATGCATTCCCTATATTTGGAGGCTTAACGAAGGGAATTATCCTAATTCCACAATTTGCCATGCTCTGGTTTGCTTCTCTATGTATGGGAGTGGGACTTCTTATTAACCCTTTTGTAGTGCTTTTTACGGGCAAATACTGGATGCCTGCCTATAATTGGGTTGTCCGATTCGTCAACATACAGGTAAAAATAAGTTTTTTCTTCAGTGGACTAACCAATAGATATCCTGGATTCAACTTCTCAATCCAAGACAGCTATATAGTAACTGTGCCCTATCCGACAGCTCCTAGCAAGCTATATGCTATACCTCTCTTTGGATTTGCGGTGAGAGCCATATTAACTCTTCCCTTTAATATTTACTCCTCAGTACTCACGAGTGGTAGCTCTGTAATGGCTTCATTCTCTTCTTTCTCAGTTCTTTTCAAAGGATATTATCCGGAAAGTACATATGAGCTAGAAAGAGATTCATTAAGAGTTAATCTTGCTGGAACTCTGTACTTTGCGGGTATCAGTGACACTCTTCCCACCTATAAAATTTCAAAAAATCATTTAGGACTTAAGATGATATTTATAATAATTGGCGCAATTTTAACAATTTTGAATATGTTAAGTAATTTCAGTGATCAAAATGATTCTCAAGGTAGAAATAGATATAAATCCTATCTAACACCCACTCCAACATACGAAATTCCCTATAAAATAGAAAATACCAACTAAGTGTGGTATAATTACTCTAGGTTATTAAGCAGATAGTGTTTGACTCGTTCAAACCGAAGGCTCAACTTCTTTAAGATTTTCACCCTTCACCTTGCCCAACAATCTCATTTTTTTGAAAGCGCATTCTTGGGAATCGCATTAGTGCTAGATTTTTTATTCCCGTTGTGCTTTCAAATTATCAAATTATGAATAAAACATTTTACAAAAATAATAATGGTACTTCTGGCTCAGGTGGAAGAAGAAGCTTTGCTGGTCGTGGCAGCTACACCCAGTCGGGAAGCTACAACCAAAAAGGTGGTAGTCTTTCCAGAAATCCTCATGCATTTAGAAGCACACCACAAATGCGTGGTGGAAGAAAAATGTCCACATTTAATCCTTCAATGCTCGTAAATGAAGTAAAGGAATACACTCCTGTAGAGCAGTTTGTCCCAATACATAAATTCACAGACTTTAATTTAGATGAAAGATTAATGGCAAATATTGTTTCAAAAGGCTACGAACTTCCTACCCCTGTTCAAGATGAAGGTATTATTCCCATGCTTGAAGGCAAGGATATTATCGGAATTGCCAATACAGGTACGGGAAAAACTGCTGCCTTTTTGATACCACTCATAAATAAAGTTCTTCAAGACCGTAACAAAAAGGTAATTATATTAGCTCCAACCCGCGAATTAGCTGTTCAGATTAGGGACGAATTTGAAGATTTTACGCGCGGTATGCATATCTACTCAGTGCTTTTAATAGGAGGGGTTAATGCTTATAGACAGAAAATGGGCTTGAGAAATGAATTTAATTTTGTGATAGGAACCCCTGGACGTGTGAAAGACATGATAATGGATCGAAAATTAAATCTTGCACTCTTTGATAGTGTGGTTCTTGATGAGGCAGACCACATGGTAGACATTGGATTTATTCATGACGTTAAATACTTTATTTCGCTTCTTCCAAGAAAAAGACAGTCTCTTTTCTTTTCGGCAACAATTGATGGAAAAGTTAAGGAAATCCTTAATGATTTCGTGACCAATCCAGTAACAATTTCTGTCAAAACTCACGATACTGCTGATAATGTAGAGCAAGAAGTTATCAAGACTGAAAGCCAGAACAGAAAAATTGAGCAGCTCCATGACTTACTTATCAAGAAAAATTACGAAAAAGTTATAATTTTCGGTCGCACAAAATGGGGAGTACAAAAGGTCTCTGACGAATTAAATAGACGAGGGTTCAAAACAGGAGCGATCCATGGCAATAAGAACCAAAATCAAAGACAAAGAACCCTCACTCAATTTAAAAGGAACGAACTAACTATTCTTCTAGCAACTGACGTTGCCGCAAGAGGACTTGATATTGATGATGTGTCACACGTTATAAATTACGATATGCCGGCAACTTATGAAGATTATATTCATAGAATTGGTCGTACTGGACGTGCAAATAAGCGTGGGACTGCCTTAACTTTCGTCTAGCGCTATTAGCTTCTCTTTTTCTTTCTTTGGTAACTTTTTAATTGCAATTTCCCTTTTTAATGCTTTGCTGAGATTTTCTGCCTCCTCTTTATAAACTAACTCGACAGGTCGTCTTCCCGTTGTGTATTTTGCACCACCCTTTTCTATTCCATTGTGCTCTTTCAATCTCCTTTCCAAGTCGCGCGCTATCCCGCAATAGTATGAGTTATCTCGACATTTTAATAGGTATACAAAATACATGTACTAGGAGTAACTATACTGGATTTTAGGTGCAAAATGTGATACAATAAGTACCTTCATGCAAGTAAAAGTTGTTAATCCATGTACCCGTTGCGGAAAAGAACGCATAGAGGGAAAAAAGTATTCTGAAGAGATTGCTACATTTTTTGGCACCTCCACAATAATTCATGTGGATACTGTTTGTCCTGATCCAGAATGTCAGAAAATCGTTGAGGAAAAATTGGATGCTCAGAAGGCTAAGTCTGATGAACTAAAGGCTGAAAAGCAAAAAAAGCTTGATGTAGCAACCGCAGCAAGAAAAGCAAAAGCTGCTGCTGCAATCAAAAATTAAGTTTTACTACTTCGAGAGACTACGATTGATATTTTCATAGGGATAATAGCTATATGGTAATTCTGCTGTTCTGGTTAGAAGCATGTAGTATGAATGCAAAAAAACTACGAACAAAAGCAGGGCAAAAGGTATGAGGAGGAGATAATGATACTGGCCTTCGGGTAGCTTTCTTTTTCTTGGCATTTGATGATTATACATAATCCACTTTACTGTATGCTAGCTGTTTTGTAAGAAGAAGTTTTTTAATTCATGCTAAAAATCCTTGCTCCTCTTCCCGATAGATCTAAGCTTGCCATGCATGTAGAGCTTGTTTATATCCCATAAAAGTCAGGGAAATGCTAGACTTTATAAAGTACTAAAAATGAAACGTAAAGTAAAAGTGTGGTTCAAGGCAAAAGAATATGGTTGGGGATGGTATCCGGCATCTTGGCAAGGATGGCTAGTCCTAGCTTCTTATGTCGTTATAAATTTCCTTACATTTCTTGAAGTTGACAGAATTTCAGACACTGCACAAGATTCCCTTATTAACTTTTTTCTTCCTTTTATATTCTTTCTTTCAGTCCTACTTGTCATTTGCTACATGACAGGAGAAAGACCTCGTTGGCGATGGGGAAAGTAAATCATCGTGAAAATCCTAAAATTTTTTGTGAAACAAAAATTTGTAGACTTTGATGAGAATTGTTATAGAAGATATCTATTGTAAGAAAAATTTTCACGTAGTCTAATGATCATGGTTCTCGGCAGGACTCTACAAATTGCCCCTCTGTAAAGTCCACTTGATAATTCTTAGTCTTTAATCTTTCTGCCCGCGAAAGACAACTTTTGGCAGAGTTGTTCATTGTGGTCAGTTTTTTGAAAGGAGGTGACTATAATGAATATAAATAGAAAAATAATGATGAGCGGGCTTTCAATAGTCTCAGCTCTCACTCTTCTCGGAGGCACAGCATTCGCTGCTTTTACAGTTCAAGCACAGACAACAAACAATACTTTCTCAACAACAACTCCAGGTCTTTTGGTTTCTGTTAATGGAGGAAGCGAGGGTACTTCTGTTGCTGGTGTAAACGTCTCAGGACTTATTCCTGGAATAGTAAGCCCAACCCAAAGTTTTACAGTGCGCAACACTGATACTGATGCAGGAGCAAACACTGCAACGACTATGCAGCTAACTCCAACTGGAGCAAATACTCTTTCAGGTGATGATTTGTCAATAACTGTTAATTGTGGAGGAGGCGATATAACAGGTACCTATACGGCTTGGATTACAACTCCTCAGTCAATAGGAACAATCGCTCCTGGAGCAACTGCTAACTGTACGATGACTGCAACTTTAAGCAGCTCTGCACCGAATTCTGCAGCTGGCAAAAGTGCTGTATTTGACGCTACCTTCACAGGTACCGTTGGTCTTTAGTTCTTTTTCGCCGGTGGTGGGCGACTGCCTGACTCACCACCGACACCGGTAGCAATTAATTAATATGAAACAAACAACTCAAAAGCTTCTCCACTCTCCTGCAGCACAGCTATTTTCTGCAGTTATGAACGCTCTTTTGATAGTCTTTATCTTCGGAATGGTACCGGTTGTGCTTTTCATATTTATTACTTCTAGAAGCCCTATGCTTTGGGGAATTAAGTCATACGTTGTGCAGACAGGGAGCATGGAGCCAGCACTAGAGGTTGGTAGCATGGTTTTCACTTATCCGCAAAAGAGTTATGAAGTTGGTGATGTTATAACTTTTAACAGAGGGAAAATTATTATTACTCACAGAGTTCACAATATAACTTCAGCAGGATTTGTCACAAAGGGAGATGCCAACAGTTCTGTCGATGCGCAGATTGTGAGCAAGGGCAATATTATAGGGAAAGATGTCGTTGTTGTGCCTCTAATAGGTCGCTTAACAGGATTTATTAAGACTCCATTTGGATTCGGACTACTGCTTGGTATCCCTACTCTACTATTTGTTATATACGAGGCTTTTCAAATTAAAAAGGAATGGGAAAAATCAATTGAGCAAAAAATTATGAAGAAATTGAATTATGAGGTTTAAAAAGTATTATTTATTCGCGCCTATTGCGGGCACTCTAGTATTAATTCTTGTCTCCTCTACTCTAGCTATATTTACCACACAAGCAAAGGCTTCCAATAATACTTTTTCAACTGCTTTAGTATTTGGTAGTCCTACCCCAACTATTACTCCCACTATCACAATCACGCCATCAGTGACTCCAACTACTACACCAACCCCAACTACAACGATAACTCCAACACCGACGTCTACTCATGATGACTGCGACACCAATGTAGTTGTAATAGGAGGGGGAGCTGGCTCTAATACAGAAGCTATAGTGGAATGCGAGACCTCAACAACAGTAAATCAAAGCAATAATACCACCAGCAACACCACAGTTAACCAAACGTCCTCTACAGGCAATAATTCTTCTTCTCACAACGTAACGACTGGTAATTCAAGCAACACTACGACTACAACCACAATAACCTCTACAAACAATTAAGTATTACCTATAACTTTTACAGTTATTACATCGCCCTTACTTTTCCTGCGTAACATTGAGTAGTAACAAGTTAAATTTACTTAATTTTTATTTAACTTTATTTTAATTTTTATTTAACTTAGTTTTATACTATACTGTAAGTAGATAGTATCCACGCTGCTTTTGTTAAAAGAAATTATCTGAATTTTGAGCCCCAGTATAGAATACTGGCGAAATCATAAATATACATAATGAGTTCAATCGAATTAAAGAAAAATTCAAATCGTTTAGAGAAAAATAAAAGTTTTGTGTATAAGGGAGTGAGCTACATGCATTATGCTGATATAGCTTTCCATCAAAGTGCATACTATCTCTTTACAAGAAAGCAAAAGATTCTCATTGTTGCTCTTCTACTAACCATAGCGGGTGCATTTCTTTTCAACTGGCATGCAACATTAATTTTCGCAGTTATATTTGTCACAGCGATATACTTCATTGATTTTTTCTTTAACTTTTTTCTCATCTTTAGAAGTTTTACAAATAAGCAAGAGCTTTCATTTACGAAAGACGAAGTACTTGCCTATAACAAAAGTTGGCCTACTTACACAATCCTTTGCCCTTTATACAAAGAATGGGCAGTAATTCCACAATTTGTTAAGGCAATGAAAAATCTTGATTATCCCAAAGAAAAGTTACAAATACTTTTCTTGCTCGAAGAGGATGATGTGCAATCGCAACAAGTTGTTAAGGAGTTTAATCTTCCTTCATTTTTCGAAACCGTGATTGTTCCACACTCTCTCCCAAAAACAAAACCAAAGGCAATGAATTTTGCATTGTCTAAAATTAAAGGAGAGTATTGTGTAATTTACGACGCAGAAGATGTGCCAGATACTTTGCAATTAAAGAAAGCGATTCTAGGATTTGATTTATCTGGTGAAAAAGTAGCATGCATACAAGCAAAACTAAATTTTTATAATCCGAGTCAAAATCTTTTAACAAAGGCTTTCACTGCTGAATATTCATTATGGTTTGAGCTTATTCTTCCGGGGCTACAGACGCTTAATGCTCCTATACCTCTTGGTGGTACGTCTAATCATTTTCGAACTGAAGGTATTAAGATGCTTGGTGGGTGGGATCCATTTAACGTTACAGAAGACGCTGATCTGGGCATTAGACTTTTTAAAAAGGGTTACAAAACTGCAATTCTAGATTCAGTTACTCTTGAAGAGGCAAATAGTGATTTTCTTAACTGGTATAACCAAAGAACTCGGTGGATAAAAGGATATATACAGACATACGTTGTTCACATGCGTCATCCCACTACATTTGATAAAAAGTTTTTGAATTCACATGTATTCTTGTTTCAGTTGATTATAGGGTCCAAAGTTTTCTCTCTTTTAGTAAACCCGTTCATGTGGATGTTAACTCTTGCTTATTTTGTGTTCCAATTTCAGTTTGGTGCTTTTGTTGAATCGCTCTACCCGCCAATAGTTTTGTACTTTGCAGTAGCTACCTTAATATTTGGTAATTTTTTGCAGATTGTATATTACATGATCGGTTGCTACAGAAAAAAAGAATTTGCACTTTGCAAATATGCATTAATAATCCCACTCTATTGGATTGGAATGAGCGTTGCAGCATGGAAAGCATTATATGAAACGTTCTATAAGCCTTATTACTGGTCAAAAACAAAACATGGTTTACATCTACAAAAGCCTGTAGTTTCTACAAATAGTTAAATGGGATTCATAAAGAAAAACTTACTTGATATTTTATGTTGGCTGCTTTTAGTGGCCGGGGTTTTTGCTGTTTATGTAGTAGCTATTGAAAAAAACTTTACATCATCCGTAGAAAGAGGAAGATACGCCCTAACAAGAGCAATTGTTGAAGATAAGTCTTTTAAAATAGATAGCTATAAAGAGTTTTCGTACCCTGACGTTAGTTTTAAAAATGGCCATTACTATAGTCGATTTCCTGCAGGCATGTCTTTCCTGATGGCACCTGCACACATGATAGCTTTAAGGATATCTCCACAAAATCCACAAATTGTTGGTTTTGAATTCGTATCACTACTCTCTGCACTTTCAGTAGGATTTTTATATATCTTAGGACGAATTAATAAATTCAGCATTTCAACTTCATTGCTTGGAGGCTACGTATTTGCGTTTGCGACTATTCTATTTTCATTTTCTGGGGGTTACTGGGCACATATTCCTTCAATTTTTGTTGTCTCATCTGTTCTTGTTATCTTTTCTCTTTTCCTAAAAAGTCCAAAGTACCGGCATATATTTCTAATTGCGTTACTCTATTCCATTGGATTCAGCATAGATTTTCCGAATGCACTTTTCCTTTTCCCGATTATTTTGTTTATTCTTATTGCAGGTTACAAGAAGGGGAAACTTACTTTTCTGAAATATTTTGGTCTCATTATTACTCCTATTATTCTTATTATTTCGCTAATTCTCTTGTATAACACCTTAAGCTTCGGTAAACCCCTAGCAATTGGACAGTCTGCTTCAGTATCAGTTGGGACGAGATTTAAAACAAGCTTTATTCCATTAAAAGACTGGACTTCAGAAGGAGTATTTGATGACAGAAGGCTTTTTCCAGGCCTATACACTCAATTAATTAGTTCTCAACGAGGTCTTCTCATGTTTTCCCCTATCGTTTTCTTGGCTTGCATTGGCTTTATAAGTCTTTTTAAGAAAGACAAAATTTTCAGCACGGTAACTGCGAGCATTTTCTTGATTAATGTTATTTTTTATTCTGTATGGCAAGACTATTGGGGTGGCTGGAGTTATGGACCAAGATATCTGCTGGCAGTTCTTCCCATATTTCTTTTGCCGACTCTTTTCTTTATTAAAGAAAAGCTGAAGAATATTTTGTTTCTAGTTTTATTTATTTTAGCCTCATTCTGGGGAATTTTAATTAACACATTGGGTGCTCTTACGGGCATACTTTTACCGTGCCCCTGCGAAGGATATTATGGACTTAAATATTCTCCACTCCAAGCTTTTAATCACCTTTATACCGCAAGCGATATTAACTCATTTTTTTACGATTCCTTCCTCCGTTCATTATTATCCCCACAATATATGTTCTTGCTTCTATTTTCTGTAATCATGTTGTTTTTTATAGTTCTTGTATTAGTACATGAGAAAAAATAGTACACATTTTTATTTTTGGATAACTGCTGCAGTAGCATCAATATTGAGCATTGCCAGTTACATCTATTATCTAAATCAAGGCGTTACAGTCGCTTACAACGATGCCAGAGCGCATTTAGATATGGCAAGACTGGTCGTTGATAATCTAAAACCCGGTATCGCACAAATGGGAAGCGTTTGGTTACCACTTAATCACGTGCTTATGCTTCCGCTTATATGGAATTACACGCTGTGGCAATCTGGATTTGCAGGAAGTTTGGTGTCAATGATCACGTTTATTGGAAGCGCACTTTTCATCTTTTTACTTGTTAATGAACTGACGAAAAAAGCACACGTAGCCTTTCTAGGTAGTCTTGTATTCATTTTAAATCCAAACGTGTTATATATGCAGACAACACCCATGACAGAACTTACGCTTTTATTCTTCTTTACAGGCACAAGCTACTTTCTCTGTAAGTGGGTAAAAGAAAATTTCAACATTATCTATTTAATATTATCTGCTTTCATGGTATTTGGTGCCACCCTCACGCGGTATGATGGATGGTTCCTATTTATCTGCCTCATACCCTTAATAGCCGTTATGTCATTTGTTTCTGTTATTTCAAAAAGAACTGATATAAAACGAGCAGTTCTTGTTCAGTTAGCAAGAATTATTGAAGGAAGAATTGTAATTTTTTCGACAATTGGAGGCTATGGAATCCTATTATGGCTATTATGGAACCAAATTATTTACGGACAAGCCCTCTATTTCATGATCGGTCCATATTCAGCATATGCGCAGCAAACAAAGATTAAAGAGGCTGGGTCCTTATTAACCTACCACAACCTTCCACTCTCCATACAGTCTTATTGGTGGGCGATGGTTGACAATACAGGCTCGCTATTGTTATTGCTAGGCGTAATTGGCTTCTTATACTTCCTTATTAAGCAAAAAATTAACCCAATTGCTTTAGCGCTATACACACTACTTACCCCGTTGGTTTTCCATATACTTTCACTGTATGCAGGGAATTCAATATTAGTTGTGCCCGAGCTTGGTTCATCAGCTACACAAGAAGCTCATACCTCATGGTTTAATGTAAGATATGGGTTAATGATGGTTCCCGCTGTTGCTATTTTTAGCGCATATCTTGCAAGTAAAGCCCGACTTATTGCAGTAATATTATTAATTTCGATAATTGCTCAAGCAGGTTTGTTGTATATTAGAAATGATGTTATTACACTAACTGATGGTGTGATCGGGACTAGTTCACTGGACGTTGGAGATGCAAGCACCTGGATGAGGAGTGAGGTTGCTTCTGGAAATGGCCACATTTTAACCTCTATTGCCTACAATAATGCTTTAGCTTTTAGCACTGGTATTCCCCTAAAGAGGTTTATTCATGAAGGCACGGGAAATTACTGGTCAGACTCATTAACAGCACCCTCCAAGCATGCTACGTGGATAGTTATGGCAAATGGAGATGTAGGAGATGCAATATATACATCTTTAGTAACAAAGAAGAATCCTGATTTTAAGAATAACTTTACTCTGGTTATGAAAGGGAAGCATACGAATATTTATCAAAGAAACGAAACCTTAACGGATAAAAAAAATGCTGTTTTGGGTGTAAATATGGAAAATCTCAACATTCATGGCATGAATTCATATGATCTTGTATACAGAACACATAGGGAAATAGATGAAACCCTCAGTACTGCCGCTTCTCATAATATAAATACAATCCGTTTTTGGGGTTTTGGCGAAGGCTTTAAAGACTCATTCCAACCAAATCTCGGAGAATTTAACTATAAAATGTTTGATAATTTGGCATACGCTGTTCATGAAGCTGAAAAAAAGAACCTAAAAGTAATTATCACATTCTCGAATTATTGGAAGGATTATGGTGGAATAATTCAGTACTTAAAGTGGCACAACCTACCTAGTGCAACTACTACTCAAAAAGATGAATTTTTTCAAAATGAAAAAATAATTGTAAGCTTTGAAAAGTATATAAATGAGCTCTTGAGCTATAAGAGTTTGTACACAGGCAAACCCTTAAAGGAAGAGAAAGCTATTCTCGGATGGGAGCTAATGAATGAAGCGAGAAGTTCCACGGTTAAACGACAGGATATAATATTAAAATGGATGGATCGAACTTCTACTTATGTTAAGAGGCTAGATCCTACTCGTCCAATTTTCGCAGGAGTAGAAGGTTTTACAGCTCAGTATCAACCTGATGGACATGGGCCGTTATTAGAAGATGTAGCGAAGCTTAAAAATATCGATATCTTAACTGGTCACTACTACATAAGGGAAAATGATAAGTCTTCAATCGCTGAAGTGTTTTCGTATTGGCAAAAGATACAAAAAAGCAGCGGAAAACCTCTTCTTGTTGAAGAGGCTGGATTTGTAAAGAATAAAAAAGGGAATGAAAATAAAAACAGAATAGACCTATATAAAGACATATATAAAGAGGCTGATTCAAGAGGGCTTAACGGAGTGCTTCTTTGGAATTGGGCTCTAGCGATAGACAGTAGTTTTGGAATTTCCCCAAAAGATAAAAATGATAGTGCTATTTTAAATTTAATAAAAACGCAGGGAGCTAAGTAGATGAGTGTTTAAAAAGATTAGGCTTCGGGTGTTGCGATTTGAGTTGCCGTGATCACAAATTCTAGACCACTTTTGAGATTGTTGAAATGAGGTTCGTAAGGAAAATACAGTTGTCTTTCTTCTTCAACCCCAAGCTCCCAGCGACTGACATCCCAGGCTAGTCTATCTCCATTTTCCGAATATTGCCCTAATCCCTGATAGGTAGGTACACCCCCTACTGAAAGGCTAATTCTTGCAAGATCAATCTCTGGATCTATTTCATCAAACGCAAAAGACATTGATACAGGTCCCTCGGAAAGGACTCGTGTTTTGTCCGGTTGCATTTCGTATACTACTTTTGTCGGACCCAGAGGCATATCTCCCTCGATAGTTTTGCTTGATGTTGCGGCTAGACTAAAGTTCCAACGACCTTTGCCAAGACCTTCTACGTCTAGGTCTACTGTTCCTAATTCGATATCTTCAAAGTCTCTTTCTCCATCTATATTTGGCTCAAAGTCTTCAGGTATTCTAAATTTCTCACCAAGTTTTACGTTAAGTTGTGGTCTAGGATTCTCTTCTGAGGTCATTTGTAAAGTATAAGGGTGGGGCTAAATGGAGTCAATAATTGTTATAGTGACCAGATCTTGAAGTTCTTAAATTCTACGTCCATAAAATCTGTTCTTATTCCTGCGTAATTATCTTCACTTATAGGTCTTGAGCCATATCTAGATCCCTCGTCTGTTGCTGTAAGATACGTGGTCCATGAGCCTCTATTCTGCAAATCTCCTTCAAGCGTTATGTTAACCTTTCCATTGTCATTTCTGACAACGGTCTTAATACCTATCCACGAGTTGAGGGGAATGAGATTTGGATTTGAATTTCTATTATATGTTCCATTGAGCACTTTCTTGTAGGCCAATGTATAGTATGACCCATTTAATTTCTTTTTAATTACCATAGCACCATCAACTCTTAATCCTGCGTAGTACAGAGTTTGGCCATCCATTGCGTATCTGCTCATGAGTAAAATTCCATTCCCTTCACTTCTATTACTACTAGAAAGCGCGTTGTAACGATTTATTTTGAAATAATTTGTTTGAGCAAAATTGCCCCATCGTGGTCTTGTGATAAGCCTTAGAAGATTTTGTGGTTGTCTTCCTCCGTTAGTATCAGTACTGCTACTTTTTGCGTACATTTGGAAAATAGGACTGGAAGAAGGAAGATCTCCCTGGAGTGATTTACCAATTCCGTCTGTGACTGTGATTGTTCCACCAGAATTAACCCACAAATTTGGGTTATTGCTCGTATCCATGCTGCCGGCGCCGAGAATTGTCATATTCTGGCCTGGGGTAAATGAATAAAGAATAGCTGCGTAAGCTTGAGTGGCTCCAACTAAACTTAAGAGAAAAAGGGCAAGCAGTATAACTTTCATTTGATGCTGCTTCATCGGTCCTCATAATATACCTTTACGTCACTAATTTCAACTTTTGCCTTATTCTGAGTTCCTGAATACACACCAAATCCAATTCCACCATTTGGAATTGTGCCAACGGTTCTAGAAGATATGAGAGTCCTATTGTTGTAGAGGCATTCGATTAAATTGCCTGTTACTCTCATTCCTATATATGCTCCGTCAGAAAGCGTTAAATAGTAATTACTTCCTGTCTTTGTAAGTACTATTCTTTTGCCATCTACTTTTTGGTCAAGAGTTACTCCGTCAGGGTTATAGGTGCAAACAACCATATTATTTCCATCAATTGCTCTTGAGATTACACTAAAGTTCTTTCCACTAACAAGCTTTGCGTTTGCACTTACAGTGTAGTCAGTCCAAAGATATGACCCGTCTAAAAATGTTGTTAGACTTGCACTTTTGGTGCCAACATTCAACGTCATAACTCCTTGAGAAATTGTGTAGTCGAGATTTCCATTGCTACTTACCCAATTCTCGTTTTCTTCTACAAAAAAGTTGCCCGTAAAAGGAAGACTTTTTGATTGGCTCGCAGCCATGGTATGTATAAATTCCGTAATTTTTACATTCTCTGAGGACTTTATTCTTCTAACAAGTCTTTTCTCTGCATTGATTTTAAAATTATTTCTAAAGTAACCGGTTCTTTTATCTGTTTTAAATTGGATCATATATTTGTTGTATACACTTGCAGTAAGCGCCAAGATCTCCCCAGCAGTACTTTCCGTGCCATAATCTCCAAATGGAAATGCATAACTTGTTACTGTATTGCCCAGAAGATCTTCAATATCTCTTTTCGAATCTGTTAAGTCCTGAATAATTCTTTCTCTATATTCCTTGTCATTTTCTAGTCTGTTCTCACGATCAAGCCATTTCTTGTTAGTCATGAAATGTCCCCTCTTCCCTTCTTTATTTATTTTGATAAGATTGTGATCATTTCTTCCATGAGACTGTATATCCCATCTACCTGTCGCAGCCATTTCCAGCACTTCTTCTCGAGTTATGTAATATGGGGATTTTTCATTTGTAGTCGAATGAGCAGTGATAACATACATAATTGCCTTAAAGCCCAATGCCTGAAGTAAAGGATCGGAGTTATAGTAGCTCGTCTTAATACCGTCATCGAAAGTTAAAAGAAATGATCTATCGGGAAGTTCAATCTTTCCTTCCAAAAAATCTTCAAATTCTCTAAGCGTTACGGTCCTGTACCCTTCCTTCTTAAGAGCAAGCATTTGTTGAGTAAAATTCTCGAGAGAGATTTCTTCAGTAGGATCTTCAATCTTACCGCTCTCTCTTGTAACTCCGTGATATACAAGAACCGGAACTGCATCCGCATTTCTGTTTTCAATTTTATTAACAACAAGATTAGATACAACTTTTTGATAGTTATTTAGATCGTCATTCATTTGCTTCTGTAACTGACTCTCACGACTTTGCACTTTGGCAGCTTTTTCAAATATGAAATCAATTGCCGAAGTGTGAAAATAGTACTTTCCGATTAAATTGGAAAGTACAAAAAAAAGTAGAAGAACTCCAACTATCTCTACAAGAAATTTTAACCTCTTATCCATATTGATTTTTTAATAGTAAAAAGGGAATAGAATATCAACCAAGAAAGAATAAAGGTAGACATAAGGCTCATGATTGGTCTAAAAATCCACTTATAATCGCTGTTTTCTTCGAATTTATACGCAAGCCCGTACAAAAAGCCTACAAATGCAATTCCTACTATATACAAAAAACCTGTCTCAAAGTTACCCCGGAGAGGCAGGTAGATTATGTGTCTTGCTACAATAAAAGGTCCAAGCAATACAAAAAGGATGTGCGTATAATAGACGGCTGCAGGAATAAAAGGCTTCTTCCAATAAAAGCTACCGGTAAAGAAAATATTGCGAATAAAACTTTTCTTCCATCTAACTTGCTGCTTAATAAATTTAGGAAAAGTATCGGGAATATTTGTCCAAACTTTAGCAGATTTTGAGTACACCACTTTCCAATCCTTTGCGGGATAATTAACTGAAGTTACAAATGGGGAATCTTTGTATTGCTTCTTTAGTTTTTTCTCAAGAAATTTACTTCCCAGTACGAAGGCTGTTAATGTTCTATCTGTGGCAAATCTAAATTCTTGACCCAAAAATGTGTCACCTTCCCAGGCAGGTATGAAATTGTAAATTGCTTCTCGCCTAAAAACAGCTAGGGGTCCTGAGACACAAGTTACCGCGCCAAAGACACTTTCAAAAGCTTTTCTAATAGAGAACTGGCCCTCATACCAAGTGTCCTGAATTTTAGTAAGCAGGTTCTTCTCTGAGTTAAGAGCTCTGCAATGTCCACTGACTGCACCAATTGATGAATCGTGTGCAAATATAAGCTCGATCTTTTCAAGAGCATCTGGTGCAAGCACAGAATCGCTATCAGAAAAAGCAAGAATGCTACCTTTGGATTCAAAGATTGCTTTTGCTATTGCTTTTTTCTTCCCAAGATTTTGAGTTAATGTAATAACTTTAATTTTGTAATTCTTAGCCAGCCTTGCAAGTAGAAGTGGTGTAGCATCGTCACTTTGATCATCAACAATTATTATTTCTTTATTTGTGTAGGTTTGGTGAATGATAGAAAGAACACATCTCTCGATAAGTGCTTCCTCATTTCGCACTGCA
Organism: uncultured Gammaproteobacteria bacterium; assembly: GCA_964531275.1. Taxonomy (GTDB): domain Bacteria; phylum Patescibacteriota; class Microgenomatia; order Levybacterales; family GWA1-39-11; genus JAUSNA01. Next base: position 165,803 of record CAZHDZ010000002.1, read on the forward strand.
ACAATACACGTAATAAGATTTCGTCCACCTTTAGTAAAGCGCGAATTCTTAGCAACAATATATGGATCCTTATAGAAATTAAAAACAGTAAAAAATACAAAAAGAATTCCAAGAGTAACGGTCACTCCATAACCCAAGAAAAGCACACTCTCATTTCCTTGCGAGAATAATAGCTTCCCAGCAAGTATAGAAACAATCGTTAGAAGTATGACGTGAGAGGCTATTTTTTTTCTCATTATATTGTTCTGCCAATGCCTTTGTAATAAATATCTTGATCCTTAAAAGCGTCTCTACTTAGGAAATTTCTTCCATCGACAAGAACCTTAATGCCATGCTTTTTTAGAAGCTCTGGAGTAAGCACTTTGAATTCCTTATGTGTTGTAGCAAGAAGGATTGCATCAGCTCCTTCCAGAGCCTCCTCGATAGAATTAACATTAGACTTGGCAGGAATATATGGGTCATAAATTCTTAAAATAGCTCCTTTATTCTTTAGATCCTCAAGCATTTCATAGGCAGGACTTTCACGATCATCATCAATATTGCCCTTGTATGAAAGCCCCAAGAAAGCAATTTTTGATCCTTTTACAGATTTTTCAACTGAATTAAGTCCATTGAGCATTAACTCAACTGTTTTTTGAGGCATTTGATTATTTATTCTTCGGGCAAGAGAAAGGAAATCGTGATGAAATCCATTCTTCTTTGCATATTCAATAAGATAATAAGGATCCACCGGAATGCAGTGCCCACCCACTCCACATCCTGGGTAATGTGCCATAAACGCAAAAGGCTTCGTTGCAGCACCATCGATAACATTAACAACATCTATCCCTAGCTTTGAAAAGGATAATGCCAATTCATTTACAAAAGCAATATTAATATCACGAAAAGAATTCTCAACAACCTTACAGGCTTCTGCTTCTTTCAAAGAACCCATCTCTTTCACTGATGCTGTGAGAATTGTTCTATAAAAAGTTGCAGCACGTTCCAAGCTTTCATCATCAAAGCCACCAACAACTCTATTTATATTTTCTACATTCCATTTTGGATCTCCGGGATTAATTCTCTCTGGGCAGTGACTTAAGAAGAAATCAATTCCACATTTTAAGCCTGAGCTTTCCTCAAGAATTGGCGCCATGACATCTTCACTTACTCCTGGGTTAACTGTCGACTCCAGAATAATTAGTTGACCTTTCTCTAAGTGCTTACCGATTGATTCACATGCAGAAACCACTGGTCCGTAATCTGGCATATGATTGTCATCAATTGGTGTAGGCACACAAACAATAACTATTTCTGCTCCTTTTATTTTTGAAAAATCATTTGTTACGGTTAGATTTGATGTAGGAAGATATTTTTCAACAGCTTCATCTTTGAAAGTAGGAATTTTATTATTGAGCTTTTCGACTGTATTAGGATTTCTGACAATGCCAGTGACACTATAACCTTTCCTATCTGCCAAAAGAGCCAGTGGCAAACCCACATAGCCTAATCCTATAATTGCTATTTTACTACCACTCATAGGTACATATTATATCTTATAATGATTCCTTAGGCAACCGAGAGTATGTGGTTTTTAAAGAGACATCGCTTAACTTTTTCTTTTATATACGAAGATTTCACCATTTCTATATACAACATCAAAATACTTGTTGAGCTGAACATTTGAACTCAACTGTCTCCATATTGCATCGGTCTTATCATGTCTCACAATTAACCACCTAACATGATCCTGAGGTTTTTCCAATGCATTCTCCCAGTGGGGATGATTACCAACATAGATAATATTTTCAAAAGGTATATTAAGGTCAATTGGGTCTGCACTTCTCGCAAAATCGTCAAACATTACATAACCATAATCGTAATTATCCCTAACAAAGTTTGTTGCAGGAGAGGGTCTTCTAGAAGAAAGTCCTACAATTCCATCTTGAAGAGACACCGGTGTCCCACTGACCACAAATAGATATGCCTGAACAGCAATTACGGCAATAATTACTGGTTTTAGGTACTTATGTAAGGAAGCTGTTAAAAGAGCTAAAAATACTGCTACGGCAGGGACCATAATAATTCCATACCGAATGTTAAAAAGAGTCCACTGGTAGTCTTGTGGAACAAGCTCTGGCACTAGTAAAATTGAAATACCCAAGTAAAGTGTTATCACATAGAAAATATATGGAGTAAGTAAGGCTAAGCTGGCCGCAAAAGTTGCTCTGCTTTTAGAAAAAATTGTTTTCCCTATTCCTAAAAGTACTCCAAGCAATGCGACAATTGAAACTACAACACCTGCATTTTGAGCTGATGCTAACGAATAATAGGTAAGAGAATTTGTAATATTTTTATATGATGGAAGTTCTCCGCGAGCCAACCAATCCATTTGTTGCGATTTTGCAGAATAAGGGCTATTTAAATAATAAGCAGGATCATTAAATATAAGATAACACCACAATGACCAGAGACCTATTCCAAAGAATGCAAGAACTGCATATATTACAATACTGCCTTCTATCTTCTTGTACTTATACCCTTTCAGTAAGCCAATGATAACTACTGCTATGACTTCAAAAATTACTAGAAACCACGCGTCATAGCGCATTAAGGTTCCTGCAAAAGCTGCAAATGAAGCAAGAATAAGTGGCCCAATCGTTCCTTTCTTCGCCCAAAGGACAAGATAGTACGAGGATAAAATCAAAGAACAAATTAAGGGTAATTCTCCGAGGGGAGTTGTCTGCATATATAGTATGTTGGGATTTAATGCAAAAACTACAACTCCTACGATTTGTGCAAACCTTGAAGGGGTAAAAAGTCGAATTAGCTTGTATACATATAGTACTGAGACAACATAACTCAATGCTGCAACAATTGTTCCTGCAAGGCCACTTCTCCACAGAAAATCATTCCATACAAATGGGAGCATAAGCATATGAGGTAGTGGCAACCATGCTCCTCCTAATTGTCCAAAGCCAGGAGTAAGTCCGCTAACAACTCTTTTTGCTATATTTATATGTGATTCAGCATCTCCATAAGCAAGTATTAAGTTGTTGGTGAATGCATAGAAAATACTACTCATGCTTGCTACACATGCAAGTAAAATAATAGAAAGTAATATATTTTTGTCTACTCTTGTCATATGGCACCTTTAAAAATATTGTTCTTCAAATGTAAACCGTGCTTTGTCTTTGACCAATGGTGTGGTGCAGTAATTAGCTTATATACAGCCATCCATGCAGCGGCACTCATGAGTAACCAATATATGGGCACAAAAAGAGCGTATTTAATAAGCGCATAGTGCCCATGCTTTGCGCATCCGATCATGTAGTAATACATGTAAAGGAAATTCCCACAGATGAGAGAAGCAATGCCAAGATAAAGAACAGGTACTGGGAATAATGATTCAATTATTGGACCAAATTGAGACCTAAATAAGAAATAGAGAATTGTTAGCATCCACATTGCGGGGTTAACAAACATTGAAAATATTTTGCCCCCAATAACCATTTGAAAAAACAAAAGATCAGGTTTTCTAAATGTACTTGAGAAATCTCCTGGTTTTCTCATGTGCAAGAAATACGTTTGAATGTACCCTTTTATCCATCTCGTTCTTTGCCAAAACCAGTTATTTAAATCACTATTTGCTTCCTCTAGAGTTACTGAAGAAACTATGGCTGTTTTGAATCCTAATTTTGCGATTCTCATCCCTAGATCTGCGTCTTCTGTTACATTAAATGCATCCCAACCCTTCAACATCTTAAGATCTGAAGTTCTAAAGTGGTTTGAGGTTCCACCTAATGGGATTGGAGCTTTTATAGATTGTAGGCCCGTAAGAACCAAATCAAACCATAGTGAATACTCGGCTGTAAACGCTTTTGTCAGAATATTTTGATGGGGATTGTAAAAATTTAACTTAGCCTGTATGCACGCTGTTTTACGCCCTGCCCTCTCAAATGCAAGAACTGCTTTTTTAAGTTGCATAGGTTCTGGTGCATCTTCGGCATCAAAAATAACAACAAACTCTCCAGTCGCCCGAAGCAATCCATAATTACAAGCCTTTGGTTTTGTCTTTGGGAATGAATGAGGAACAATAATTGCTTCAAAATATGAAGGTAGGTGAAGTTTTTCTATGTAAGAAAGGCTTTCAGTATCATCTTCCTCCAAGAGCAGCTGAACCTGCAACTTATTTTTTGGATAGTCTAACTTTGATATCGCTTGGGTAAATTGAGGGATTACCTGCCATTCTTTATAAAGCGGGCAAAGAATTGTGTACCTTGGGAGGCGTTCATCATTGATTTCTGAAAGCGCTACATCTTCTATAACTATCTCTGCTGGATTTGCAAAGCTTCTTATGATTAAGAATAGGTTAAAAAGTAAATCCAGAAAATATAATGTCGTTATAATCCCAACAAAGGAGATAAGAGCTAACTTCCAGTCTGAAGCAAAGGAATACACGCCAGCAGTTAGCATTAAGAGCATTAGTGTAATTTGTCTTTGATTGAATCTATAGAATGCACTTTCATCCTGAGGAAGCTCTGAGTAATGAACAAATTCTTTCCCGTCGTAATGAAATCCATTGCCTTTTTCTTTTGCAATTCGTGGGTGAAAAGGAATTACTACGTGTCCAAGAACTTTAAGACGCAACTTTTCCTTAACTAATGTCATTATCCCATGAAGGGTTCTATTGGCAGGTTTTTTGAAGAATCTTCTTGAAGTGTTGGCTTTGAAAGCAGTAACGATATAGCCGGCGTCTTTTGAACTTTGTATAAATTCAAAGTCAAAAATAGATGAATTTAAATTTAAACGCTCATAAATTTCTCTCTTAAAAACAACTAAATCCAGCTGAAGATCTACACCTACTAATTTTCTCAAAAACCCCTTAGCTACTCTTTTATTGCTTGCGTAGACAATGTCGTTTGATTCCAACTCTTGTATCATTTGACTAACGATATCAATCGGGTATTTGCTTCCAAATTCCATTACGCAAATATTCTTATACGATGAATTTTTCAAACCTCTTTGAATGTTGTAACCACGACCCGGCTTTCCGTCTCTTTTTATTAACTTAATGGGATAATGGCTTAAGAAAACCCTCGTGTCCCACTCAGAACTTTCTGAAAATGTGTCGGCAACAAAAATTATTTCGTACGAGTCACGCTGACCATCAAACAAAGCGTCAATTTTAGTTACTATTGACTCAAAACTTTTTCTGACGCCGGATACATGAACAATAAAGGAGGTTTTTGGAAGATTCATTTGATACCTCCTGTTCGTGATTTTATATATCGATTAAATTCAGCCCAGTCTATTCTGTAGGATTTACCGATTTTAACAGCGGGTATTTCTCCCGAATGAATGTACGAATAGATAGTAATAGGATTGAGTCGTAATACTTGCGCTATTTCTTTAACTGTTTTGAAATTCTTATTAACCATTATAATTTAATATAGTATGATATATTTATATATAGTTACTATAACACTTAGCTTCAAAAAAGCAAGCTTTTTTATAGAGATATTGAGGTATTCATACAATTCTCTTACTTAATCCATGAACAATGAAAGCTATTCTAAATAGTCCAAATTCTGCTTGAAAATATCGAATTCCAGACTAAGCCTGAGGTTTTGCCACAACAACAAATCTTTTAGAATCTAAAAAGCCTGTACACGTATAAATTGTTATCCTACTGTCGTTAGTGTTGTCGATTATGTACGTCTGAGATGGATTAACAGTTGCTGTATACTCAATAACGAATTTTTTCTTATAGCCGTTTTCCATAATTATGTAGACTGTTTGACCAGGTTTTACTTTTGGAAGATCTGCCAAAAGATAATTCCAGTTGTGACCATACATCACACTGTTCCCTTTTTGTCCTGGTAGAGGTGATGAAGACAAGTATGAGACCCCTTGGTTGCTTGTTTCCCACATATTCCCTTTTGTAATAGCAGGAATAATAGGCAAATTAACTTTTATAGACGGAATCTCTATTCTTTGAGGAGCTTCAAAACTAAGAACATTGACGGAAGTAGGAGCTTTTTCAAAGGACAATAAGTATGGAGAATGACGAAGAAAGAAAAGATAACAACTAAAGATAAGAAAACCTAAGCCTAATAATAGTATGAGATTGGGAATTAAGTTTCTCATAAAAAGAAATCTTAATTTGAACGAGTTTTTAATCGAAGAATGAGTCCTGTTATCGTAAGCAATACACCAACTGTGAAGATTTCAGCTATGAAAAGCATGTTTCCTGTTGAAGCCAAATTGGTTCCTTGAGCAGACTGAACAATAGAGCCTTTGCCGTCACTTCTTCCATCAGTTCTACCATCGGTTCTACCATCAGTTCTTCCATCTCCTCCGCTCGTACTAGATGCAGAGCATGTATAATTCTTATTTTGAGCTAGATACGGGACATCCGAAAGTCCCCATGCCTCTCCGCTAGGAACAAATATCCACCCCTGACTTTGATATACCTTAATTTCATCTTCAGTTAGATTTCCGATTTTCATCCAGTTTGTTTGGATACCAGCACCATCACTTCCACAAAAACATTGCATTGCATTTTCGCCTTCAGCATATACAACATCTTTTCCTATTTTTGATCCAATACCAACTATGCCATGGGTGCCATCCTGATAATTTGCAATAACTGTTCCAGTTGGAACAAGACAAGAAGTGAAAGAATCTTGTGCAAAAGCAGGTTTTGTCAACGCAAGAACACAGGCTGCTAAAAATGATAAGAGAAGCAATTTATTCATATCGAAGCAGTAGTATAGTATATTACTCTGGGCTTGTCAACAAGTATATTGCTAGCCTAATTTCTCAATTATAGAGACGTCTCAAGAGGCACAAGAGGCATTGTAATCGCTTGTAAATATGTTAGTGCTGAATGTAATTGTCCCAACAACATATAAGCAAGAATTCTCATTGAAAATCCCAAATAAAGAAAAGCTACAACCAACCCCAAAGTGCTTGGATGATGCTTCTTCTGATAATATTTAATGCCCTGAATTTGACGTTGCAATATATACAATTTGTGGAATTTCTTGTCTGTAGAAGCACCACAAAGGTGCGTTGAGGTAAATTTAGGCGTAAACATAAACTTAAATCCTGCATCATGAATTCTTTTACACCATTCTAGATCGTCCATATAAAGAAATATTCTTTCGTCATTCCCTCCAGTTTTTTCAAACACTTTATACTTTAAAAAGTAGAAGCATGTTGGTGCCCACTCTACCTGCAAATCCTTTTTGTATAGTTCTTCTTTGTAACCATAAATTTTACTTATTCTGTCCTTAATAAAAGGAATACTTTCAAAACCTAATAGCCAAAAAATGGTTCTTCTAGGTGTAGGTAGATACCCGCCATAAGTTTCAAATTTGTGCTCGGCATTGAATAATTTACAAATCATCAAATCAGTATCTGGGTTCTTTTCCATGTAATTAAAAGAGTTGGCAATCGCATCTTCTTCAAGATACAAATCAGAATTTAATAAGAGTATAAAATCCGCATTTTTAGATGCTCTCATGCCAACGTTATATCCGATCGAAACCCCAGCATTTGTAGGATTAATTATTAAAGTTACTTGAGGGTATTTTGACTTGATCATTTCAACACTTCCATCCGAGGAAGCATTATCAACAACTATAATTTCTGCCTTGTGCTTACTTGTCTTCTGACAATACGCAACGGCACTTAACGCTTTTTGTATGCAAACGTCAGTAATGTCTCTTGTGTTGTAGTTAAGAATTACGAGTGATACTTTCATATTATTTTTCATTGACCTCCTGATAGAATGTCTTAAGCTCCAATGCAGCTGCCTTAGGCATCCCATCTTTTGTCCAGATTTCAGTTGATCCGCCAGTATTTATCCAGTAATTAAGTCCAATAACATTTGGGTTTTCGGACAATAAATCCAAGACTTCTTTTACCCATTCTGCCTGCTCCACTTCGCTCATATTTCCATTAATATCAGGTATGGGCGCGCCAAACTCTCCTAGAATAACTTTCCCTCCGCTCATTTTTGCAATTTTTGTTATATCAGAATTTAATTGTGTAGGGCTTTTGACATAGTGGTCTATCGTTACAATTCCCCCCATTTTTTCTGTGGTATTTCGATCCATAACAAGCTTTGCAATGTCAAAATTCATAGAACTGTAATTTGATGCCACTTTCTTTCCTATTTTTTCAAACTCTTGTGTTGTTGCGTTGTATTCATCGATAAGAAATTTTCTGTGTCCATTGACATCTCCGTTCTGTCTAGGGTCACCAGGCCCTCCATTTTCACATTCAGGGCACGGAGAAAATACGTCGCCATCTTCAAAGAGTTCAGAATTAGTTCTGATGAACTCTCTTGTCAACTTAAGATGTTGTGCCCTATCAATCTTCGAATACCCAAACCAACCTTCCCATCCAGAAAAATTTCCACGAAACCACACTTTTAATTTATTCTCGCGAGCAATTTTAACCCAACGTCGCAAGATAGGAAGAAATTCTGAGTCATATGGAGTGGCAATCCCCACGTGAGTTGCTCCAATTTCTGCTATTTCCTTTACCTGAAGCTCTATAGTCTTATTAAATGATTCATCATTCAACTTTTCTCGAGATAGATCTCTTGAGTACTTCATTGTATCAACGGATTCAAACTTCCATCGGTTCTCCGCAGGCTTAAGATAGTTATAGGCAAAATATAGAGATATAGCTATTAGAATTACCCCTACTGTAATAAGACCTGAAGCAAAATGTTTTTTATGTTGTGGCTGTATATCCATATTATCTTTGTGGCCCAAGAGAAGCCTCTGTATTAAGGTTCTTTACATATTCCTTCTTTAATTGATAAATGTCTGCAAATGGGTAGCTTCCCACCTTGTCATATCTTGCAAGACCACTATTATCTTTAAGGAGTTTGAATGTTTGATCATTTAAATCATTGGTTCTCATAATAATCCACCTCGCCCATCTGTCAGGTGAAGAAGTTGCAGCCAACCAGTAATTGCCAGTACCTTCATGAATAAATTTCTTCATAGGATATCCTGATGAGAAAATTATCGCGTCATGAGATGCCGCAGATATTAATATAAAACCGTCATCCCCTGCATTATTCTTGAGCCATCCCGAAACCTCAGAAACATTTTTTTGACTTGAACCAACCTGAGCATCATCAATTGTTACTGCATCATGATTAACAAATGTAAAGAAGGCTACAAATAAAAGAATCCCAATAATAAGAAGCTTCATCTTCTGAGCTCTCCCGATTAGATAACCTATAAATATTGCGATTGATGGCATAAGCATAAGACCATATCGCACGTTGAACCAAGTATTACCGGATAAACCTTGAATAAAAAGCACAGACTGTCCCATAAAAAGTGCGAGGATATTAAAAACTAGAGGAGCAAAAAGAGCTAATGCCGCAATTTTATAGGCTGTTTTAATTTTCTTGTCTAAGTAAAAAACAATTGCACCAATTGCTCCAAGTACAAGCACGAGAGCATTGGAGTTATATGCGAGAGCATACAAATATACCTGAGTAGAAAATATTATATTTTTCTTAGTTTCTAGATTGCCTGCGGCCTCAAGCTGCAACTGCTGTGCGTAAGCGGAATAAGGACCATAAATGAAGTAAAGTGGATCTTTAAAAATTATAAGATTCCATAAAAGCCACAGCACTACACCTAAAGCACCAACAGTAGCAAAGAATAGAAATCTTGCCTCGGCCCCCCTAAATCCAATTTTCTTGTACGTATAAATCGTAACGATAATAGTTGAAACGGCAAGCAAGAACCATCCATCATAACGAATTAATGTAGAAAGCATAACCCAGAATGAAGCTTTTATTAATGAAAGAAGTTTCTCGCTTTTAAAGAAGTTGAGTAATTCAAAGCAAGCTGCTGTCATAGTAGCAAGTAGCAAAAGTTCAGTCATTGCAGTTGATTGCATGTATAACACGTTAATATTTGCTAAAAATACGGCAACCGCGACAACTCTCCCAAGAACATTTACATTTAACCTTTTTAGGTAGTAATAAATTAAACCGCCGGTTGCTACAAAAGAAATCATTGATTGCAATGCGCCCGAAAGTCCCGAATGCCACATAAAGTCGTTCCAAATCGTTGGAATCATAAGTAAATGAGGCAAAGGAAGCCATACAGATCCTAACTGCGCAAGCCCAGGCTTAAGTCCTTCAACAGCACGACGTCCAATATCCAAATGTGATCTGGCATCGTTATAAGAAAGACCTAATCCATTTTGTAAGTAAAAATAAAATGCACCAATAGATATCAAGGAAAGGACCAGCATGAGAAACACAATCCCGTAGCGATTTACAACATTCTTCCCTTTTGCAATTAACTCACTTGGGACAGTTATAGAAATTGTTGGATCGAAGAATTTCTTAAGCATGTACCCTCCTTGCTTTAAATGTAAATATAAATATCAGAACTAAAATAGGTGCAGTAAGTAAGGCATAGAAGAGTGTTGGACTTATAAAGTTTTTTAAAAGGGAGTTGTAGACAAAAGATTTTGAATTACCTGAAAGCACAAAATTTAAATTGCGGTCTATTGAGTACCTCTGAACTTTACCTGTTTGCTTTTCTAATGCCAAGACCTGAACCTTTGGAGGGTTTGCACTTGAGCTAATTGCTCCCAACGCATTAACAGAAATAGAATAAGAAGCCATAACCAAAAATAAAATTAAAAAACTTTTTTTCTTAACATACTCAGTAATTGCTTGAGCAAGCAAAATTGAGAGGATAGCATATGCAGGTATTAGATAACGAGAACCAAATGCCCATCCTCCCCATGGATCTCCCCATAGCGAATAAAGAACTACATTCATAACAGCAATAGAAACAAGGAGATTCACTTCTTTTTGTCTTTTCTTCCAGACTGCAAATATACCCAAAATCCCAAGAAGCATAATTGGCGTAAAATAAACGATTCCACGATCAGGACTTAAGAAGTGTATATAAAATCCATTGAGAAGATTTCTTGTTCTAAAGAATCCTGTTGCCGTCTTGTCTTGATTCCGATCTCCTGCAACTATTTCCTGCACAGGCTGATCTACTACAAGATTTGAAGTCGTTGGCTTTCCAGCAGCATTAATAGCAGCAACAGAATCAATCGTTCCAGATAACTGCAACGGCTTATTATATGAACCCAGACTGAACCACACATAAAATGCCAGTGGAATAAGAACTACTAACGGGGTGAGTATTGAAAGTAGATGTAAAGAGATAGTAAATCCCTTTTTCTCCATTTTTCCCCAAATTATTCTTCCTGTTGCCCAGAGAGCAATAGGCAACATGAGAACTAAATTAGGATAATCAACAGGTACGGAAACGGCTAATAAAAACCACACCCCAGCTAAGCTAGCAAAATTCTTCCATCTCAGCAATAAATAAACAGACAAGAGAATTAAGAAAAGAGAAATGTGATGCTGATATAAAGTTACTGCATAAGTAAATGCAGGTGTTGCAAAAAGAAATAGTGCGCTCGCGGCCAAGGAGGCGTAGATGTTAGCGCCAAGAATTCTCGCTATTTTTACTATTAAGAATGCGTTAATAAGAGCAAATAACGCAATTATTGCGACCGTCCCAACCTGGGCGATGCCCAAAACCCTACCTAATAAGTAGCCTGGCATTGCAATAAAAGAAACCCCAGGGGCAAAAAGGGAAACATAATTTCCATTTGTGTAACCTAAATCGGGAGTTGCAAACTTAGCAACAGGAAGACGGAATATAAGAGAATTGTCCTCAATGTATGAATATAACAACGCAAATCTTCCTCTCTCTGGAGAAAGCTCGAAAGGGCCAAATTCTTTCCATTTTGGTGTGTTAAGATCATTGGATGTAGGATTACCTGATATTCCCCTAAGAGAAACCAGAAGTACTAAGGCAAAGAGAATAAACGTACTGATAAAAATTAATTTACGCATATTATTTTTTTAAAGAAACCAGCTTTCTGTAATTGCTATAAAACAGCCTATTGCTAACTAATTTTTTTCTCAATTTGGATAGATTGACAAGCAAAATTCTTGCAGCAAGATTATTGGTGTAGTAAATATCATATTGCATTTTTGAGATGCTAGTAAAGCTTCTTTTTAACATGTCGTCTCCTCTACTAAAATCGAAAAGTTCCATTCCTTCTTTGTGCAGACCCTCAAATAACGAATATGCAAGAATTTTCCCTGGTGTTAGGAAAGCATAAGAATTGTTAAAAGATTTATTTATACCATGGTATATTTTTCCCGATCTTACTCCTATTTCGTATGCAATTGGCTTTTTTTTGTAATAAAGAACATTCATCCCAATATTGTCTCTCCCATTTTTTACTAAGCTGGCAAAAAACGCCCTATTCAGCGGATTATTAAATGTTCCTATGTTCTTTTTTTGTCTATAGCTAATTCTGTCTATCTTCATGGCAATTTTTAGAGACTGAACGCTACCTCTATTCATCTCGAATGAAATATCACGTCCGTATTCTTCATAAACTTTCTTAATTTTTCTCATGTTCTTACTTTTAACAAATCTGAAAGGATTATTTTCAAAGGGCAGTTGGAGATTTACGCCAGTCTCGAGTTTTTCAATGCCTCGCTGTGAAAATAAACTAGCTAGATCTTCTGGGACCTCAGTCAGAACAAAAGAGCCTTTAGCCTTCAGGGCATTAAAAAGTGTATTAATAGTCGCCGTCTCATATTTATCGATAAGAAGTGCACTTCTATCAACAAAAAGCCCACCAGGGTTTGTATAGAAAGAAATACCAAACTTCTTTACCAAAACAAGAGGCAATAAGGCTTTTAGCTTGTTTTTATGTCGTATGCAGATTATTACGGGTTTTAAATCAGGATATACTTCACTACATATCTGAAACCACACATATGAATTGAAGAAATGAGCACATACTGAGCTATCCCACAGGGATTTCCATTCTTCTATTAAGCTTTCGTTTATAAATTCAATATATTCGATTTTCATTATAGATTTGTAAAAAACACTTCATTCTTCTTCGGCATTTTTCCGGAAGGAAAGAGCAGATCAAATTGCGTTTTGTAGAGCTTTACAAGCTTTTCTTTTGCATCCCAATCTGTCTTGAATACATATCTCTTGCCTTTTGCTGCGCGTTCAATATCAATCATGTTGTAGGGAAAATCTGACCAATAGATGACGTTATGAAAATCCTCAGAGGACTTAAATGTAAGAGTATGATCGACATGCCCACCTACAGCCAAAGGAGCAAATACATATGCATTCTTTTCAATGAAAGAGAGTTTATTTTTTATCAGGTCAACAGTTTTTACATCTTGTTTTGCTATCTTTTTACCGATAATGTTCAATCTATATATCGGGTACATAACTGAAAATTCTGTTAGAAAAGTACTTAAGAATTTTTCTAGAAAATTTTGAGAGTACTTCTTTCTCCATAATGCCTCTGAAAATCCCAAATTCACTACATTTACTCCCATTCTTTTCATGACAATACTGTCTTCTACTACTCTTTCTTTGTAATACGAGTTTGCTGAGCTAAAACCCGCTCTTTGAGTAGATTTCTGGGCTGACAATGTACTCTTTCTCCCTGCTTTTGTAAAGATATTTATAACCGTTACATTTGTTCTTTTTGTAAGTCTACTCATGAGTCCACCAGCTGAAAGCACCGCGTCATCTAAGTGTGGTGACAAAAAATAACAGTTAATCTTTTCTTTTTCAATTTTTTTAATAAGATTTTCCATATTAGATTGATACTGCTTTAATGTATTCCCTACCTACGTATTCCCAATTAAATTTGTTAGCGTATTTTTTCCCTTTTTTAGCAATAGCGTCATGTGTTTTATGGTTTTTAGCTACTTCTCCTATTGCATGCGAAAGTTTTTCCGTGTCAAAAGGTCTGATTTTTATGCTTAATCCATTTGGTATCCATTTAAGACCAGGAATGTTAAATGAAATTAATGGAACTCCGGCACTTAAACTTTCTAGACAAACCATAGAAAATGTTTCGAACCTTGAAGGAACTACAACGCAAATAGCACTAGATAATAATTTTTGTTTTTGAATTGAATTAACTTTACCTTTTAAGATCACTTTCGAATCAAGTTTAAGACGTGTAATGTACTTCTTTAAGATGGTTAATTGCTTTGCTTCTCCACTCCCGGCCAAAACAAGTTTTTGTGGGATATTTGCTTTTTTATACGATTCCAGCAGAAGGTCCAACCCTTTCTGATTAACCTCTAACCTTCCAATAAAGAGTATGTATCTCTTGGGAGAAGCGAACGTCTGGATTTTCTCTATGCCGTTTGGGATAACGACTATGCTTGCTTTTTTATTTTGTAGCTTAACTTCGTTTTTTATTTGGTTTTGGGTAACTATGAACTTATTGTATTTTTTCAGGCCAAAATTCTCTACTAAATCAAAAGGCAGCTTATACTTTCTTTTCATGTCGGAAGCACTAAGCATATGAACAAGTCCAATAACTGGTTTTTTGGTAAACAAAGGCAAAAATGAAGTTGAGAATGGAGGAGTAAAGTTCTCTACCCATACATCAAAATTATTCTTTCTGACGATACTCGGCAATAATAGTTGGTACACGATTTGTCCTAGCTTAGGGCCTCCAAAAGCAATACCAATCCTTCTATACGCAACACCTTCAACTTTTTCGTTTTTTGCCCCAAAATACCTGCCTGTTATTACTTCTACATCAAATTTTCGGGAAAGTTCTTTAGCACTTTTGTGAACAGCATAAGCACCACCACCGGCATAATGCGGGTTTTTTATATCGTCATAAGTAGAAATTATTATTTTTTTTGTCATGTTAAAAAAAGAGTGATGAAATTCTATTAGCTATATAGCCTGCTTTTTTAAGAGAAAACATAGGAGTTCTTTTTTCGTGCTCTTGAAATAGAATGTGCCCAAATGAACGTGAGCTTTCTTCCCAACTGAATTGTTTTGCCCACTTATATGCTTCTTTTGAAGCCAAGTCTCGAAGCCTCTGATTAACTATTAATTTTTTAATGCTTCTTGAAAAAGCCTTGGTATCTTTAAGCTTGACTAATATTCCAGTTTTGCCATCAACTATTGAATCTCTCAAGCCTTTAGTGTCTGAAGCAATCACCGGAGTTCTGCAAGAATTTGCCTCAATTACTGTGATCCCCCATCCTTCCACGGTTGATGGCTGAACAGCAAACCAACTCTGAGAAAGAAGTCGTATTTTTTCTTCTTCACTTACCTTCCCCAAAAACAAAATTTTATCTTCTAACCCTAGCTTTACAACTAAATCCCTGAGACTTCCCAAAGTATCTCCTTCTCCGACAATATAGAATCGAGCATTGGCAAATCTTTTGGCCACTGTTGCAAATGCACGAATTGCAACATCAACATTTTTGTAAGCCTTTAGCCTGCCAAGATAAATCATCGAAGGAAAATCAGTTTTTTTGAATTTCTTGGTCGGCATTTCTATTCCTGGATTGACAATCTGAACTCTTTCCTCAGATGCGATTCCTGCTTTTACTATTTCACGTCGTGAGGATTCTGATACGGTTATTACTTGGTGATTCTTATAGACAAGAGGCATAACCTTGCCTTCAATAAAACGTCCTATATGTGACATTGGAAATTTCATTTGCTCAATGAAAATCTCCTGATGCACATGATGAACTAATAATATTACGGGCTTTCTTGTAAAAAGAGGAGTAAAAAATGGAATACCATTTTCTGAGTCAATTATTACATCGTATTTATTTCTAAACTTAAAAATTGTATAAAGTATTGCCCAAAGATATACCGTAAAGAATCCACCGCGTCTTATTATGTTAACCATTCCTATAGTCTCGTTTCGACTACTTTGACCGTCATTTCCACAGAATAGTGTTACTGAATTTCCTTCTTGGGCCCATCTTTTAGATAACTCTTGAATATAGACCTCTGCTCCACCTGACCATGCGTGCTTAGTATCTCTCCAATTAAAGACTAGGACTCTAAGACCCTTGCCTTTTACTTTTTTACCCGGTATGAATAGCCCACCCAAGTCTCTAAGGTTTGAAAGGACAATTAATGATTTATCTAAGATACTCATAATTAAAATATTGATGACGCGTACTTCAAAGGCGTGACAATTGCTTTTTTGAAAGCAAGAACACCGAAGCTGATAATCTTTCTCTCAGCAATACCAATAACAATAAGAGTTCCAGCAAATAGTGCTAAAGTTTTTCTCTCAAAAGACCCAAGGAGGACGATGGGCCCAAGAATTCCACGAGTTACAGAAACTTTGGGGAACTTAAAGTCTGGCTTAGGAAGTCGAAGTCCAGGTTGAGGCACAACGACCGGAACAACTTCAGCTGCTCTTTCCTGTTCTTGTTTTTTCTTAAGAAGATGAAGACCGTGAACAGTTTTCTCCCAATAGAATGGTTTGAAAATCAATTGGTATAAAGCCATGAATCCAGCAACAGAAATCATGAGCCAATAAAAGGGTATTAAGAACGTGTATTTTATAAGTGGGTAATGCTCTCTTTTCATTACTCCAATCATGTAGTAGTACATAAATAGGAAATTTCCGAATATGAGAGAGAAGGCTGCCATGTAAAAAACAATGGCAGGGTAAAGTTTTTCTATTGTGGGTCCAACGTAAATATAAAGCGTAAAGTATGCAATTGTTGCAAGCCAAAGCAAGGGGTTAATCAGAATAAACGCAATCTTACCCCCAATGATCAGGTGAAATATAGGAAAATGATGTCCGCGTGTTTTTGCAAAGGCAAGACTATTTCTCGTATGCACAAGATACGTCTGCATGTAGCCTTTAATCCAACGTGATCTTTGCCTTATCCAATTTCCCCACTTACTGTTAGCCTCCTCAAGGGTCAGAGAATCAATAATCGCCGTCTTATAACCACCTTTAAATAAACGCATACCTAAATCGGCATCTTCAGTTACGTTGAACGGATCCCACCCTTGCAACATATGCAGATCCTCAGTTCTAAAGTGATTTGAGGTCCCTCCTAGTGGAATGCTTGTATTAATTGATTGAAGTCCCGTTAGTGTAATGTCAAACCATAGCGAATACTCAGCTGTAAAGAACCTTGTAAGTAGGTTTTGTGAGGGGTTGTAGTAATTTAGTTTTGCCTGCAAGCAAACGACATCTCGCCCGGCTTTTTGAAATGCTGCATAAGCTTTTTTCAACTGCATTGGTTCTGGCTTATCCTCGGCATCAAAAATGACTAGGTATTCACCCCTAGCAAAAGAGAGCCCATAATTACATGCCTTTGGCTTAGTCTTTGGTTGAGAATTAGGAACAACTACAACCCGTACATATGATGGTAGCTTCATCTGCCTTGCAGCAAGTATTGATTCTTTATCGTCTTCTTCAAGAAGCAGCATGACGTCCAATTTCCTTTTTGGCCATGATAACTGAGATATATTCTCTACAAATTGGGGAATAATATGAGCTTCTTTGTAAAGAGGGCACAAAATTGTATATATGGGTAGATGCTTGTCTTGCAATACTGAAAGCTCTCTTGGTGTGAAAGAAATTTCCTGAGGAAAATGGAGACTTTTAAGTACTACAAATAGATTAAATACTGTGTCAGAGAAGTAAATAAAGCTTAATATGGCAACAATAAACGAAAGAGTTGCAACCGGACTCAAAACCACTCCCATAATAGCAAGCTCAATAAGAAGTGCTATCGTAAATTTTTGACCTGAAGTAAATGTAATGATAGATGATTTGCTGTGATGCAGTGTCGTGTGAGTAACGTATTTTTTTCTCTTATATCGGATTCCTGCACCACGCATTGTATTTGTCTTTTCAGAAGGAACGATACGAGGAGATAACTTGGCCAATTTGAGATTTAGCGCAGAAGAACCAATCTCATATACAGTTCTAATTATTCCGATTTTAGATTCTCCCTTTTTTCTCTTTGAAAAAGTTATGTCGTGATTTGTAATCGAGAACCCCGCTTCGCGTGCACTATGCAAAAAAGCTAGATCAAAAGTCCAAGCAGAAGATGGCTTGAAATATATTGTAGATATTACTTCTTTTTTAAATACTTTAAGCCCTGATTGTATATCATGGTCAAGGCCAAACAAGAACTTTCCAAATCCAAATCTAAAACCACGACTAAGAGTTCTTCGAAGAACATTGTCTTTGTACCTTCTTCTATTGGAACAAACAATATCTACATCCTTTAGCTTAAGAGCCATTTTTGCGATTTCTTCGGGAGGATATTGAAGATCAGCATCGATGAGGGCCAAATTAGAATATTTAGCTTCGGAAAAGCCCTCAAATAACGAATAAGCCTTTCCTTGCTTTCCCTTTTTGAGCAAATGCCTTACAGGATAATTTTCTGTAAGTTTTTTTACTATTCTTGCGGTTCCGTCTTTTGATCTATCATCTATTATTAGAATTTCAAATTTAAATTTACCCTTCTCTAAAGAAGCTGATAGTCTTTCTATTAATTCCCTAACAGAACCTTGCTCGTTGTAAGCCGGAACAATTATTGATATCTCTTTTTTAAATATGTTTTTCATGCTATTTAGAACCTACTTTGTGGTACTCAATAAATTTATTAAGTGATTGATTAGACACACGATAATGTCCCCCGAATTCCACAGCTTCGAGAGATCCTTCTTTTATGTATTTGTAAATCGTGAGAGCAGACAAACGAAGAAGCAAAGCAACCTCTTGCACAGTATAAAAATCGGCAGATGAAAAATATCCCATATAATTTTACTAGAAGCTGTGAATTATAGCCAAGCTAAGCTATTCTGTCAACTATAGGGTTCTATCTACTGCTTTGAATTATTGTTAAGTTTGCTTAACTATGCTTTAGACATAAATGCAATGTACTGTGTTGCACAACATAATCGCATGGAGATGTATGAACTTGGTAGGATTTTTGTCACACAAGGAAAAGAAATGTAATATACTTAATTAATGCTTCTTTTAATTTTATTTTCGTTCATAGCAGGTTTCGTAACCATACTCTCACCTTGTATTTTGCCGATTCTCCCCATAGTCCTTTCCGGCTCTTTGAATGGAGGACACCGAAGACCAATAGGCATTGTAATCGGTTTTGTTCTAAGCTTTACCCTCTTCACACTTTTCTTATCGGCAATAGTTAAGGCAACCGGTCTTTCTCCTGAACTTCTGAGAAATTTTTCAGTCCTTATTATTCTTTTCTTCGGCACTGCTCTTCTTCTTCCTAATTTTCAGGTTCTTATGGAAAAACTATTCACAAAACTTGCAGGAAGTGTAAGTGGAAAAGTTAGTCAAGGGAACGGATTTTGGAGCGGACTACTGCTAGGCTTGAGTTTAGGACTCATTTGGACTCCCTGCGTTGGACCTATAATTGCGTCCGTTATAACCCTTGCTGCAACAAGCAGTGTGAATGGAAGCGCAATTTTAATCACAGTTGCTTACTCAATAGGGACAGCTATTCCAATGTTTGCAATTACGTACGGAGGACGGAAGTTGCTTCAGAAAGTTCCGTGGCTACTTCGAAATACAGGGAACATCCAAAAAGTCTTTGGGATACTTATGATCTTAGTTGCAATAGGCATCTTCTTCAACTTGGATAGAAAATTCCAATCAGCGGTTCTTGATAAGTTGCCGCAATATGGAGCTGGCTTAACCAAAATTGAAGATAATGCAGCTGTAAAAGAACAGCTTGAAAAAGTGAGAGCAGACAAATCGAGTCTGTCACTAGATATGGGAATGCATGCAACTGCACCGGAGTTAATTCAAGGAGGAGACTGGTTCAACACAAAACCCCTCACTATTAAATCCCTCTCCGGCAAAGTTGTACTAATAGATTTTTGGACCTACACATGCATCAATTGCATAAGAACTCTCCCCTATCTTAAGTCTTGGTATTCAAAATATGAAAAGGATGGATTCGTTATTATTGGAGTACACACCCCAGAATTTGCTTTTGAAAAAGACTCAAAGAATGTTAAGCAAGCAATAGCAGACTTTGAAATAAAATATCCTGTCATGCAGGATAACGATTACGCTACCTGGAGCGCATACAACAATCGCTATTGGCCTGCACACTACCTCATAGATAAGAATGGAAAAATTCGCTACACACACTTTGGAGAAGGGGAATACGACAAGACAGAGGAAATGATCCAAAAACTCCTTAAAGAGACTGGTGCAAATATACAGGACAAGATAAAAAATGAATCGTATGATGTAGATTCCCAAACTCCCGAGACATATTTAGGGTACGCTCGAATGCAAGGATTGGCTTCACCTGAAAGTGCCGCTCACGATACAAAAAGCGCGTACACGATTCCATCATCACTAAATCTTAATACATTTGCTTTTGCTGGAAACTGGACAATTGAAGAAGAAATGGCAACTGGAGAAGAAGGCTCGATAATCGACTTCAAGTTTCTAGCAAAGAACGTATACCTTGTTATGAATCCGATCGGGAGTAATGCGCAGGTTACGATTTTTCTAGATGGGAAAGAAATTACAAAGGAATCTTCAGGACGAGACGTTATCGGCAATACAGTTACAATTAGTTCCAACAAACTATACGAGTTGGTCAAACTAAAAAAAGCCGAAGAGCATATTCTAAGAATCAAGGTTATAGAAGGAAAGGTAAGTGCCTACGCCTTCACCTTCGGCTAGAGAAAATCGATTAAATGATTAAAAGGATTAGGTGATTCATAAGTATTTAATTTGTAACTACTTCATCAATCTTTAATCAGTTAATCAAGGCACTATATACTAAAAAACTCCTGCTTTGTCTTCAACCAAAAGTCATCTTGCCTAGTCAAAGACTTAACATCACTCTGATTTTCAAGCAAGAACTTAATAGCCTCTTCTAAATACAGTGTATTCTGAGAACCTTTTACGAGAATGATTGCATCTCTTGGCAACTCTTCTTTCATATGTAACCCTGCCTGGACAGCATTCTTGTACCACTCTACTTTTTTAACCCTATTTTTTCTTCCTATATAACTTTTTGCTATTGGCACCACATATTCTTGGGTAAGGGCACCCACGCAATAAAGCTCATCAACAACAGTAGCAAGCTTATGAGCAACCTCCTCATGCTCTGCCTTTGCTTCATTTCCTAATTCACGCATGTCACCCATTAAAAATACTGCCGGCCTTCCAGTTCTTTTTTTCAAATCAAGCAATAAATCTAAAAAGGAAAGTACTGTACTTTTTGAAGAATTATAGGAAGAATCTATTATTAAGGAGTCTTTCACGCCGGGAAAAACACTTGATCTTCCTTTTGGAATTGTAAAGTTCTTTGTCAAAGATTCAACAATTTGGGTGTACTTCAGACCTAAAGCATGTGCGGCAAGTATTACCGAAGCAAATGACTCTTTCGATGCTTGAGGCAAAATCATTCCCGAAAAAGCAACCTCAAGAATTCTTTCTCCTTTGCTTGTGCTAACACCATACAAAAATTTAGTTTTTTTTGTAGTTATTTGATAATCAACGTAGTAAATGGTGTTAGTTTTGCTCTCCCCAAAGGTAAGTAACGTCATGGCGTTTTTTCTTGCAGCGGATACAATTTTAGAACTCAGTCGTTCATCATCATGGTTATATATACCAATCTTCGTGTACCCATTTGTTATTATTTTGCTATCCTCTTCCGCAATTTTATTTAGGATAAATTCTAAGTTGTCTTTCGTGTGCTTTTTAAGTACTTTCTCAAATTGCTGTGTATGCGTAGCCGTTGCATTCAAATCAATTGCCATTTCTGGCTTAACTATTGTGAGTAGATAGGTCATGTTCTTTGGAGGATATGGATCATCAATTCCCATTTCCACTACCAGGTACTGAGTTTTTTTGAGATTGTTAATTTGGAGAGGAGCTCGTAACATTACGGACAACCAATTCTTTTTATTGAATCCTTCAATTGTTATCCCTAGGATTCCCAACGGAACACCGGTCTCGGAATTGCCAGACACTACTTTCACAGAAAAATGATCCATAAGCACCGCATATAAGGCATTTCTTGTTGAGGATTTTCCTACAGAACCTGCTACGCCAATTACATATGGCCTATGAAGAACAAGCGCAAGCCGCGCCCAAAAACGAAGGTAAAATAATACCGCCCAAACTGAAAGTTCGCGCATATGGGTATTTTAGCATATTGACGAAAGTCTCCTTTGTCATATATATTGTTAATCTATGGACGACAAGACACAGCAAGACGAAACTCCAGAAATTATTGAAGGAGAAATAAATGAAGCGCCTACTCCAGATACAGAAGAGGAAGCTACACCAACTAACACAACTTTGGACGTAATACTTTCCGACAGTAATGAACCTCAATCTCAAGCAGAACTCGTTATCAGTCTCACTAATCTTATTAACGCAAATCTTAATGAAATTCAGAACTTGGAAAAGGAAATGTCAAAGCATAAAGAGATGGTTGATAATGTTCTTGCAAATGATGAGACATACACTAAGCATGCCGAAGCTGCAAAAGAGGCTTCAAGAATCAAAGGAAACACCAAGAAAGAGATATTTAAAAGAGCTGACGTAAAACATGTCGTTGAAAAACTAACTGAACTAAAAGATGATATAAACGCTACGAAAGAAGAACTTTCAAATTATATCCAGGAGTATGCATCTGCTTCAGGTCAAAATTACTTTGAATCTGAAGATGGAACTATTCAAGAAATTGTATATGTGGCAAAGCTTCGCAAGAAAGCAGCGTAACTCTCCTCTTACTAATCCTACCTACTTAATTTTTAGTTTTGTTACCAAAAAAATACCGCAGAAGCCTGAATATCGTTCTGAGGTTCACCAGCGTGCAAAGCACCCTAACTTTCAGAACAGTTTCGCTGAATTACTTCAGCACAACATCCAAACAATCTGCGGTATTGGGTTAAGAAGAAATTAAGCAAAGCTTAATTTCTATCCCAACCTCCTCCTCCACCTCCGCGTCTATCGTCTCTTCCTCCGCCTCTT
>CAZHDZ010000003.1:0-143855 GCA_964531275.1 uncultured Gammaproteobacteria bacterium
ATAACTCATTTTTCCAAAATGAGGGAAGCTAACTTTTTCAATCTTGACACTGCGTGAAAAGTTAACTATAACTAGTAAGTACCTTAAAAAGTGGCGATAAGTGGCGGAAATGATATCCAAAGATATAGTATAATGAATGCATGTTTTTGGGTTCATATAACGTTAAATTAAGAGAAAAAAACAGGATTTCGTTTCCAGCAAAATTCAGGGAACTGACCGGAGATTCACTTTTTATTACAAATTGGTTTGAGAATTCGCTTTTGATTTTGGGAAAAGAAGAATGGGAAAAATTTACTAGCAATATTTTTTCTCAGAATACATTTTTACTCTCACAGGTAAGAGACTTAGAAAGATTTATATATGGAGGAACATTTGAGGTAAATCTAGATGCGGAAGGAAGGTTTGTAATACCACCATTTCTAAAGGAACACGCAAAAATTGGGAAAGAAGCTATATTCGTTGGAGGTCTTTGGCACATTTCATTATGGGACGTAGAACTTTACAGTAGTTACAGAGACTTAAGCAGCATTCAAATAAAAGACACAGCAGAAAAGGTTTATCAAAAACTCATAAAATCATGAATAATTTTTCACACACACCCGTTTTATTAACACAGACGATTGATGCCCTTCAGGTAATTAATGGAGGAAAATATGTTGACGCAACACTAGGGGGAGGAGGGCATACGAAGCTTATTATAGAGAAGGGTGGAATAGTCCTTGGGATAGACCAAGATCAAGATGCTCTTGACTATGTTTCTGAGCATTTGGCACATGAAATCTCTGAAAATAAGCTCGTTTTGGTAAAGGATAACTTTAAAAATATAAAGAAATGTATTGAGCAAGCTAATTTTGGGCCAATCGACGGAATATTATTTGACCTTGGCGTATCAAGCTACCAACTTGATAGTGCAAAGCGCGGTTTTAGTATCAAAAGAGATGAGCGTTTAGATATGAGAATGGATCAACAGGACGAACTTACGGCATTTGAGGTTGTAAATAAATATCCTCAAGAGGTTCTTTACGATATTTTCTTAAGATTTGGGGAAGAGCATAATGCAAAGAAAATTGCGCAAGAAATAATCTTTTACCGTAAAAAAAAGGAAATAGTAACAACTAAGGAGTTAGCAGGCATCATTGAGAGGGTCGGTCACAAAAGTGAGGCAATACATCCGGCTACTCGCGTTTTTCAGGCAATCCGCATAGAAGTTAATGGTGAACTCGATGTAGCTAAAAAAGGTCTTGAGGATGCAATATCTATCCTGAAGCCAGGAGGAAGGATTGCTGTCATCTCCTTCCATTCACTGGAGGATAGAATAACAAAGCAAGTATTTGAAAAATTTAAACGGCTTGGGACCGGACGTTCTATTACTAAAAAACCACTTACTGCAGACTTTAACGAAAGTGTAAAAAATAGGCGCTCACGTAGCGCAAAACTAAGAGTGTTTGAAAAATATGCATAAAAAACTTTATTTGCCAGTAGCAATTCTGCTGCTTTTAACAATAGGTCTTGAGCTTTTAAGCATCCATTTATCACAAAAATTGGCATCAGATAGCGTAATGGTTAAAAAATTACAATCAAACATTGCAAAACTTGATGAGGAAAACCATATTCTCAATTCGAAAGTACTCAGCCAAACATCGTTTGAGGTAATATCAGGTAAAGCAACAGCTTTGGGTTTTGTTGAAGGACCTGCATATATTTCTCTTCGAAAGTCATTCTTGTCATATAAACAATGAAAAGAGACCGTCGTCTCGCAAGTATCTTTGGGGTATTTCTCATTTGCTTTTTAGTAATAGTTATAAGGCTATTTTATTGGCAAGTGGTAATGGCTGATACCTTACGAGCAGAAGGTAGAGAGCAAAGCACCCTAACTCTTGCCTCAACGGCAAAGAGAGGAGATGTACTCTTCCAGGATAAATTCCCGATCGCTACAAATAAAGTAACATATCTTTTATACGTTAATCCTAAAAAGGTAGATTCTTTTGACCATTATGGGGAGTTATTGTCACCTATATTAGGAGTTGATGCGGCATCTATATCCGCACGCCTTAATCAAAATCTCTACTGGGTTAGTCTTCAGAGTAGACTTTCATATGAACAAAAGAGCGAAATTGATAAGCTAAAGCTTGCTGCAGTAGGGTTTGAGCAACAAACAGAGAGGGATTATCCAGAAGCATCTATGGCAGCGCATCTTATTGGCTTTGTTGGAAAAAACCAAGACGGAGAGAACCAGGGATATTTTGGTCTAGAAGGCTATTATGACCGTCAGCTTAAGGGCAGGCCTGGGAGTATTTACCTTATTAAAGACTCTTTGGGTAATCCTATTCTTACTGATGTGCGGGAAGACAAAAAGATTGACGGAAGAACCCTTATTACATCTGTAGACCGTTCAATTCAGTACATTGCGGACACCGCCCTTTCGACAGGTATGAAAAAATATGACGCTGAAGGGGCAACGATAATTGTTATGGAATCAAAGACTGGTAAGATTCTTGCTACGTCATCATATCCCAAATTTGACCCCGAAAAGTATTGGGAATATGAGGGTAAATACTACACAAGCCCTTTAGTATCAAGTCTTTACGAGCCTGGCTCTACATTTAAGGTGCTTGTAATGGCAGCGGGGATCGATAGTGGCCTTGTAAAACCTGACACAAAGTGCCCTGTATGCGCTGGTCCGGTAGAGCTGGGTGGGTACACTATTAAGACATGGAATGACAAATACTACGCAAACACTACTATGACAGATGTTATACAGCATTCCGATAACACTGGAATGGTATACGTTGGGCAGAAATTGGGAATTGAGCGTTTTACTTCATACTTGAGAAGGTTTGGAATAGGTAGTCTTACTGGTATTGATATACAAGGTGAGGTAACTGAGCCAATAAGGCCGCTAAAAAAGTGGATACCTATTGACCTTGCTACTGCAAGCTTTGGGCAAGGAATTTCTGTTACACCTATAGAATTAATAACGGCGGTTAATGCGCTAGCAAACAATGGACGAGTAATGCGCCCTATGGTAGTTGACAAGATTTTGACTCCCGAAGGGGAAACTATCACAATGAAGCCACAAGTTATTTCCCAGGCGGTAAGTCCAGCAACTGCTAAGGTAATGACGTGGATTATGGTAAACGCAGTCGATAAGGGAGAGTCACAATTTACCAAAATACCAAATTACAATGTTGCTGGTAAAACAGGAACAGCGCAAATACCGGTTGAGGGGCATTACGATCCAACTAATACTAACGCGTCTTTTGTAGGGTTTTTTCCAGCTGAAAATCCCAGAGTAACGATGCTAGTTATCGTTCATAAGCCAAAATCATCAATTTATGGCGCAGAGACCGCGGCTCCTATTTTCTTTTCCGTTGCGCGTGAACTTATTCAGTATTACAACATAGAGCCTTCAAAGTAATATAATTATCATATGAATAATCACGTCAGAAAAATTAAGAATACAGCTCACTTTGCCTTAGCGTTAAGTGCAAACACGATAAACATGTTTCCAAGCAAGGGAATGGTCATTGTCGGTGTTACTGGAACGGATGGAAAAACAACAACCTCGAATCTTATTTACCACATATTAAAAGAATCAGGAAAAAAGGTAGCTGTAATTTCAACCATAGGTGCAATAATTGATGGAAAAAATTATGAAACGGGATTTCATGTAACAACCCCTTCGCCTTTTTCTATTCAAAAATATATTAAGCTTGCCAAGCACAAGGGTTGCACTCATGTTGTGCTTGAAGTTACAAGCCACGCAATTGATCAACATAGAATATGGGGTATAAATTTTGATATTGGGGTTTTGACAAATATAACTCCCGAACATTTGGATTATCATAAGAATTATGAAAATTATGTAAATACCAAGCTAAAACTTTTCCAAAAATCAAGGATGTCAGTTATAAATAGTAATGGAATATGGTTCGAAAAGGCTTCTCAACTTATTCCAAAAGAAAAATTAATTAGTTACTCTCTACATGGTGTTAATGATAATGACCTCTCCCTCATAAATATTCCTTTTCAAATTAAAACCAAATTAATAGGTGATTTTAATCTTGAGAATATACTTGCCGCAGTTGCTGCTACGCAAGCACTGGGTGTGGACTTAAAAATAATTGAACAAGCCATTGCAAGTTTTGAGCCGCCCAAGGGTAGACAAGAGGAATTCATCTCTAAGAATAGAGCTCGCATTATGGTTGACTTTGCACATACTGCTAATTCGTTTGATGTAATTCTTCCGGAAGTCCGCAAGACAACTAAGGGTAAGGTGATCCATGTTTTTGGTGCTGCAGGTGAGCGTGATCGAGGAAAAAGGCCGGAAATGGGAAAGGTTGCTTCCTATTACGATGATGTGATCATTCTCACCGCTGAAGATCCCAGGCGGGAAAAAGTCACTGATATCAATAATGAAATAAAAAAAGGTATAGCAAATATGGAAAAAGTTCACGAAATCGAAGACAGAAATGAAGCAATTTCATATGCCATTTCTATAGCTTCGCCTGACGACACGGTGATAATTACAGGCAAGGGCCATGAACAGTCTATGAATATGGGCAGGGGAGAGGTAAAGTGGAGCGACAGCGATGCAGTTAAGAGACTAACGAGTTATAAAGTATGACCTATAAAACAATGCCATTACCGCAGATGAAAGATATTAAGAAAATATATTTCGTCGGTATAAAAGGAGTAGGGGTTGCTCCCCTTGCTATGATTGCACACGACGCTGGTATCGAAATTCAAGGTTCAGATGTGGATCAAGAATTTATAACAGATCCCTCCCTTCAGAAGATTAAGGTGACTCTTGATAAAGGATTTGAAATTAGTACAATAACTGATTTTTTTGGTGGAATAAAAGAAAAATCTCTCGTTATAACAACAGGGGCACATAAGGGGTTTGATAATCCTCAGGTTGCATGGGCAAAATCTAACGGAATTACTGTAATTACGCAAGGCCAGGCGTTAGCACTTTTTATGGATGGAGAAATTTTTGATAGAAATTTTAAAAGCGTTGCAGTCTCTGGTTCTCATGGAAAAACGACGATAACCGCGCTTCTTGCAACTACACTCAAAGCTTATGGATATGATCCTTCATATAGCATAGGAACCGGTGAAGTTTTTCCGCTTGGTTCACCAGGTCATTTGGGTAATGGGGATTATTTTATTAGTGAAGCAGATGAATATGCCTCAGAGCCTGTTTATGATAGGATTCCAAAATTTTTATACATTAAGCCTAATTATGCAATTTTTAATAATATCGATTTTGACCATCCGGATCTTTTTTCTGACACCAATGCTATCGAGGAAGCATTCATTCAATTTGCCGAAAATATTCAAAGCCATGGAAAGCTTTTAGTTAATGGCGATGACAAACGACTTTTAAATTTCAAAACCAAAATTGCAAAAGATATAAAAATAATAACGTATGGAGAAGGAAATCAAAACGATTATGTTATCTCGCAGATAGTTACTCATGGATTAGGCTCACGTTTTAATGTTGTAAAAAAGGGAAAAGAGCTAGGACATTTCGAGTTAAATATTCCAGGCGTACATAATGCAAAAAATTCTCTTGCAGTGATAGGCTTTCTTACAGAAATTGGTCTCGACCCTGAAAAAATAAGAGTTTGTCTGAGAGAATTTAAAGGCACTAAGAGAAGAAGCGAATTTGTTGGTTATACAGCAGGTAAAGCTATAATAATGGATGACTACGGTCACCACCCTCTAGAAATAACAACTACAATCGCCTCAATAAAAGAGGCTTATGAAGGAAAAAATTTAACCGTTATTTTCCAGCCACATACTTATTCTAGAACTAAAGCTTTATTGTCTGATTTTGGAAAGTCTTTCTTAGGGGCAGACAATTTGATTCTTCTTCCAATATTTAAATCTGCACGGGATACAGAAAAGGATACAATCTCTCAAGAAGAATACCTCGGCGCATTTGAAGGACACAAGAGCGTTAAATTTTTTGAAAAAAGTGACGATATGGTAGAATACGTAAGGCAAAACTTTGCCTCAAGCGACAATGTTATTCTGACAATTGGAGCAGGGGATGTATATAAGTCCGGGTATTTATTAAAGAATGGCTAGAAAATTTGTTATAGAAGGAGGCATTCCACTAAAAGGTACAGTGCGGATTTCCGGGTCTAAAAACGTGGTTACAAAAGCTGTTATTGCGGCATGTTTAACTGATGAGCCAGTTATATTAAAAAATGTACCTGAAATCTCTGATTTTGAGGCTTTACTAGGTATTATCGAGTCAATTGGTGGTACTGTCGAAAGAGAAGATGGAACAGTTAAGATTCAAGTTAAGGAAATATCAAATCATGAATTGGCTCTTGAGGTAGGTGCTCGCGTGAGAACCTCTTCCATGTTCTTATCTCCGTTGCTTTTAAGAGTGAAGAAGGCAATAGTTCCAAATCCAGAAGGGTGTAGGCTGGGCGCTCGGTCAATTGAACGACACATTGAAGCACTTGTCTCAATGGGAGCTGTTATTAACTATAGATCAGAAGACGGGTATTATCATGCCACAACGGAAGGCTTGCACGGGACGACATATAGATTTGAAAAAAATACCCATACAGGAACAGAAACTCTTATTATGGCTGCAACCCTTGCTCGCGGAATAACGACAATTGAGAATGCTGCAGAGGAGCATGAAATTGATGATCTAATAGCACTTCTTAATAGTATGGGTGCAAAAATCAATCGCGTAGAAAGAAGAAAAATTATTATAGAAGGCGTTGAAAAACTACACGGTACAGAGTATGAAATCGTATCGGATAGTAACGAGCTGGTGACATTTGCGGTACTTTCTGCACTTTCATCCGGGAACATCTCCTTAACAAACGTGAACTTGAATAATGTTGGAATTTTCACAGAGGAACTTTCTAAATGTGGTATAGATTATGAGACAACTGAGGCAGGTACACGCTTCTTTGCAGCAAATGGGATTAAGCCATCTGATATAACGACCGCCCCCGAGCCAGGATTTAAGACAGATTGGCAGGGTCCATGGGCAGTTTTGATGACGCAAGCAGAAGGCGTATCCTCAATTCATGAAACAATTTACGAAAATAGATTTGGGTACGTACCAGAACTTAAAAAAATGGGAGCCAGAATAGAATATTTCGATCCAAAAGTGTCAAATCCTGATGAAGTTTATAATTTCAACTTCAGCCCAAGCTCTTCATATAAGCAGGCAGTGAGAATTATTGGTCCACAAAAACTTCACAATGCTATACTTACAGTATCAGACCTTCGTGCGGGTGCTACCCTATTAATAGGTGCACTTACTGCTGAAGGGCAAAGCGTTTTGTATGGAATAGAGCATCTAGAGCGTGGGTACGAAAAAATATTGCAAAGATTGCGCCTGTTAGGTGCACAGATCGAAGAAGTAACAGAATAAAATGGAAAATTTAACTGCTATTATACTTGCTGCAGGAAGAGGGACTCGTATGCAGTCGACTGATACCAATAAGGTAGCAATGAAAGTAAGCGGAGAACCAATGCTAACAAGAACATTGGGGATTCTAAAAGAGGCCGGCGTAAAAAGTACAGTCGTTGTCGTGGGGTTTGCTAAAGAGTCAGTCGTTTCTATCCTGGGAGACGACGTTATTATAGCTGAACAAAATGAACAGCTTGGTACCGGACACGCAGTGCACTGCGCACTCCCGAGTGTCCCTGATGAAGCAAGAGATGTTCTTATAATTTACGGTGATGATTCGTTCCTTCACACCGCAACAACATTTAAGTCTCTTTACAAGACACATCTTGAGCAGAATGCAAAGATAACATTTATTACCATGGATTCCGAAAGCCCAACAGGCTTTGGAAGAATTATTAGAAACTTAGACAATGAGGTAGTTGGTATTGTTGAAGAAAAGAATGCGACTGACGAAGAAAAATTAATAACGGAGATCAATTTAGGCTGTTATATTATCGATAAGAAATACCTTGAGGAAAACATTAAAAACATAAAGAAAAATCCTGTATCTGGAGAATATTATATAACGGATATTATAGATATTATTTCACATCATAGTGGAAAGATAGCAGCATACAAACTCACAGATAAGAAATGGCAAGGTGTTAATACCAGAGAAGATTTACAGGAAGCAGAGCGCATTCTTTCAAATGGATAAAGAAGGCAACTTTTCAATTAATAAATTTTTTTCCGACACCGCTTTTTTGCAGGGATTATTTAAAAATACCCATAATGTATGGGAGGCATTACCTCAAATAGAAGAATTTATACAAAGCTTCAAAGATGATCCAGCAAGCAAAGACTATACAGAAATTTCAGAAAATGTATTTCTTGGAAAGAATGTTGTAATAGACGATACAGCACGGATAAAAGGAAGTGCTATTATCGGGGACAATTCTATAATTGGCCATGCTGCATTTTTAAGAGGTGGGGTTATTATTGGACCTGATGTTAACGTGGGGCATGCAACTGAAGTAAAGCATTCAATAATAATGCAAAAATCTGCATTGGCCCATCTTAATTATATTGGGGATAGTATTGTGGGTGCTTCCTGTAATATCTCTGGAGGGGCGACTCTTGCTAATTGGAGATTTGACAAGAAGGAGATTGAAATTAGAAATGGAGATTTAAGAATACCGACAGGAATGGATAAGTTTGGAGCTATAGTAGGGGATGGATGTTTTGTAGGTGTAAGTGCGGTTCTTAATCCCGGAACTGTTCTTGGTAAGGGCTGCTTAGTTTTTCCTCTTGTTTCGGTTGCAGGTACTTATCCGGCCTCTTCAAAGATTAAATAATTGTTAATTGTTTGTTCGGTTCAAATAGGTGTAAAATATATATCTTAGCCGCTTTACTTGCAGTTAGGGTAATTGATGGAGTAAAATCCATCTCTGGTCAGGATCTGGCCGTAACATATGGACAAAGTATTTGGTTTTGCAATTCTTTCTTTATTTATTACCTCAATTCTGATTGTTCCGTTTATAGACTTTCTGTATAAGATGAAGCTTCAAAGACAGAAGCAAAAAACACGAGACATATTCAACAATAGAACCTATGTTTTTGACAAGCTTCATGAATGGAAGGTTGGTACTCCGATAGGTGGAGGAATCCTTATAATCTTTGTAGTAACGATACTGACTCTTTGGGCTTATGGATTGTTTAGGGTTGATGTTAAGCCCTGGGAGTTACTGGTTTTGCTATTTTCTTTTGTAGGATTTGGAATATTAGGTTTTTATGACGACTTGAAAAAGATTCTTAACGTTGAGAGAAGTGGCTTTTTTGGATTAAGATTTTTGCATAAATTTACTATTCAGTGGGCATTAGCCCTTGTAGTTGGTTGGGTACTTTTTATGAACGGACACACATTTGTTCATGTCCCGGCTTTCGGAATTATTTTTTTGGGTCCTTTATATATTCTTTTTGCGGCATTTGTCATAGTGAGTTTTACTAATGCATTTAACATTACTGATGGGTTGGATGGTCTTTCATCGGGTGTACTAATTATATGTTTATGCGCCTTCCTCGTTATCTCAAGGGCATTATTAAATGATTTTCTTGCTATATTCATAGCAATACTTCTCGGTGCTGTTGGTGCTTTTCTTTACTTTAATATATACAAGGCTCGGTTATGGCTTGGGGACGTGGGGTCGCTGTCCTTGGGAGCTGCGCTTGCTGTCATAGGTCTTCTTACAGGTAAGGAAATAGCTGTGATGGTTATAGGTGGTGTATATGTGGTAGAGATCGGGTCGTCTCTTATTCAAATTCTCTCAAAGAAATTCTTAAAGAGGAAGGCATTTCCTATTGCTCCATTACATCTTTATTTTTTGAAAAAAGGCTGGGAAGAGCCAAAGATTGTAATGCGTGGATGGCTTATGGGTTTTGCATTTGCACTAATTGGTCTGTATCTTGCGTTTATCCAGTAAATGAACAAACTCGCCCTGTCCCTTCTTTGCGTAATCTTTATCCTTACAACTCTTGGTCTTTTTATTTTGTACGAGAGTTCATCTTACACAGCTCAGCTTGATTTAAGGGATAAGTATTACTTCATTAAAAATCAAAGTGTATGGATATTCCTGGGAGTTATTGCAGCACTTTTTGTATCAAGAGTTAAAGAAAATCTTTTATACAATCTTTCTCTTCCGTTGCTTTTGGTCACCCTTGGATTATTGATTTTAGTTTTTTTTCCAGGAATTGGTCTTGAACTAAATGGGTCGCATAGATGGATTAATCTTGGTATTTCAGTCTTTCAGCCTTCGGAGCTTTTAAAAATTACGCTTTCTTTATATCTAGCCTCTTGGTTGTCGATAAAAGAAAAAGGTAGATTAATCGCTTTTTTAATACTACTTGGGGTTGCTAGTGGACTTGTTCTTTTACAGCCTGACCTTAAGACTTCATTCATTATTGCTGCGACCTCTTTCATCGTATATTACATATCGGGAGCGTCGATGCGGGAGGTAGCACCTGTCTTGATCGTAGGGCTTTTGATAATCGTACTTGTTGCGGGGGCCTCGCCGTATAGGTTAAAGAGATTAACGGCATTTCAGAATTTCGATGTACATAATCTAAGCACGACTTCATATCACACGAAACAAATTGTAATAGGACTTGGAAGTGGAGGCTTAACTGGTGTAGGTTTTGGCAATTCAGTTCAGAAGTACTCGTATCTTCCTGAGCATACTACGGATTCCATTTTTGCTGTATTTGCAGAAGAAGCGGGTTATATTGGGAGTGTCATACTAATGTCTCTTTACGTAGCCCTTTGTGCAATTGGCATACTCATTGCAGTGAATGCGAAAACTCAATTTGGCAAATTGCTTGCATCTGGTATTACGGTATTTATTACAATTCAAACATTGATAAATTTGGCATCACAAGCGATCGTTATCCCGTTGACCGGAGTGCCACTGCCATTTATTTCCTATGGAGGAAGTTCTATGCTTATCAATTATATTGCGATTGGTTTATTATTTAATATAGCCCTTGATCAAAGACCGACTCAGAGAAAAGGTTCAGGAGTGTCTGGTCTTAAAAAAGGCACATTTGGGAGATTAAAAAGAAGATGAAAATAATAATTACAGGTGGGCATTTTAGTCCGGCTTATACGAAGTAAAGCTGGACAAGCATGTCTTGAGGAAATCAATGGAAGGCTAAAAAAATATGAAAATAATAATTACAGGTGGGCATTTTAGTCCGGCTTATACGAAGTAAAGCTGGACAAGCATGTCTTGAGGAAATCAATGGAAGGCTAAAAAAATATGAAAATAATAATTACAGGTGGGCATTTTAGTCCGGCTTACGCAATACTTCAGAAGTTAAAGAATGAGCATGCAGTCGTTGTGATTGGTAGAAAACACGCATTCGATGGTGATGATAACGAAACCTTTGAGTATAAGCTTTGTCAAAAATTAGAGATTCCTTTTAGAATTTTATCTGCTGGAAAACTGCAAAGGAAACTTACCTCAAAAACTATTCCTTCATTCGCAAGGTTTCCTAACGGCGTTTATCAAGCCATTAAAATACTTAGGAAAGAAAAACCAGATGTCACTGTAACTTTCGGCGGATATGTCGGTTTGCCAGTTGCTCTGGCCTCAAAGATATTGGGAATTCCCGTAGTCCTTCATGAGCAAACCCAGAAAGCGGGGCTTTCTGCACGACTTATTGCGAGAGTTGCTTCGGTAATTCTTATTTCGTTTGAATCATCCAAGCAGTATTTCAATAAGAGAAAGACTGTTTTGACAGGCAATCCAATACGCCCTGAATTTTTTGAAAATAAAAGAAAGGAATTTGTTGTGCAAAAACCAGCGATATACATAACTGGAGGAAGCACCGGATCACACTTTATAAATGATGTGGTTGGTAAAATTATTGAGGATCTATGTCAGGATTATCATGTCTATCATCAAACAGGAAATGCGAAGGAGTTTGGCGATTTTGAAAAGCTAGAAAAATTTAGACACAAAAATTATACGGTTTCTCAATTTTATTCACCTTCTGAGGTATTTTCATTACTAAGAGAATCAGAACTAGTTGTTTCTCGATCGGGAATAAATACAGTTTGTGAGCTTTTGGCGTGTGGTGCCATGTCTCTTTTGATACCCCTTCCATTTGGCCAACGCAACGAACAAAAGGATAACGCAATTTTCTTAAAAAATTTAGGAGTAGGGGAATATATGGATCAAGAAGATGTTAGTCCTTTGAGCTTGCTTCTTAAAATTCGTGCTATGATAAAGGAGAAGGACAGGTACAAAAAAAATATAAAATCAGCTCAAAGCCATATCCAAATAAACGCTGCCGATAAAATTATTGAACAAATATTATTATATGGAAGACGAAGTAAAAGAAGAGAGGAAGACAACGCGGTTTAAGAGACGTGTTTCTCTGTTTAGGAAAAGAAAAAAACCAAAACTACGCTCAACAGTTAAAGTACATAGTCACCGAAATTACACAAAGCTTATCACCAATATTGTACTTGGTCTTCTAGCGTTATTCATTCTCATAACCCTCCTTTTTATTATAAGGCAAGTAGTGGTTCCCAAATTTTTGAATAGAGATAAAATAATACTTAATCCTCAAGGTGCTACTGCACTTAATAACAATCAAGTTAGGAACATTATAGAAAATACTGGATTGATCGTTGATAAATTTGAGTTTGCAACCACTTCTGCTTATGTTACTTTTACGCTCAATAAGACAACCCAGGTGCTCATTTCTTTAGACAAAGATATTGGAGGCCAAATGGATCTAGTTGAGGCAGTAGACAAACAGATCAGAGAGGATGGAAAGCAAGCAATATATATCGATTTGAGGTACAATAAGCCTGTGGTTAAGTTTTAGAACTTAACCTTGGCTTCATCCCTTCGGGATGTAAGCTTGTTGTGAAATTCTGATGAATTTCTCAATAGGTTTTGCTTTGCATAAGTCAGTAGTTAAATTTTAGATATAACTATTGGTTTCGTCCTTGCGAACGTATACCTTTGGGAAATTCTTACAACTGGTTTTGTTCAATTTGAACATGAACCTCTTGTATTATTTTAGAGCTTTTACTAAACTAGTTTAAATATGAAGAATGTTGATGTTGTCGTGGGAATCGATATTGGTTCCTCGAAAGTCTCTACGTTGATCGCAAGAGTCGATGAAGACGTAATAAATATACTCGGTGTAAGCGAAGTGCCCTCAAAGGGTGTAAAAAAGGGGCAAATTGTAAATATTGAAGAAGCTTCTGATACAATTAATTCCTCACTCGATAGCGCAGAGAGAATGGCTGGCCATTCAATAGACCGTGTATTCGTTTCTGTATCTGGGGTAAATATTGAGTCACAAAATTCTAAAGGTGTAGTTGCCGTAAGTCAACCTGATGGGGAAATCTCTGAATATGACGTTGAGCGTGTTCTTGAGGCCGCAGGTGCAGTAAGTCTACCCTCAACACGGGAAATTATTCATGTTATTCCAAAGACATTTACGGTTGATGGTGAAGGGGGAATAAAAGATCCAGTTGGAATGTCGGGAGTAAGGCTTGAGGTTGATACCCACATTATAACCGCGAATTCGGCTGGCGTAAAAAATGTTGAGAAAATTCTATCTTCAGAAGCAGGTGTAAATGTTCAGAGCCTTGTGTTCACGGGTCTTGCTTCTTCGCTGTCAGTTCTTTCTGATACTGAAAAAGAGTTAGGGGTTGTACTTGCAGATATTGGTGCAGGAGTCACAAATATAGCAATATATGTGGATGGGTCACTTTCCTATACTAGCGTTATTCCTATAGGCGCTAGGCATATTACGAATGACTTGGCAATTGGTCTTAAAATTTCTCTTGAGAGTGCAGAAAAAATAAAACTACATCTTTCGAAGCACTACACGCGTAGAGTACGAATTCCCAACCAGGAGGAAAATAGAAAAAGTAGACAAGAAGAGGATGAGCTTAACCTTGACGAGCTTCATCTTCCGGAGGATGTTAAAAAAGTTTCCTCAAAAACATTAGTTGAGGGAATAATAAAACCAAGACTTAATGAATTGTTCACAATGATTGCTCTTGAAATAAAAAAGAGTGGGTTTGCCACCCAAACCCCTGCCGGGTTGGTTATAACAGGTGGAGGCGCAAAGACGGTTGGAGCCGAGGATAGTGCGAAAAGAATGTTGTCGATGACCGTGCGTGTAGGTATGCCTCAAAATATAGCTGGTCTTATTGATGATGTGCAGTCTCCTACATTTTCAACTGCTGTGGGTCTCTTAGAATATTCGCGAAATTTTCGTTCCGAAGGTGTTTCGGGTCCCGGACTCTCGAGCATGATACCAGGATTTAAATTCGATATCTTAAATGTTTCTTCTCTTACTAAGCTTCTTAAGAAATTCCTGCCGAAAAAGTAAAAACAGTATAAAAGAATTGTTTGAAAATTAATTTTTACTGTGTTAGTATTGGTCTTATCTTCATATGTTAATTAAGCCTCAAACAGCAAGTTTCGCAAAAATAAGAGTGATGGGAATCGGTGGTGGAGGCGGTAACGCGACCAACTCTATGATTCTTGATGGGCAAATTGAAGGAGTAGATTTTATTGCAGTTAATACGGATGCACAAGCCCTTCTTAATTCTCAGGCTCAATCAAAACTCCAAATAGGCGAAAATATTACGAGAGGTCTTGGATCAGGTGGTAATCCCGATGTTGGCCGTGCTGCAGCTGAGGAAAGCGTTGAGCGCATTAAGCAATATCTTGAAGGGTCTGACATGGTATTTTTGACTGCTGGTATGGGTGGAGGAACCGGGACTGGTGCTTCGTCAGTAATAGCAAGAGTTGCAAAAGAAGTTGGAGCTTTAACAGTAGCTGTTGTAACAAAACCGTTCAACTTTGAAGGTACAAGAAGAATGGTATCTGCAGAAGATGGAATAGAGGAGCTTAAAGAATATGTAGATACGCTTATTGTTGTGCCAAATCAAAGAATTTTAGATAGTGTAGACAAAAAGTTATCACTTCTTGAAGCATTTAGAGTTGCTGATTCTGTGCTTGGGCACGGTGTAAAAGGAATTTCAGATCTTATTACTCAATCAGGTTACGTTAATGTAGACTTTGCAGACGTAAAAGCTATCATGAATGATGCAGGAACTGCTCTTATGGGACTTGGAGTGGGAGTTGGAGAAAATCGGGCACAAATTGCAGCACGTCAAGCTATTTCATCTCCACTTCTTGAAGTTAGTATGGATGGAGCTCGCGGAGTGCTCTTTAATATTGCCGGAGGAGAGGACCTATCTCTTCAGGAGGTCGAAGAGGCATCACGAATCATCACGCAAGCTGCTGATCCAGATGCAAATATTATCTTTGGAGCAACTATAGATAAGGGTGCATTTGATTCTATAAGGATTACGCTTATCGCAACTGGATTTGACGAATCACGAAAGAGATTGCAACAAATGGTTCAAAGTAGTATCGAAGATCAAAATCAAGACTATGGCAGTGCCAATCAGATGAATAACAATCAAGACCAATATGGAGGAGGAATTACCAACCCAACATACCAAGAAGAGCCATCAAGACGTGATGATGACGAAGAATCCGTATTTGATATCCCCGCATTCCTTCGCCAGAAAAATTAATCCTCATTAATGAAAAGGCGTTATAAGAGTCAGTCATATTTTCTGGATACAACACCTGCGTCTGTTCCTCATTTAGTAATCTCAGAAACTATAAAGGACATCTTAAAAATTGCAGAAAAAGAGTTAGGTAAAAAGGCAAAAGACATGGATGTTATAGATGTTGGTTGTGGGTGGGGAGAATATGCTTTTGAGCTAGAAAAACGAGTGAAGTCTGTAACTGGTGTAGAGCCATATAAAAAGCTCTATTTGACTGCAGAAGAAAATCGAAAGAAGCGAAAATCAAAAGTAAAATTTTACAATAAGCTTATTGAGAATTTCTCAACAACAAAAAAATATGATCTTGCTCTCAGCTTGACAATAGTTGAGCATATGCCAAACGCTGAATTATCAAATGCTCACATAATTAATCTTCTGAAAGATGGGGGGATGATGTATCTTACAGCACCCAACAAGTTATGGCCAAAAGAACCTCACTATGAATTATATTTTCTTAACTGGTTGCCGCTTTCACTGGCAAATATTTACTTGAAAGCATCTGGTAAAGGTAATTCATTTGAAGATGCATCATATGCAAGGACATATTTTGGAATGAAGAAGCTTTTTAATCCCCTTAATTGTAGGTACTATTTTTGGTTACCCGATTCCAACAAGGCGTATTTAGGATTAGGTAGTGGAGGAAGAGCCTCTGTTTTTATTCGTAATACAGGAATATCCTTAATAAAAAAGATGCCGCTTTTTTGGGCAATATCAAAAGGTTTTATAATGGTGATTGTCAAAAAAAAGAGTGAAAAGAAAAGATCTAAGAATTAAGTAAGAGGTGCATCTTGCCCAAAAAGAAATGCCTCGTCTCCCACTGGTACAACCATTTGAGATGTGAAGATGAGATATCCATCACCAGATGCTTTGATTTCTTGCCCAGCTTCCATACCAATTAAATCTCCTTTTCTAACAGGTGCGAATTCAGGAAACTGTCTGACATATCTAAATTCGTCCTTAGCAATATGCATTTCTTTAACTGCTATGTGCCTTTGATTCTCTCTTTCTTGCAGCTGCCCAGTCACATGTCCACGTGCTACTAAAAAGTCAGTAATGCTTCTTATGGCCACATCAACTGATCGTGGGTCATTGTTGGGACCTGTTTCTGAACAAATACCAATTCTGCCATTAGCATTCATAAAGTGATCTGTTCCTCCCGGTTGCCATTCGTCATAACCAGAAGATATGATATCAAAAGGCAATCTCCTTGCTATTTCTAAAGGTTTTCCAGGTTCTGCTATTACAAATTTTACACTGTTAGGATTTTGCGTGCCATGTATGTCATTTAATGCGCCGGCTCTTAGAAGCACGGGCTTTAGTTGTTGAGCTCTTTCATATTCATAGCTCCTTCTTTGTTTTTCAGTTAGTTCCTCATCTGGTCTAAAAAGGCCATTAAGATTTGCACCACCGGAAGAAAATCTTGTTCCCTCCGCCATAGCCCTGGGATTCCCATAAGCAAATATAACCGTCCCATGCTCAATATTAAGCTCGGGCAATAGAATATCAAAAGCCTTTATCCCTGCAGTTTCATTCCCGTGGACTCCGGCCATAACGACACTAACAACATCGTCAGGGTTTTTTCCCTCACGATTAATAAACTGGCTAAGATCTCCTTCTGGATTGCTCATTGCAAGTTATTATAACATATTTAGGTGCAAAATAAAACTATAGGTTTATGATTATTTTAAATTCTAGCTTTTGACAACTTTCATTATTAGAACTACAATTCCTGTACTAT
Source organism: uncultured Gammaproteobacteria bacterium (assembly GCA_964531275.1). Lineage (GTDB taxonomy): Bacteria > Patescibacteriota > Microgenomatia > Levybacterales > GWA1-39-11 > JAUSNA01. Next base: position 17,344 of record CAZHDZ010000003.1, read on the forward strand.
GACGGAAAGCATGATTGGTGTAATCTTCGATTTTGATGAGACGTTGGGGCCAGATACAATTTCTTATGTACTTTCAGAGCAGGGGGTAGAGCCAAGGGGCTTTTGGAAGGACATTAATGCTATGGTTGAAAAGGGCTGGGATCCTCCACTTGCCTATATGCATAAGATGGTAGTACTTTCTGAAAAAGGAGAATTGGATTTGTCTGTTAAAAAGCTTTCTTCGCTCGGTAAAAAGCTCAAGCTTTTTCCGGGCCTTCCAAATGCATTTTCAGAGCTCAGAGATTTCATAAAGAATCACGAAATGCTTAAAAAGTCTCGAGTTGGTTTGGAATTTTACATCATAAGCGGTGGTCTTGAGGAATTATTAAGAGCTACCAAAATAGGCCCTCAGGTGGACGGAATATTTGGTTGTAACTTTGCGTATGAAAAAGGAAAAGATCAGCCGATTGGCATAAAGTCTGCTATTTCATTTACAGAAAAGACACGATACATTCATGGCCTCCGAAAAGGAATTGATGTTGCGACCCTTAGGTCTGACCCGTATCGTATAAATGACGCAATTGATCCTGAAAGCCAGCGTATACCTTTTTCTCACATGGTCTATATTGGAGATGGGCCAAGTGACATTCCATGTCTGTCGGCGGTGACCGGCAATGGAGGAGCTGGAATTGGAGTTAGTGATCCACAAGGAAGTTTTAAAAAAGGATACGAACTTGCTCGTGGGAAAAGAATTACTGTCGGGCCATATAGCGCAAATTATAAAAAAGGAAGTGATATGAGAAAGGTGCTTGAGGAGACGATCTTGCGAATTGGACTCTCAATAGACATAGATCGAAAGAAGAATGTAATTACCGCCCCAGGGCATTAAAGATATGGAACCAATAAAAGAACAATTAGAAGCATTGCTAGAGACTTTAAATTTCGGAGCAGATAAAGATAAATTCATTGAGAAATTCTTGTTGATAGTAAATAGCGAAGTGGTCCTGGAGTTGGTCACAAAATTACCACAAGAGACACTCGATCAGGTAAAGAATGCTCCCGTTGAGGATCAGTCAGATACGCTCTCTAAAGTACTTAAAGAAAATGTCACGCCAGCTGAATATGATGAGGTTTTTCAAATTAAATTTGCCCAAAATTTAAAAGAAGCCCTGACCGCCGCGTATCCTAAGATGGACAGCGTCCAACTGGCTATTCTCGATAAATATCTTGAAAGTCCCACTTCTTAGACATACATCCCCATGTCGCATATGTAAGGATTTTGTTATTCGTTTTAATGTTCTCTTACCGTAAGATTGAATTCTTTTCAACTTTCTAGACTAGTATAGAGTCATATATGAAAGGAGGTGAAAAGAACTATGGCAAATAACAACCAAGGAATGCAAGGAGACTCACAGTCACAAAATGATTTCCCGAACCAAGGAAATCAAAATCCTTCAGAAAATCTATCAAATGAGGATAGATCAAAAGGTGGAAGTATGAGTGGGGGCAATTTCAAAAATGACCCCGAAAGAGCAAGCGAAGCTGGCCAAGATGGAGGATCTAAATAATCTCTCTATTTCCCGCAAGACAGACAGATGGAGAACTGTCTGTTTTGCGTTGTAAAAGATCATTTAAAAGATCAATGCTTTTCTGCAAAGCCAATTCGAATACAGCTGACTCTTTCCGACCTGCATTGATGAAAATTTTGAATAAATTAGGGTAAGACGCATTCCATTTTGTCACCCCATCGTACTTAGCATAAGAATAATATTTTCTTTTTTTTTCATATAAATTCACAAGAAGCATGTGCTCAAAAAGATGAGCAATCTCAGTATCATTTACTTCTTGATAGAATGGTAGGTCAAGATCATTAAAGCATTTTGATTCAAAGATAGATGGCAAGTGTTCTTTAAGATGGCCTTTGGCATGAGGAAGACTTACTGTAGTTGCATGAGGCGATGAGAGTTGGAATTTTATTACTGTCTCGTCGTCAAAATATTCAAAATCTAATGAATAGTGACTTTCGCTTTCTTGCAGATTTCTTTTCATGCTCTTACTAAATTACAAAATTTATTTCTTACAGTCAAATTAACCTTCTTTTTGCTTGATTTAAATCCTATGAAGGATTTAATATTGCTTGATTTAAATCCTATAATATAGTATCATCCATAAATTATGCCAGAAGGAAGATTTTTTAATGCAACCGCAGGACTTATTGTTTCTGCCGGAATGACGGTGGGTCTTGGCACTGTCGCATTTGGATCATGTGGTGAAAATCAAAATCCTACATCATTCGATGAGGCTTTGATGTCACAAGGTCTTACTAAGCCACAGGTTAGTGCAATCCATGGAGTTGTTGGAGATGTTGGAACGGTAAGAGGCCTGCTTGAATATAGACCTCCATATGCAGACTGCAATGTAAAAGTGTTTGATGTTTCTTTAGGTGGTTGTGCCCCTGAGCTTTTACCTCGAGTAGACAATGCAATCGAGTTGATGGATAAAGTAGAGTTAAAACTTCAGACAGCGCAGAATCCTGACGCACTTGAGATTGTAGAAGGAATTGAAGAATCTGTGATAAAAAAAGACAAGGCAATTGATGAAGCGAATTATACAATTCCCATAGATCATACAACGTATAGCGCAGAACGTCTCGCACTCAACGATTTGGAGGAAGAGCTTAGAGAGCTTTCTAGTGCGACGGCAGCAAAAGAAATAGAAGCAAGAATTGATGCCAATTTTGAATCTTCAAAAAAGTACAGGACATCCGTGATTGGCGCATTTGCGGCAGGGATCGCTTCTGTGGGATTCGGATGGAGAAAACATATTGTGTCAGCAGACAAGCGTAAGGCGAAGAAATCCTAAAAATGATATTATAATGCCCACGGCATGTTCCACATTTCTGATATCAAAATCACCAAGTCCAAAAGAGCTTCTATTGCACTCGTTATTCATCCAAATGGAATTGTTGAAGTAAGGGCCCCAAAGTATCTTCCGGATTTTACGATTAAAGCATTTGTAAAAAGCAAAAGCACTTGGATAGAAGAGCGCCTCGCATTTGTAGCCAGGAAAAAGTCCACCCAGAAGACATTCATTAATGGAGAAAAGTTCCTATTTATGGGAAGTGAATATCCTCTTGCGGTAGGGAATTACCTACAAATAGAAATTAAGGATGGGAAATTACTTTTTCCTCTTGGGATGGTATCAAAGGGCAGTATGCATCTTGAGAAATGGTATATTCGCCAGGCTAAAGATATTGTCAAAAAATTAGTTGATGAATATTCAAAATCAATGGAGACATCTTATAATGGCCTCTCCTTTTCTGACACAAGTTCTAAATGGGGATCATGTACACATGACAATAGACTACAATTTAATTGGAGACTTATGATGGCGCCATTGCTTGTTATTCGATATGTAGTGATCCATGAACTTGCGCATACGACACAAAAAAATCATAAAGTAATTTTTTGGAATATCGTAAGGCGTCATAACCCTTCCTACAAGGCTCAGGTTAAATGGCTTAAAGAAAATGGCCACCTTCTCAAATTCTAGTTCTTTTATTGAGTACCTTCGTCCCAGGAGGAGAGGTATTTTTTCTGGGCTTCTGTAAGTTTTGCGATTGTAATTCCCATTGATTTTAATTTCAGTGCTGCTACTTCACGGTCTAGATTTTCTGGTAGAACATACACTTTATTTTCAAGTTTTCCTTTATTTTTTAGAATGTATTCTGCAGCAAGTGCCTGATTTGCAAAAGACATGTCCATAACTTCTGCAGGGTGCCCATCGGCTGCTGCTAGATTAACGAGTCGTCCTTCTCCAAGAACATAAATTCTTTTCTTTGATGGAAGAGTGTATTCATCTAGAGAAAAACGCATATTTCTCTTTTTAGTTTTAAGTTTTTCAAGTCCAGCCATATCTATTTCAACATCAAAATGACCTGCATTTGCAACGATTGCTCCATCTTTCATTTTCTGCATGTTCTCAACAGAGATGACGTGCTTATTTCCTGTTGCGCTTACAAATATGTCTCCGGTTTTAACTGCTTCATCCATAGACATAACTCTAAAACCATCCATTGCTGCTTCTAAGCTTCTTACAGGATCGACTTCAAGAACAATTGTGTCAGCTCCCATTCCTTTTGCCCGCATCGCAATGCCGCGTCCGCACCAACCATATCCACATACAACAAACTTCTTGCCGGCAAGTAAAATATTAGTTGCTCTCAAAATTCCATCAATTGTAGATTGTCCTGTGCCATACCTATTATCAAATAAATGCTTGGTGTCGGAATCATTTACGGCAATTACAGGAAGCCTTAGTGCTCCGTCTTTTTCCATTGCCTTAAGTCGTATGACGCCAGTAGTTGTCTCCTCGGAAGACCCCATTATTTCAGAAATTTGATTCTGTCTTTTTGTATGAAGCATATGTACGAGATCTGCTCCATCATCCATAGTTATATTCGGATGAAAATCAAGAACAGTATTTAAATGTTTGTAGTAGGTTTTGCTGTCTTCACCTTTTATAGCGTACGTAGGAATGTTGTAGTCTTTAACTAAAGACGCAGCGACACTGTCCTGGGTTGAAAGAGGATTTGAAGCGTTTGCGACAACATCAGCGCCACCAGCTTTTAATGTGATAAGTAGATTTGCTGTTTCTGAGGTTATATGAAGACAAGCAGCAAGCTTAATTCCCTTTAGTGGCTTGTCTTTTTCGTATCGCTCTCTAATGCTTTTAAGAACTGGCATTTGGCTGCCTGCCCACTCAATTTTTAATTTCCCGACAGGAGCGAGTGCAATATCTTTTACGTCAAAGTCTGAATTTTTTACCACGATACAAAACTAACAAATTGATCGACAAATGTCCAGAGCTAAATTTCAATTGGGTTACCATATGTAGCTAAGTAGCGAGTTTTAAATTCCTCGATAGTGTATGTGTGCTCTTGTGTTCCGTATTGCTCTACAGCAAATGCTGCGGCAACAGATCCCATTTGAGCCGATTCCTTTAGGGATAGTTTTTTTTCGCGTCCTGCAATAAATCCTGATCTCCACGCGTCTCCAGCACCGGTAGGATCAATTGCAGACCTGACTTTTACGGGTTTTATGATTTTGCGCTTACCGTACTCGCTAATTTCTGTTCCATTTTTGCCTAACGTTTTTACGACAATAATCTTTTTAAAAATTTCCTCGTGGTTTTTAATTCGTTTGCTTATTAATTCAATTTCGTAATCGTTACCAATCAAAATTTCGCAGTTTTTAACGCCTTTTTCTAAATCTCGGTCGTTTACCTGTGTAAGAATAAATCCTGGATCAAAAATATAGGAATATCCTTCTTGGATGCATTGGTTAACAAATGACATGGAACCTTCAACTCCTGATGGACCAATAAGAATAGTGTCTGATTTTTTTGCAACTTCAGATAGCTTAAGATCGGGGATGCTTTTTGACGCACCTATGAAAAATCCCCAGATCTGATTGTGATTCTGGTCAGTCATTGCAAATCCTGTTGAGGTATAGTCTGTGGGGTCTATAGATACATGATCAATATTGATTTTTAATTTTTTCAGTTCTTGTCCATAATCTTTAAAGTCTTTGCCTGCATATGAAAATAATATGTGAGGTGTTTTGAGTAGTCCTAGAGAGTAAGAAACATTCCCAGCCGTTCCTCCACGTCTCTTTTCAAACTTATTCACAAGGAATGAAAGATTTATTTTGTGAATTTGTGCAGGAAGAATATGATCTTCATATTTACCTGGAAAATCCATTATGTAGTCGTAAGCAATACTGCCGGTTATTATATGCATAGCTTTCTTAATTTTTCGATTTCAATGCCAGAAAGATTTCTGTATTCTCCTTCTTTTAATCCGTCAAGTGTTATATTACCAAATTTTATTCTTTCTAAATCGGCAAGAGGAAGCTTGAGTGCTTCGCACATTCTTCGTATTTGACGTTTCTTCCCTTCATATAGTACTACCTCAAGAATTGTTGCATCTTTTCTCCGCTGAATAACAGCTACTTTGGTAGGACTTGTTATTCCATCCTCGAGAGTAATTCCATTTTCAAATTTCTCAAGGTGTGAGGGGTTTACGGGTGCTTTGATCTTAAGTTGATATGTTTTTGGAATATGATAACGGGGATGAATCAGCATATTTGTAAGTTCTCCATCGTTGGTAAGTATTAATAGTCCGTGTGTGTCTCGATCAAGTCTTCCTATTGGGAAGATACGCTCTTTGGTTTTGATAAGGCTTACTACATTTTTTCTTCCAAATTCGTCCGATGCAGTTGAGACAATGCCTTTCGGCTTGTTGATAAGGAAATACACTCTTTTTGGTTTTGATAATTCTTGGCCATTAATTTTTATTACTGACTTCATAGGAATTCGTTGTCCATGCTCTGTAATTTTTACGCCATTTGCAGTAATTGAGGAATGCTTAAGAAATGCCTCAATTCCACGACGCGAGGCAACTCCCAATGAAGAAAGCAACTTATCTGCTCGTATTGTTTTTATTTTAGAATCAGCCTGTGATTTTTGAAGCATATGGTATTTTATGAATTATATATGCAATTCCAAAAGATAGAATAGTAATAGATAAAAAGAATAGTGGATCAAACCATAATTGTTTTAGGACCCAATGATGATTTGTAATGACTGTATTTCTGACAAAGTTATTCCAAACAAAATCAAGCACCATAACGTGGATAAAGAAAACAAAAAAAGAAAGCTTGGAGAGTTGAATAAAGTATTTCCTGGCAAATTGTGTTCTTTCAAGAAGAGAGGCTGTAGCAAGAGCGCCGAGTAGAGTATATACATAGGTAAGCGGTCCATGCTGGTTATAAATAAAACTTGTTGTTTTTTTAATGATAGATAGAGCAGCAACATGGAAAAATACTATTAAAAGGGTTGCTATTGTAATAGTAGTAAGCCATTTAAGATGAACTTTTGTAAATGCAAATATTTTATCTTTGATGTGAGACGCAATCATTCCCGTTACAAACATTGCACCAACGAGAAGTACGATTCGAATATTTGGATCGATTCTTAGTGAGTGCACATAATAGTCAAAAGACAAAAGTAGTATCTGAATAACCCAAAGAGTGATAAAAACTAAAGGTTTTCTAAAAAAATGTAATGTATTGTGAAGGAGAGGGAAAGCAACATAAAAGATAACGAGAGTAGGAATGAAATATAGGTGATAAGAGGCGTTACCAGTTAAAAGAATTTGTCCAAATTGTAGGCTGAAGATCTTAGATACATTAAAACCCCATCCGATCATAAAGTACAACAGGCTCCAAAATACAAAAGGCAGAATGACTCTAGACGTTCTTTTTTTAAAATACGTGAGATAGGGTAAATTCTTATTATTCAGTTCCAGAACAAATCCTGATATCAAGAAGAATAATGGTACGGCAAAGCGTGAAGCTTGATTTAGAAAAAGCGAAAAAAATCCATCTATAACATTGTGATCAAGGTTGGCCAGTGTTTTTGTTGTTGAATGAATAAGGATGACTGCAAGAATTGATATGACTCTAAGTGCATCAATGGAAAATAAATATGTGCTTTTTTTTGAATAATCCATTTAAAGACCTGCTTGTTTTCGAAAAGCCAGCCACATTTTTCCCCAGAAGGATGCTTTTTCCATTCGACGTGAAAATTCTCTCCTTTTGTCCTGTTTTTTAAGATATGCTTCCTTTTTGCGATGATCTTCAGTTCCGGGAAAAGGCGGATCTACCCATGCAGAAAGAACTACCCATTCTCCAATGTCATTCTTTTTTGCCACAGCAGTTACGGTGCGTTCGTTAAATCTTTTAGTAAATTCGGTGGTATGCTTCTCTTTCCCTGCCATTTTGGCTTCAGGTTGCTTAACTGTCTGCCATATCCAGTCCCCCGAAATTCCTCTTTGCTTTATTCGTTCTATGGCATGGTTTGTAAATACAACGTCAGTTATCTTCATCTATAAATTATACCATTTTGGTATACAATATAACTCGTATGGTAGGTGATAAGTACTCTGCAACCTGGGTTTCACATACTTCAATTTCTGACTTTCTTTCTTGTCCAAGAGCCTATTTTTTGAAGCATGTGTATAAAGATCCAGTTACTAATAAAAAAATAAAACTCATGTCTCCTCCTTTGGCCTTGGGTCAGGCTGTGCATGAGGTTGTAGAGAGTCTGTCGATTCTCCCTGTAGGCCAACGTTTTCAAGTCCCACTTATAAAGCTATTTGAAGCCTCATGGAAAAAAGTTTCCGGAAAATTAGGAGGATTTACAGATGTTGATTCCGAGGCTCGCTACCGAGCTCGAGGCGAGGAGATGTTAAAAAGAGTAACTGACCATCCAGGTCCAATCAACAATCAGGCTGTAAAAATAAAAATGGATCTACCGAATTATTGGTTATCAGAGGAGGAAAATATTATATTATGCGGGAAAATTGATTGGCTGGAATACATTCCTGAACGAGATAGCGTTCATATTATTGATTTTAAGACAGGAAAAGGGGATGAGGACGGCGAATCTTTGCAGTTGCCAATCTATCTGTTGTTGGTTGAGAACTGTCAGAAAAGAAAAGCAGAAAAGGCAAGTTACTGGTATCTTGAGCGTAATAATGACCTTACTCCTTGCGAGCTTCCAGAGAGTGAAGTAGCATACAAAAGAGTTCTTGACGCTGCTCGAAAAGTAAAATTAGCAAGAACTTTGAAGAAATTTTCGTGTCCGGCTGGTGGTTGTCGACAGTGCAAACCATATGAGGCAATATTGAGAAATGAGGCTGAAAAAGTTGGACAAGACGAATATGGTACGGAAGTGTATATCCTCTCACGTGAAAGCATCGAGGAAGATTCTAGTGTGATATTGTAATGGGCAGGATTTTATTTTTAGCTAAATTCATTAGCATCTTTATATTTGTTGTAGCAATACTACTGCTTTCTGCTGGCAAAACTTTTGCAGCATCGATTAGGCCCTCCGAGTCTTTCTACACGAATTCCCTTTCGGAAATGCTTATAAAGCCTTATATGCCTATAGCAGCCATAAAAGTACCGGTTCTTGTGTATCACTATATAGAATACGTGAATGATCCAGATGATCCGACAAGAAAACTCCTTGCAACAGAGCCTCATATTCTAGATCAGCAAATCAAAACGTTGCTTGATAATGGTTTTGAATTTATTAACTTTAAGGACTTAGAAGATTATTTTGAGGGCGCAGCCATTCCTCCTAAAAAGCCGATAATGCTTACATTTGATGACGGATATGAAGATTTTTACTCCGATGCCTTTCCCATTATTTCAAAATACAAGGTTAAATCAATTCAATATGTCATCTCAGGGGCAATAGGGAAGCCCAATTATATGAATCAGGCTCAAATTAGAGAGGTAATGGATAGTGGGCTTGTTGAAATTGGAGCACATACAGTAGATCATTTCAATCTTTTGAAGTTGTCACCATCAGATTCACTTATTCAAATTAAGAATAGTAAAGAAGATTTGGAAAAGAAATTTGGAATAAAAGTAAGTAGCTTTGCCTATCCATATGGGCATCATAGCCCTCTCCTTGAGGAGCAAGCTCAGCGAATTGGATATGGCACCGCTGTAACGATGGATAAGGGTTATACAATTCGAAAAAATGAAAGATTTGCAATTAAAAGAATAAAGCCAGGTATAGCATTGGGAGACGATCTCATACGTGAGCTGTTCTCAGTTGACAACTAATGTGAAATCGCGATACAGTATATATATGAAAAAGAAAGCAAAAAATACCAAATCAACCAAGTCTAAGAAGTCGATGTCCAATTCAAAGCTTCTATTTTTGAGTGTAATATTACTTTTGGTCGTTTTTGAGGCTCTCTATATTCTTAAAGGGAGTGCTAGCATTCCTCAACCTCAAGTAGCCGGTATAAGTACTGAAAAGTAATTACTTCACGAGCTTTGCATACACTACGAATCTATTAGAATACATTTTTTGTTACTATCCCATACACCACTGCATGTGATCAGATTAAGACGTGATTCAGAAATATTTGATTCAAAAATTTTTTCCATTGGAATTTCTGAAAGAGGGTAGTCCGTGCTATCGATCACCTTAAATGTATATGTAGTTCCCTTATCACCCGTTATGACAATTTGGTCATTGGGGGACAACAAGTGAATCGAAGCGAATGTTGAGGGCTCTCCTTGCGGAGTATCAACATGTCCATCAATCACAGCAGAGCCAATATCTCCTGGCTTTGTACCTAGGCTGTACCACCCCGTATTGTTGAAGTCTTTAGGAATATCCATTCGCCCTAAAAAATCCAATCCTACTTCTTCAATCACAGCGTCAGTTGCAATTTTCGGAATTTGGATTCTGACAGGTTTTTCTGACTTACCTAGCGGGGGGTTGTCTTTTTCAATGACCTTGGTAGGTAGAGGCGTCGGCAGTAAAATTGAATTTACTGGATTACCTTTCGGCAGAAAAAGAATAGCGGCTAAAAACCCCCCCGCTATAAAAATCAAAATTACTAAGAAATTTCTCACTTTTATTAATTACCAAATCCTGTAGTTGGTGCACCGGGTACAGCTGTTGGCGAGACTGTAGGTGTAGTTGTAGGAGTTATTGTTGTTGTCTGGGCATTAACACCTGTAGCAAAGTAAAATGCTATTCCAGCTGCAAAAAGACCCAAAAGTATTGTTTTGATCATATTCTCACCTCCTTTCATGATTTCTTTATACTAGTTTTGTTATGTTAAGGGTTGGATAAGAAAACTTAAGAAACGTGTTAGATTTCTGAATTTTGCATAACTTGTTAAACCATTATTTTTGAGCTAAAATTGAACTCGTATGTTAAAGCCCGTTTCTCCCCAGATAGCATTTTCTCAGATGGAAGATGCAGTCACAAAATACTGGAAAGATAATGATATTTTTCAAAAGTCTATAGACCAACGACCAGGTGATAAAAAGTGGACCTTTCTTGATGGTCCCCCATTTGTTACGGGTATGCCACATTATGGTTCACTTTTGTCATCTCTCCCTAAAGATCTTTTTGGCCGATATTACACAATGAAAGGCTATCAGGTTAGACGTGTATGGGGCTGGGATGGACATGGGTTGCCAATTGAGAATAAGGTGGAGGGAAAACTACATATTAAGAAAAAGCGTGACATTGAAGATGTAGTTGGGGTCAAAACATTTGTTGACGAATGTAAAAAATACGTTGAGGAGGTCTCTTCAGAATGGGAATGGTATATAGACAAAATTGGACGGTGGGTTGACTTTAAGAACGCTTACAAGACATGGGATAAGGACTACATGGAATCTGTAATGTGGGTGTTTTCTCAGATGTATAAGGGGGGACACATATACAAGGGGTTACGCGTGTCGCTATACTGCCCTCATTGCTCAACTCCAATCTCTAATTTTGAAGTTGCTATGGATGCTGAGAATTATAAAGTCATACAAGATGCAGCAACAACTTATAAATACAAAGCAGAAGGGGAAGAGGATACATACTTTCTTGCATGGTCTACTACTCCCTGGAACAAATTAGTTACCCCCGCTCTGGCAATTAATCCGAAATTTGATTATGTAAAAGTAAGGCAAGGTGATGAGTTTTATATTCTGGCAAAAGATGCCATAAAGATACTTTCGGAAGTTCCGTATGAAATTGTAGAGACAATAAAAGGTCAAAGTCTTTTGGGTAAAAAATATGTTCCCCATTATGACTTTTACAAAATTGACGAGGGGAAGAAGGCTTTTGAAATAATAGCTGGGGACTTTGTAACTGCTGAAGAAGGTTCTGGAATAGTAACGATTGCTGTATATGGAGAGGAAGATCTTACTGTTATGCAAAGAGACAATATCCAGTTGGCATTTTTAGTAGATGACGAAGGAATCATAAATGAAAGCGTTCCTAAATTTGGAGGGATGTTTTATTTAGATGCAAACGAGGGTGTAAATGCTGATCTGGCAGAAAGAGGCCTTGTGTATAAAGATGAAAAGCTCCCACATAATGTGCCTCATTGTTGGAGATGTGCTACCAGGCTCTTTTATAATCCTCAAAATGCATGGTATGTAAATATTCAGAATATGAAGGAAAAACTTAAGGCAACTAATGAAAAGATTAACTGGTATCCTCATCATTTCAAATCAGGTCGCTTTTTAAAAAGTTTGGAGAACGCTCCAGACTGGAATATATCAAGGAGTAGATACTGGGGAAGCCCAGTCCCAGTATGGGAATGTGCTTGTGGTGAGAGATACGTGCCGGAATCGATCAAAGAATTAGAACAATTATCGGGAGTAGAAATAACTGATTTACATAAGCCTGGTATAGACGAAATAATTATAAAGTGCAAAAAATGTGATCAAAATGCAAAAAGAGTACAAGAAGTACTCGATAGCTGGATTGAGGCTGGCAGTGCATCATTTGCAGAGAGACATTTCCCTTTTAATGCAGAAGAAAAACTAGAAGATTTTTTCCCTCCAGATTTTATTGCAGAATACACCGGACAAATTCGTGCATGGTTTTATGTTTTGCATGTTATAGGGAGCGCCCTATATGACTCCCCCGCTTTTAAGAATGTAGTTGTTGAAGGGGTCATTTTAGGTACTGATGGAAGGAAAATGAGCAAAAATTACGGTAACTTCCCAGATCCTAAGAAGCTAATAGAGCAATATGGAGGAGATGCCTTAAGGATGTATTTGTTGGGATCGCCCGTTATGAACGGTGAGGACATTAGAATTTCTGAGATTGATTATAGAGATCAGGTGCGTGGAACGCTTCTCATATTATGGAATGTTTATAATTTTTTCGTCACTTATGCCATAGCTGACAATTGGGAATTTTCCGAGAATGTTGGAAAATCGCAAAATGTTTTGGACAGATGGGTTTTATCAAAAGTCAATAAATTGGTGCTTGAAGTTGGAGAAGAGTTGGATGCGTATAACACGGTAGGTGCAATAACGAGAGTTAAAAAGTTTGTTGATGAATTTTCAACTTGGTATATACGACGCTCACGCGACAGGGTTGGAGCGAGCGTAACCGATAAAAATGATAAAAACAATTTCTTTAGAACATGTAACGCAGTCCTTGTAACTCTTTGTAAGACAATTGCGCCGATAACACCATTTATATCCGAGGAGATATACAGAAATTTGACAGGTGAGGAGTCTGTTCATTTGAAATTATGGCCAGTCGTCGAAAAAGACCTCATAGACACTAACCTTGAGGTAGAAATGTCATTGGCACAGGAGTTATCTACGGCCATTAATTCATTTAGGAAAGAACATGGTGTAAAAGTCAAAATTCCACTTAAGGAAATTACCTATCGTGGCGTTACATTAAGTGATGAAGTGCTGTTTGTAGTGAAGGCAGAGACGAATGTTGAAAAATTAGTTTTTGAATCTAGGAAGGATTCGTTTGAGGTAAACGGTGATTATTCTGAAAATAATCAGAATATTGATGCGGGAGTTGCACGAGATATTATCCGAAATATACAGAAGAAGAGAAAAGAATTGGGTACTACCATGACGCAGATGGTTGAAGTAGGCTTACCTTCATGGCCTGAGGGTTACGAAGATGAGATTAAAAGAAAGGCTTTAGTTTCAAACCTTTTTATATCCGAAGCGTTTGAAGTAAAAATTCCTTAGAATGAATCGTTTTTCGATCCACAGAGTGGATTTCTCACTTTTGATTCCTGCTGTTCTATTGGTGGCAATTAGCTTGTCTACTTTGTTTTCAATAGACATTTTATATTTTAGACAGCAAGCCCTTTTTCTTGTAGTTGGAGTCTTCTTATATTTCTTATTTTTAAGCATCGACTATAAGTTTTTTGCCTTATATCCAAAGCATTTGTATGCATTTATTATTATTGGATTTCTTATTGTTCTAACATTCGGAACTGTCGTTAATGGATCCAAGAGCTGGTTGGAGATCTTAGGGATTAGGATTCAGGTTGAGGAATTTTTAAAGCCATTTTTTATTATTGTTGTTGCGCACTTCTTAGCATTCACTAAATACCCAAATATTTTGAAGTATCCACTTTCAATCATGCTTACTGTGCCAATCTTTTTTCTTATTATGCGCCAGCCAGATACAGGAACTGCTTTAATGTATTTAGCCTCTTTGGTCGGAATGCTTTTAATGTATGGGTTTCCAATTTACTACTATATCTTTTCTGTTATTTGCGCACTTTTACCAATGCCAATTGTCTATCAATTCTTGCGTCCTTATCAAAGGGAACGATTGACAACCCTTTTTAACCTAACTGCCGACCCGTCGGGGTCTTCATATAATGCGATACAGTCATTGATTTCAATTGGTAGTGGAGGGTTTTTTGGAAAAGGATTAGGGGAAGGGACTCAGTCGGTATTAAGATTTCTGCCAGAAAGGCAGACTGATTTTATCTTCGCTTCAATCTCTGAAGGATTAGGATTCCTGGGAGGGTTGAGCATCATTTGTCTTTTATTTTTTCTTTTATACAGAATATATAAAATAGCTCAAAGACTTGATGACCCATACGCATATTTGATTGTTATTGGAATATTCTTTCTTCTACTTACCCAAACCATCACAAACATCGGAATGAATATGGGGATAATGCCAATTATCGGCGTTACATTGCCCTTGGTTTCTTACGGCGGAAGTTCACTTATTACAAGTTTTATCCTTCTTGGGATAGTGTCTTCGATTGGATATGAAAATAAAAAGCTTCAAACTCTAGAAATTACCTGAAATTTCTGGTACAATACATCACGTTATGAATTTTGCAGTTATTAAAGCATCCGGCAAGCAATACAAAGTAACCCCAGGGCTTGTCCTGGAGGTTGATAAAATTGAGGGTGAAAGTGGTGCTTCTTTATCATTTAATGAAGTCCTTCTAACAGGGGATGGTGACACCTTTGTGGTTGGGATGCCTACCGTAAAAGGTGCTGTTGTTACTGCAAAGATACTTGAGCAAACAAAAGGCGATAAGGTTAGAGTAGCTAAATTTAAGGCAAAAGCAAAATTCAGAAGAGCTACTGGATTTAGATCTCAACTTACAAAAATAGAAATAACAGGAATTAAAGGAGGTACAGCAGCAAAATAGCTGCAATGATCAATAATCAAATACCAATTGATCAAACAAATTCAGTTTGAAAATTGGAATTTAGGTTTTGAAAATTTAAATATATGGCACATACAAAGTCAGCTGGAAGCGTCAAAGGAAATAAAGACTCTATTGCAAAGCGCCTCGGCGTTAAAGTTTTTGGTGGACAAAAAGTTATTAATGGAAATATTATTGTTCGTCAGAAGGGAACAAACTTTCATCCTGGAATAGGAGTAAGTATGGGTAAAGATTATACAATTTATGCTATATCTGACGGGACTGTCCAGTTTAAAATTGCCCGTGGAAAAAAAATAATAGAAGTAGTATAGTATTGACTTATTATGGACGACCGAATGACAATGTCTATTGTCGAACTGGAATTATCTCTCCTGCAACCTAACCCACTTCAACCAAGAGGACTAATATCACCAGAATCACTTACCGATCTTGTTAACTCAATCCGTGAGCAAGGCATTCTTGAACCTATTGTTGTGGCTGAGACGCCTGCAGGATATCAAATTATTGCCGGTGAAAGAAGATGGCGAGCCGCAAAAATACTGGGACTTATAAAAGTACCTGTTGTAGTAAAGAAAACAACTCCTCAGCAAATGCTTGAAATGTCTATAGTTGAGAACGTTCAGCGTGAAGACTTGAACCCTATTGAGCGTGCGCAAGCATACAAGAGATTAATTGACGAGTTTAATCTATCTGTGACAGAAGTAGCAAAAAGGGTTGGAAAGTCGCTTCCCTATATTTCTAACACAATTAGGCTTCTTACATTACCGGATGCTATTAAAGATGCCCTAGCAGCAGGTGTTATTACAGAAGGTCATGTAAGGCCTCTTATCTCTATTGGAGATCCTAAATTAATGCTTGCCGCATTTAAAAAGATACTTGTAGAGGGGATAAGCGTTAGAGGTGCTGAGGATGTAGCAAGACAAGTTAAAGCTGAAATACAAAAGAAAGAGCCTCAGAAGAAGAGCGATAAGATTTATATTCCAGAGCAGGATGAAATGGCCAAGACTTTAGGTGAAAAATATGGCTGGAACGTAAAATTTGATCAGTCCAGAGCCTTAGGTAAAATAGTTATTACCATAAAAGGTTCTGAGGATAGAACAGGCGAAGAGTTAAAAAGAATTTATTCTAGACTATTAGAGATCGAGTAATACCCTCTGTGGGGCTTAAAATCGCCCCAAAATGCGCTTTTTTCTTCAAATCTGCATGAGAATCCTTCTTAGTACTTTCTATTGATCAAAAACGCAGATTTATTCGCCTTGCCTAGCGTAGCCAAGCTTTGCTTAGCGCAGCCAAGCTCTGCTTATCTTGAAGCTCTGCTTAGCGTAGCCAAGCTCTGCTTAGCGCAGCCAAGCTCTGCTTATCTTGAAGCTCCGCTTATATTTCGGTGTGTCTGACCACCCTCATGTGATTTAGGGGCCAATACACGAAGAAGGATTTACCAATTACAGCCTGTTTTGTTACAAATCCCCATTCTCTTGAATCAGAGCTAAATTCTCTATTATCTCCCATCGTAAAGTATTGACCTTCTGGAACCACGACTTCATCACCTTCTCCTAAAAAAGAACCACTATTTGTTCTGACTGTAGCAGGAAGAAATGATGATTGATCAACTTTAGTTCCATTAACATAAACTTGTCCTTCTAATATTTTGACCCTATCGCCGGGTAGTCCTATAATTCTTTTAATATAATCTTTTTCTTTGTCTGGGGGAGCATGAAATACAATAATGTCACCTCTCTTGAGTTCTTCAAGACGAAGGGACACAAGATTTGTTAATACATATTCTCCATTTTGAAACGTAGGATCCATGGAATGGCCATTTACTTGATAGGGTCTGAAAAGAAAAGCATAGATAACGACAAAAATTGCTCCCGCTATCACGAGTGTCTGAATTAGATCGAAAATTATGTAGTAAAATTTTCTGAAAAGTTCCATTTTTTATTAATATGTTATTCCAATTGTGGGACGCTAAGCATTTTTTGTCAATTTAGTAATATGTTTTCTGTTACAATACTAAAAATCAATTGCCCTAAAGCCATTTTGTCACTCGCTATAGTAGAGTGCTAAATTGAATCTGGATTTAAAATGGCCCGTCAAATCAATCCAAAGTGAAATATTTTAAGTATATCGAACTAGTATTAAATATATCAAATTGAAACAGAAGCAAACAATCCTTTTCTTAACTAGATTATACCACCCACACATAGGAGGTGTCGAGAAGCACGTCTACATGGTTGCTCAGTCACTTTTAAATAGGGGCTATAAGGTTGTTGTTGTTACTGAGCAATTTGACTCAAGGCTTCCTCTTACTGAAGTAGCAGACAATGTTATCATTCATCGCATTCCGATAGCTAAAAAGGAAAAGCTTAAGAAATTTTGGATTTGGAGTTGGGTCATTATGAATAGGGATGTCTTTTTTAAAGCGCGTGTTATACATGTTCATGACGTTTTTTTCTGGCTTTTGCCCCTTAGGCCCTTCCTCTCTAAAAGGAATATATTTACAACCTTTCATGGTTATGAAGATTATCCTATAAAACGACGTTGGATCATTATGAGAAAGATAATTGAGAAATTATCTTATGGCACAATTTGCATTGGAGACTTCATGAAAAAATGGTATAAGTCTTCTCCTAGCTACGTAAGTTATGGCGCCGTAGAAATGGCAAAAGCTAATGTAGATTACACAGATTCATCAGCGATATTTTTTGGTAGGCTTGAGCAACAGACAGGCATTCTAGAATACATATCAGCCTATAAAATTATAAAAAAGAAACATCCCAGGTTTAAATTGACGGTGATAGGTGATGGTCCTTTAAGAGAGATGCTCCCGAAAGGCGTAATTCATATGGGTTTTGAGGCTAATATTGAAAAATTCATAGCACCACACCGATTTATATTTGTTTCTCGTTATCTGTCAATGTTTGAGGCTATTATTCAAAAAAAAGAAGTTGTAGCAGTATTTTCTGACCCTGTGAAAAAGGATTATTTGGAAATGTCTCCTTTTAAGGATTATGTATTCATTACTAAAAGCCCTGCTGAGATTGCTAAATATGTCGATATGAGTCTAAAAGAAGGTCAAAATAGAAAATTAATTGAAGATGCATATGTATGGGCAAGGCAGAATACGTGGAGAAAATTAGTTAATACCTACCTCAATCTATGGGGAATTGCTAAATAGGCAACTACAAGTATAAGTCCGAGGATGCTGAGAATATTTGCAAAGGTAACTATTGGGGTAGCCTCAAAAGAGAGAAGTGCGTCATACGTACCAGGGGAAAGTGAAAAACGAATTTTATTGGACTTTTGAGCATCGATGAAGCTAAAAGGATAGTTTTTTCCATTTATGTATAGATTCCATCCCGGAAAATAATACGTATTCTCAACGAATTCAGATTTTTGTACCACATTGAGCCTATATTTATGCCTTGTTGGCGTTTTTGAGAGCACACTAATGGTTGATTGACCGTTTACTACTTCAAGGGAGCTTTCAGGTGGAATTTTTTCCCATATATTGTTTATGTCTCTACTTATTGGAGCTGCAGGTTGTAGGCCTTCAGCCTCAGCTGTAGCAAGAGGTGCGTGATGCATGAGGTAGGAATCATTAATATCGGGAAGCATAGCTCTTGTTCCCCAATTGAGAATTGTAGAAAGCATGGCAATTGTGGCTATTCCATAAATAATTTTAGGTTTTCTTACCTTGTTGATCGATATTGCTCCAATTATGGCTAAAACAAACGCAACTGGTAGCATCATACGATAGGAAAATTGGAAATTAGTTAAAAAGGGAATTGTTTTCCAAACAAATTCAGAAAATGGAAAAAGGAGAAATAGCAGAAAAGTAAATATAGTAAGAAGAATTATGGATGTTTTTTTAAGTTTCTTTTCTATTTTGCCTCGAAATAGTGAAATTAGCAAAAATACCAGTAGCGCCAGTTGTACAAATCCCATAGGAAAAGAGAGTTGGCCGATTGGACCCTGATAAAGAAAGCCCATTCTCCAAGGCGAGATAAAATAAAGAGTGGGATTCTCAAAAGATATATGTTTTGAGAATTCGACTTGTAAGGTATGCGCAGTTCCCTCAACTACGGGTAGCCAGTAAAAACTAGTAGCAAGAAATGCACAAAAGAGAGATATGTATATAGGTATTACCTTCCAAGCCTCTTTTTTCCAAAAAGTACCTGATAAGCCTTTCAGCCTAATTAATATGAAAAGAGGGAATAGTATTATGAATGGAGTTGCTATAAGCGTAATCGCTTGATGCGAAAGCACTAGGCAGGAGTAAGTAAAGAATAGAAGGGCGACATATCGTTTTATGGGTCTACTAGATATTCTTAACATCGAATAAAATATCAAAGGAAGGAAAGCAAAAGCAAACAGCTCTCCAAGCGCAACACGAAAATGCAAATCAACTAAGTGATATGGAGCAAACAAATATAAGATAGCACCCAACGCGCTGCTATTTTTATTTAAGAATTGTTTTAGGAGAAGATACATTCCAACTCCTGAAAGTACAAAAACTAAGGCTATAGAAAATTTTTCAGAGGCTATAAATGATATTCCAATAAATTTAGGAATTGCAATTGCATAGTATGGAAGTGGATATGTAAAGAGAAACAACGGGTATCCATATGTTGCATTTAGTATCGAAGCCCAGTGAACAGGGAAAATTCCGAACGAAAGAGAATTCCAAAGATCATATGCCTTAGCTATATTTATTGCAAAGTCACCACTTTGGTGTACGCCTCTTTTAAGTAGTGAAAGTAAGGGTAGTAAAGATGCAAGTAATACGAAATAAAAACTAAACTTTTCTCTTCTTCTAATAAAAAAAATCGTTATTAAGAAAATAAGAAACGCAATAAGGCTTGTTGTAACCAGTTTTTGAGGGTCTAACATTGGTGGTATTATATACTAACAAAATTTATGAAGGCCGCACTTATTACAACAGTACTTAATGAAGAAGATTCTATTGGAAAATTTTTGGATTCCATTGTTTCCCAAACGCTAATTCCATCCGAAATAATTATCGTTGATGCCGGCTCGAAGGATAACACGATTTCTATAATTAAAAAATACTCCAAAAAACTTCCTCTAAAACTGTTTATACATAAAGGTAACCGTTCTACCGGAAGAAATTTTGCGATTAAAAAGACAACGAGTGAATATATTGCTGTAACTGATGTTGGATGTACTCTTGATAAATTTTGGTTTGAGAGAATTACTACTCCCCTTGCTAATAATTGTGATGTTGTCGCAGGTTTTTATAAGCCAATAACGCTCAATGTTTTTGAAAAATCATTAGCCACTTATACCTGTGTGCCAATTGATAAAGTAACACAAGATTTTCTTCCCTCATCTCGTTCTGTCTCTTTTTCAAAAAAAGCATGGACTAAAGTGGGTGGTTATCCGGAGCATCTTGATACTTGTGAGGATTTGGTTTTCGCGTCGGCGTTAAAAGCAGCAGGATTGAGATTTTCAGTAGCCAAGAACGCTCTTGTGTATTGGCAGCAGCGGAAAAACATCATTGAGGCTTCTTGGCAATTTTATAGTTATGCGCTTGGTGATGGAATGGCAGGATACTATAGAATCCAAACCCCGTTTCTTTTTGGTAGATATATTTTATTGGCCATAATATTATTGGCTTTTGCACATGTAAAAGATGTGATGATATTTTGGATAATTTGTCTATTAGCCGTTGGATATCTATCTTGGTCAATTAAAAAAAATTATAGGTATGTTAGGCATCCATACGCTTTTGTGTATCTGCCAATACTGCAAGTTACGTCAGATATTTTTGTTATTGCAGGTACTACTAATGGGACTCTCAAGAGGATTTTGAAAGCGATTTAATATTTTTCATAGTGCAGATAAATGCCCATCCGAAAAGTATATTAAGCGGAAAATATTTGGAGAAAGGATAAAGGGCACTTATAAGATTATATAAAGCATGCTTAGTACTTTTCTTATTCTTTATGTATCCCACTTTTGTTTTTATGGTTCCAGCAAAACCATACTCATTAAAAAGGCTTTTTAAATAGAAAAATGTTGGTTCATTAATATGTTGTATATGTTCTGCATCTGTACGCGGATCTTTAGGGAGTGCATCATAGATTTTGTTAAAAAAAATTCGATCAAAAGCACGAATAATATTATTTATGGGTCTTATATACATCGGGTATGTATAGTTATGTAGAATTTTATTGGTTCCGGTATGAGCAAAGAATATCCCATTTGGCTTTAGGACTCTTTTTACTTCTTGCATCATTTTTTTCATTTCCTGCTTGTTGAGATGCTCTATAACATCTAGTGCTATAACCTTGTCGAAGAAATTGTCATCAAAATCAAGCTTCGTAGCATTCATCTCATAAAATTCTATTTTCTTTTTAATAGTATCGGGGAAAGTTTTCTTTGCTCTATTTGCAAGGGTAATGCCATCTTTTGAATAATCAATTCCAATAGCCATTTTTGCTCTTTTGCCTAAATTAATTGTTATATCGCCTCGGCCACATCCAATATCAAGAATAGTGTCGTTTTTTCGTACATCAATTATGGATAGTAGCTCCTTAACCTCTCCAGCAAGATTTTTTCCATGCGTTTGGTTAAATTCAGATGAGCCTAGGCAAACTTTCGTGTAGTAGTCTTTGTCATATACAGTTGAGGGAATGGTTTTCATTTAGAAAATAGTTTAAATAATCTGTAGAGATAATAAGGAGTAATTATTACATAAGAAATTGTAATTGCGCTAGCAGCACCGGTTATTTGAAATGTAAAGACAGACGGAATTATTAAGATAAGGAGAACAACTAAATGAATAAAATTAACCTTGGCTAAAGTGTGTGGTATGCCAACGGATAAAAATAATGGACCTATTGGGCCAATAGAGGCTCTTAGAAATCCATATATTGCAAGTATTCTCAGAACACCTGAAGCATCTACCCATTTCGGTCCAAAAAGGATAGTAATTATTTCTTTAGGAAAAAGCAGCAGGGGAATGTTTATGAGTAAGGCAAAGATTGTCGTAAAGAGTATATGTTTTAGGAACAGTCTTTTTAAGCGTTTTTTATCTGTGTGAATTTTTGAGTATACAGGAAACATTATTTGCGACAGGACATTTGTTATTTCATTAAAGGCCGTTGAGCCTGTTTTAAAAGCAAGATCATAAAGGCCAAGTGATGTAGGCCCTAAGATTTTTCCAACAACAATAGTGTCCAGTTGCGTTGTAAGATACGTTGATAATCCACCTGCTGTTATCCATTTTCCGTACGAAACTAGTTTTTTAAAGTACTTTTTGCTGAAAGGCTTTGAAAAATCACGAGTTGTCATTGCATACGATGTTATTAGTTCTGCTACAGTGCCAAGTAAAAGACCCATAACAAGCGCTAGCGAACTCTTGAAATAGAATGACAGTAGGATTGTTGAAAAAGTAAGAACCGCAACAGGAATTAAGCGGAAAATAAATTCTTTTTCGAATTTTAAATCTTTTTGAAAGCCTATTACATAGGGGTTCTGTAAACCTTTCAATATAGGTATTAACGCTGCAATTAGCAGAAGACCAGTAATAGAAGAATTTTGGAAAAAGGTCGCTACGAAAGGAATGGATATGATTGTTGCCAAACTTAGGAGCATTCCTCTAAGCATTGTTACCATGAGAAATGTTTTTGCTATTTTTTTCATGTCAATCTGCATATGAATTACGGCATATGAAAATCCTAGATCTGTTACTGTGTCAAATATTGTAATAATTGACACAACGATTGCGAAAGCTCCGAAGTCTGCAGGTGTTAACAATCTTGTTACTACAATTAACTTAAGTATTACCAATCCTTGAGTGGCAATTCGAAGTGCCATCATCCAGGCAGTGCTTTTAAAAATTAGATTTCTGTAGCTCATATTTCGATTATCTTGTATGCTAGTTTTAATTGCAAATAAGGGCTAATTCGATCTGAATTTCATTTGAAATTAGTATATAATTACCCAATCAAAAGGCATGAAAAAGACTGTATTAATCACTGGGGGAGCGGGTTTTATAGGTATTAATACGGCAGCATATTACATTAGGAAAAAATACAATGTCATACTTCTCGATAACCTTTCACGAAAAGGAGTGGAAAAGAATATTAAGTGGCTGACCAAAACTCATAAAAATAATTTCAAACTGGTAAAGTACGATTTAAAAGATACTTCAAGAAAATTAGAAAACATAGTATCCAAAGCTGACATAATTTTTCATTTAGCTGGGCAAGTTGCAGTGACAACATCAGTTCTTGATCCCATGGCGGACTTTAGAGCAAATGCCGTTGGGACCATGAATATGCTTGAAGCAGCGCGAAAGAGTAAGAAAAATCCCATATTCATTTTTAGCTCGACAAATAAAGTCTATGGCGATTTAGAAAATATAAAAATTCAGGAAGAAAAGACTAGATATTCTTTTAAGAATTTACCTAAGGGAATTAATGAGATGCAGGGATTAGATTTTCATTCTCCATACGGTTGTAGTAAGGGGGCGTCGGATCAGTATGTTAGAGATTACAGCCGGATTTATGGAATGAGGACAGTAGTTTTTAGACAATCATGTATTTATGGTCCACATCAATACGGATTTGAAGATCAGGGATGGGTTGCCTGGTTCATGATTGCAGTTCATTTGAATAAAGAAATTACCATTTATGGCAATGGTAAGCAGGTTAGAGATTTATTGTATGTAGGCGATCTCATTGAAGCATATGATTTGGCAATACAGAATATAAAGACAACATCGGGGAGAGTTTATAACTTAGGAGGAGGATTAAAAAATTCAATATCGGTGTGGCTCGAATTCGGGCCAATTCTCCAAAAATTATTCAGGAAAGACATCACTATCAAGAAGGACAATCCAAGACCGGGTGACCAGTTCATATTTATTGCTGATACTAGTCGTGCAAAGAAAGATTTCGGATGGGTACCAAAAACCAATCTTCCTGCCGGCCTAAAAAAGCTGTTCACATGGATACAAGAAAATGAAAAAGAATTTAGTTAAAAAACGTGTAGCTTTTTTCCATGAACTAGATAAGGGTGGAGCAAGGAGATCGTCCAACGAATTTTCAAAGAATATTCTACGCGAATTCGATGTTGACCTTTTTATTGTCGATGACAAACGTGATCATGCAGAAGATTTGTATTATTCAAAAGTGCACTTCTTCAAATTCAAGCCTAAATTGTGGAAAGGGAATGATTGGAAAATAAGGCTCTATAAAGATACAATTGAGCTTATTCGATTGTATTTTCTCCATCGAAAAATTGCTAAGGTAATCAACAAAGAAGATTATGAAGCGGTATTTGTACTGCCGTCAAAATATACGCAGGCACCTTTTATTCTAAATTTTCTGGTAAAGCCCATTATATATTATTGTCAGGAGCCCTTACGTATGGTATACGAACCATTATTTCAGGTAGGAAGAGAGGTAGGTATGGGTAGATATTATTACGAGAAGGTAAATAGATTCTTTCGAAAGCTCATTGATAAAAATAACATACAACAAGCAAACGTAATTCTTTCAAATTCCGACTATACAGGCAGAAATATCAAAAAATCATATGGGCTAAAAAGTAAGACAGTCTATATGGGTGTTGATGTCGATTTCTTTACCCCGCTTACGCGGGGCAAGAAGACATATGACATTCTTTACATTGGAGCATATGATAAATCAGAAAATTATGAATTTCTAAAAAAAGGACTTGAGGTATATGGTATAAAACCCGAAAAAGTTAGACTTGTTTTTAAAGAAAAGGAATGGATATCTAAAAATACTGGCATGAGAGACCTTTACAGGAGCGCAAAAATTATAGTATGCCTAGGCTATAAAGAACCCTTTGGCCTGATGCCAATAGAGGCAATGTCGTGCGGGCTCCCGATTGTTGCACTAAATGACGGTGGATACAAAGAAACAGTTACTAAGCAAATAGGATATCTTGTAGATAAAAAAACTTCTCAGCTTGTTGAAGCCTTTAAAAAAGTCCTTAATGAAAATAATTACAAAAAAATGTCAAAGCAAGCTCGCGTAGAAGCCGAATCTCGTTGGTCCTGGAAACATTCCGGGGATGAACTAATAAAAATTATCAACTCAACTATTAAGTTATGAAGCTATCAATTATATATGTCCACTACAATGCCGAAACCGAGATATTAGATTCCATTAAAAGCATTTATAAAAATCCACCAAGTGAAAGTTTTGAAATAATTGTCGTTGACAATAATGGAAGTCGAGAATTAATGGAGGCTCTACAAAAATACACAGTAATTTATATAAAAAGTAAAAATATTGGGTTTGGTTCAGGATGTAATCTTGGTGCAAAAAAAGCTTCTGGTAAATTTTTACTTTTCCTTAACCCAGATACAAGAGTAAAAATTGGAGCGATTGATTCAATGCTTTCATTTATCAAAAAAAACCCTACTGTGGGTGTTTTGGGTCCCCGAATGTATGATGGGGCTAAACATCTGCTTCCTACCATAAATTCAAAGATTAGTCCTTTGAATGCATTGGTTGCATACTCTTTTTTAAATAGTCTTTTAAGGAATACCTCTATTGCAAGAAAATTTTGGATGATTGGAGTAAATAGAAACCAAACCCAGTTCGTGGATGTAGTTAGTGGTGCTTGCATGTTAATTCCGGCACAAATATTTAAGCTTGTTAAAGGTTTTGATGAGAGATTTTTTCTATATTTTGAAGAGCAGGATATCTGTATAAGAATTAAAAATGAAGGATATGAGATTGTTTTCTTACCAAAAGCACAAATTGTACATTTAGGTGGAAAGAGTTTGTCAGACAAAGAACAAATAAAAAAATACTTTGAAAGAAGTAGATATCTGTACTTCCAAAAACACTTTGGATTGACAACAGCCATTTTTATCGAAGTGTTTCTTCGAAAGATTACTGTTAATTTCTTTCTTGGCATATGTCTAATTTTAATTTCCTCTATGGTAAATACTTACGCGCAGGACAGACTGATGCTTTTTATTGGGGATGCTGCCAGAGATTACAATGCGGCAAAGGAAATGATAGTTAGTGGTGTACCGGTGCTTGTAGGTATTCCTTCCTCTGTATCATGGCTGCATCAAGGGCCAATCTCGGTTTGGTTAATTGCGCTTGCCCTGAAGATCTCTAACTTTAATCCGGTGGCACCGGCCTATCTCTTTGGAGTTCTTGGCGGATTAACAACTGGTCTGGTTTTTTATCTAGGTAATAAGTTATTTGGAAGAGCAGTGGGTATGGTAGCTGGTATCTTTTATGCATTCTCGCCAATGACAGTTGTCAATGCCAGGATGCCCTATCATACATCGTTGGTGCCATTATTCACGATAATCTTTTTTGTGCTTCTCTATAAGTCAAAAAAAAACATACATCTCCTTCCAGCGCTTACAATTTCCTTGGGGGCATTATTACTCGTTGAGCTTTCGAATATCGTAGCAGCTCTGGTTGCATTTTTTTTCCTTTTTCCGCAAAGAAAATATATATCTAAAAAATTGGCTATTGCTTCGATTGCGACATTTCTAATTGGTATCTTCCCTTTTATACTGAGCGATTTTCTTAATGGACCCAGTTATTTGAAGTTTCCCCTATGGATCGTAAATAGGATTCGATACTTTTTCGTAGGTATGCCTACAGAAAGAGGAGTTTCAACAGTGGCAGGTATTTGGGATACTTATTATCAACAACTCTCTGGTGTTGTCATTCCACATATTCCGGTACTGAGCATGGCGTTTTTTTGCTTGGTTATGGCAATTTCTTTGTATTCATACTACAAAGGAAGAATTAACCAGTTGCAGCTATTATTGCTTTGGTTTTTGGTACCCATAGTTTCATTCACTTTTCATAAATCTCCAGGGACGGCTTATTTTGGTCTTCTATATCCGGTAATAGCTTTGCTGTCAGCATTTGTATTAGTGAAGTTATTTACTGCAAGACGAGCGCTCATGCTAGTCTTTGCGTACGCCTTTATAAATGGAATGCTTCTTTTAGCAAATGATTTTTTTGTGAGTACTGAATATGCAGCAAATCCTATGCCGCCAACCTTTTACAGCTTTGGGACCACATGGAGGGTTGCAGATGAAGCAGCTCTTTCTATTGTAAATGATGCGAAAGGCTCGTTTATTACTCTTATTCCTGAAGGAACAATTTCCTTATATAAAACAGGCATAGAGCCTTATAAATATTTAATTTTTTATCATGAGGGTAAATTTTCGAATGATGGTGTAAAGTATTTGATTTCGGATAAGTTAACGGGTTCAGGCAAAATTTTATATGACAGCAGTTACGTAGTAGCAGAAAAACATGAATAAATTTTTGGGTATTTTCTTAATAGTAATTGCCTTCATTTTTGTTTTGCATTTTTTCGGAAAAATCTTCTTACCTACAGACATACTAAATTATTTTCCATCGTTCTCGCAAAGCTCCTGGACAAAACCCCACAACTCATTACTTGCAGATCCCGTTTTTCAATTTGAACCTTGGAGAATTTTTGCAAAAGAAGAGCTACTTCGTGGAAAAATTCCTATTTGGAACAATCTTAATGCAACGGGAGTTCCTTTCCTAGCTAACATGCAGAACGCAGTATTTTTTCCTCTTAATTTCTTTTATTATGTTTTTCCCCCATCAATATCTTTATTTTTGATAGCATCTTTAAAATATGTTCTTTTTGTATTGTTCTCAATTCTATATTTAAGACAGCTTAAAATTTCTAAGTTTTCAGCAGTACTTTCTTCCCTAATTGCATCCTCAAGCTATATGGTTATTTGGTTGCAGTGGCCCCA
Source organism: uncultured Gammaproteobacteria bacterium (assembly GCA_964531275.1). Taxonomy (GTDB): domain Bacteria; phylum Patescibacteriota; class Microgenomatia; order Levybacterales; family GWA1-39-11; genus JAUSNA01. Next base: position 45,177 of record CAZHDZ010000003.1, read on the forward strand.
GACAAACGTTTTTCTTTGTCTACCACTAATACTTTTGCTTATTGAAAAGCTATCTGTATCAAAAAACAAATTTCATTATTTAGCGTTACTTTCTGTTACGTATTTTATTGCAATTACTGGAGGTCATCCAGAAACTTTTTTTAATATCTTTTTAATTGCATGTATTTATATTTTGGTCGTAATTAAAAAGAGGAATATATTTCTTATTCATGCACTGGCAGTTTTTTGGGGGTGTGTGCTAGGTTCTTTCCTGCTAGTTCCATTTATAGAATATTTGGTAAATAGTTATGCTGCTTACGCTAGATCCATTTCGAAGCATGCTGAATTGCCGTTATGGTCATTTGTTTCCTTGCTGAATCCAATTGTACTGGGAGGTCCCCAATTTTCTTTGTATAAACCATTTTCGGCATTAACGAATTTTGCCGAAACAAGCGTAGTGTTTGTTGGCCCTATTGCTGCTATTTTAGCTATTCGCATGCTTAAGTTGAAATCGTTTGGAATAAAATTTATATTTCTTGCTTTTATTTGCTTTCTCTTAGCATACTTTCCGATCTTGTCAGTTATTCCAATAGTGCATTTAAATGCAAGCAGTAGATTCGCGATATTTATACCTTTCTTTCTTTCAATAGCGGCGGGTTTCTCAATTGATCAGTTGGACAAAAAAAGTTACGCAATTAAATTTAAGCAAACATATGGTATAGGTATTTTAGGATTATCTATGATTGCTCTTTTGTTTGTGCCCACCGCAACAAATACAGAATCATTTTTCATATTCTCGGTTTCTTATATACTATTTCTCTTATTTACTTCATTTCTCTTCTTCTTGGTGTTGAGTCATTCCATCAAATTCAAGCGACTCATATTGACTACTATTATTACTTTGCAGATTATCTTCCCAGTAATAAGCTATAACGGTTTTAATAATACTGAGTCCTATTACCCCAGAAACAGTTTTATTAATTCTTTAACCAGGATAAATGATGCAAGGGTAATACAAGTCGGGAACATAAATCTTCCAGCAGATATAAACATGGCTTATGGAATTGAAAGCGCAGAGAATTACGACGCTTTGGATATAAAAAATTACAAGGATAATTTTGATAAGGCTTTTCCATTAAAAAATCACATGGGAATAGTTGATGAAGTTTCCCCATATGCTCTCAAAAAATTTGGAATAAATACCGTCATATCTGACTACGATATTAATTTAAGGAAAATTACAGTTCAAAAAAATATTGATCAAAGGATTAGTCTCAGAAAACCTCTTGTTGTCTATTTTGAAAATAAGGAAGGAAATTTAAAGGAAATACGGTTAATAACTCAAAATTTTAATAGATCTAATAAATGCAAAGTGCGAATCCAGTTGCTCAATGGCAAACAACTTCTTTCTTCGACATTGTTCAATTGTTTAGATGCTCGAGACAATATGTATATTACTGTTCCAATTAGTGGCTTAAGAATAGATAGTGCTAAAAAGTATCAACTAAGATTGGAGCCAGTAGGTTTTAATTCTACTAACGAAATTGCGTTGCGAGGATCAGGTGGTATTCCTTACGTAGACTTGTTGATTGAACAAAATCAACATGAATACAAACTTCTTTATAAAGGTACCAATGTAAGTATTTTTACAGTTAATTACTCAAGTAAGATTGATTATGGAGGTACTTCTTCTATTCTTGAAAATGAGACTAATAAGATTTCAATTGTAACGAATAGTAGTAACAATTCAAAACTAACTCTCAAAAATTCTTTTTATCCTGGCTGGGAGGCTTATATAAATAATCGCAAAGTTATTATTATTGATAGAAATCCTTTCATGTCAGTTCAGGTTCCAAAAGGAGAAAATTTAGTGGAATTTATTTATAAGCCGAAGTCGCTATACTTAGGTTCAATAGTATCTTTTATTGGTTTTTTGGTTTTGACTACTTATTTTTTGAGAAAAATTATAAAGAACAAGAAGTTCTTCGGAATTAGGAAAAAAGTTTTTTTTGAAAAGCATGCAAAATATTTTTTTTCCGGAGCTATTATTTCCGAAATCATATTGGTGACTGGACTTAAAATCTTCTCATTTGAATTTTACTATCCTATGACAACTGCAATTAATTGGTTTACTGTTCATAAATATCCTCGACAACAAGAATACTTTTTCTTTTTACTTTTATTCTTTATCCCACTTTTTTTCGGAATTTTAAGCTGGTTAATCCTAGTAAGAAGGGGATCAAGTAAATGAAAAGATATATTTGGATATTAATTGCAGCATTTTTCCTACTGTTAGTAGGTTCAGGATTGGTAATAAGCCCATTTTATGGCGACATAAATGTAATTGATGAAGGCCAATTTGGAGGTTGGATTACTCACATGTTGCATGGCCAAAAACTATATGTTGACACTTATGCCGCGTATGGACCTCTTTATATTTACCCCTTATATTTTGCCTCAAAGCTGTTCGGACCTTCAGTTTTTTTGATAAGGATTATTTATTTAGTAATAGGAACTCTTGGAGCATTGATAATCGCGAAATGGGCAATGCAGCGATTGAAAATTAAGGAATATATCCAATATATGGTATTGTCTTTGCTTATTATTATTCCTGGATTTGGCATGAGACAAGGAATGGGACTTATTGCTCTTCTTGCTTTGGATAAGGGAATTGCGAAAAATAACCCAAAATGGTGGATGATAACAGGTGCTACTGTTTGTATTACTTTTCTCGTAAGTTCTGACATGGGCATATTTGTAGGGATCATAAGTGCTCTGTCTGTATTCATAGCTTCGATCCATGCTGAGAAGCTTAAAAGCGTGTTAATTAACACTGCTGGCTACCTAGTGGGAATAGTTGTGCCTTTTTTGATATTTTCAATTCTAGCTTACCAAGATGGATGGCTAACAGCATATATCCAAACTGTAGTTGACGATTACATCTCTTATTCCGGAATGGGTCTTCCCAATGGTCAGGCATTTCCGAATCTCTTAACGCTCTTTTTTGAAGCTAATAGTCCATGGGCCATGGTAAAAGTTATTTTGTCACGCGAAGCAATCTTATATTGGAATTATTTGTTGTACTTCTGCCTAGTTGCATTTATCGTTATAAAATTTTTATTAAAAGGTAGACTCGTTGATACTTATCTTTCCTTCATTACAATTTTCGGCTTTATGTTGTCTATGATTCTTCTTGGAAGATTTGGCCATATTCCATTTGTTATACCAATTTCTTTTATACTTATGGGATATTTATGTTCACGTGTCCTGCTGCTTCCAAAGGGCAAACTTAAAATAGTAATTATTGTTGCAATGGTGATTTTTTCTCTTCGGTTTGTCAGCCTATATAGGCCTCATTTCGGTAGAATATTAGAAATTCCATCCAATTTTTTTCAGAATACAGCAAGTGCGTCATATATAGGTCCCATATCTATTTCTCGTGAACAAGATGAGCAGTTTTTATTTGTTCAAAAATTTGTACATGAAAATGTGGAGAAAAATGAATCTATATTTTTTCTTGGAAATGAGCCAGTAATGTATCTTGTGGCAAATAGGACAAATCCTTCACGATTTGATCTTCCGGAGGTAATTAATTCAAAAGCAAAACGTTATGAATTGATTGAATCCTTGGAAAAAAAAGAGACTAAATATATCCTTTATAATAAATCTTCGTGGGATGTAGATGGAGTTTCTAACGCTCAAAGATTGCCCGAGCTTATGGAATATATAGGGCAAAAATATACGAGTTCTGAGCAGCAAGGATTTGTTATTTATAAGAGGCGTTAATTATTTAATTGAACTTCCTTTTATAATTTTTGGTATCGGAAGAGGTATTATAAAATCTCCCTTGTAGCCTTTACTTACTAATTTAGGTATAAGCTCATCTGCAATATGCCATGAAAAAAGAAGAGCATATTCTGGCTGGTTCTTAAATAAGAGTCCCTCATCCAGTACTGGGATGAGAGTTCCTGGCATATATTTTCCAGTTTTGTATGAACCTTTAACTTCAACGATGCAATCTAGAATAGAGTCGTCGAGTCCAGCATAGCTTGCCAGAGTTGTACCTCTTGAGGGAGCACTTATCCCATAGATTCTCTTACCCTTCTTTTTAATAGATGTAAGTAGCGTGTTAAGTTCAAGCTTGGAGATAACAACTTTCCTTTTAAAACTCTCAAATGATTTTATGTCTGCAACCACACTCTTTTCTTTTTCTAGCAATTTCTTTACTGTTGGCTTCACCTCATATTTACCTTTCAAAGCAGCATATACGCGTATTGAGCCGCCATGTGAAGGAATTTCCTTCGCATGAAATACTTCAAGATCATGTTGTTTTAGTAGGTTGATAATACTAATTAACGAATAGTACCTGATGTGCTCATGATAAATGGTGTCATACTGCACAGTTTTTATGAGTGGCATTAGATAATGAGATTCCGAAATAAAAACTCCATCTGGTGTTAGTAAATTCTTAATATTGTTTGTTAACTCATGAACATGTTCAATATGTGCATAAGCGTTTGTTAGTGTGACAATTTTAGCCTTTCCATATTTCTTAATGACATTCTTAGAAACTTGGGTTGTAAAGTAGTCGATAATTGTAGGTATCCCTTTCTCAATTGCGAGTTTTCCAATTTCCTCTGGTGTAATACCAAGAACTTTGTGTTTATCTTTGAAATTGCTAAGAAGATTTCCGTCGTTCGAGCCAATATCAATAATTAAATCGTTTTTAGAAAGTGATATAAGTTTTGACGATTCTTCATATAATTCAGCGAAATTTTCTCTAAGAACTTTCGTGGTACTGCTAGTGTATGGGTAGCTTTTTGGAAATAAGATAGTTGGATCTACGATTAGACCCATCTGCACTAAGTGGCATTTCTTGCAATAAAGTAAGTTTGCCGGAAAGCTAGGAGAGACTGTTGGAACCGTACCTATTACGGGCATTGTATTAACAGGAGGAAGATACCCTAAAAATAGTATTGAATAAAGTTTGTTATATCCGCATGACTGGCAAGAAGTTACGGGTAGACTTTGTCCTGTATTGATAGTCTTTTTAAGAGCGTCCTGCATTTAAGAAAAATATTGTATAACATTGAAGGCACTATATCTATAGCAACTTCTTATACCATTCGCCTGTTTTAGAAAGGCCATCGTCTAAAGACATTTGTTGCCTATATCCCAATTTTTTTATTTTGGTAATGTCAGGGCACCTTCTTGGTGTACTGCCTTTTTTTAGTTCGCCTGTTACTATTTCTATCTCCTTGTTAAGTATCTTTGCAATTTTCTTTGTAAGATTAAGGGAACTAATTTCGTCATCATTTCCTATGTTAAATGTACTTAAATTTTTTGACTTTGTAAAAACTTCAAAGAAAGCATGCGCAAAGTCATCTATGTACATATAAGATCGTGTTTCTGAGCCCTTTCCTTGTATTCTAAATTTGGTTTTTTTGTTGCCAATCTTTAACATCCGAAGAATTAATTCGGGAATTGCATGTTCAGTGCCCATGTCCGGTCCATATATATTGTGAGGGCGGAATATGACGGTCTTTTTAAGATATTTTGATGCCACATGTATAGCAAGAAGTTCTGAAAGTATCTTTCCGCCTCCATACGAAAAACGTGGATTATATGGATCAGGAACCACCAGTGGAATTTCTTCTGGCGTGGGTACAATAGAGGGATTTTGATAGACCTCGGAACTTGATGCAAGGAATAATTCTTCCACATTATCAAGCTTGCAGGCTTCAATTACCGAGAGCATACCATTAACCCCAATATCAAGTACTAGATCGGGGTTTGAATAAAAAAACTTTGTTCCATTCACGTATGCAAGATGAATTATTGATGTGCAGTCTTTTGCTGCACTAACCACTTTTTTCGTATTACGAATATCACACTCTATAAAATCAAAATTGCCCTCTACATTTTTGAGCTTTGATAATTTTCCACGTTGGAGATTATCCAAAACCTTAATGTCGTAACCTTGCTGAATAAGACTCTCAACGATAGATGCGCCAATAAATCCAGCACCACCAGTTATCAATATTTTCTTTTTCATTTGACCATTATAGACACGGGAATATTTTTCTGCAAATAAGTCGTGTGGAAGTTTTAGCGCAGCCAAAACCGACGCAGGAAGTTTTAGCGCAGCCAAGGTTCTGCGAAGCAGGTTCTTATCATAGCCAAAAGCAGCCCAGGAAGTTTTAGCGCAGCCAAAACCGACGCAGGAAGTTTTAGCGCAGCCAAGGTTCTGCGAAGCAGGTTCTTATCATAGCCAAAAGCAGCCCAGGAAGTTTTAGCGCAGCCAAAACCGACGCAGGAAGTTTTACTTTGTTTTCTAAATATGGTATATGTTAACGATTACATTGGCAACACTATGCAAACAAAAAAACTTATTAACACTTCTGTAATTGGAATAGGTCGCGTAGGATTGCCGCTCGCATTAGTACTTGCAGATAGTGGCCTAAACGTTTTTGGCATAGGGAGAAATGAAGAAAAGTGTGTACAAATTAATAAAGGGGAAATGCCCTTTATGGAGGATGGTGCTTCTAAGATTCTTAAGAAAGTTGTTGGAAAGAATTTTGTAGCCACAACAGACTATTCATTTGTAAAAAAATCAGAGTATATTATCCTAACACTGGGCACCCCGATTGACTCCAACATGAACCCGGTTTTATCGCAGATAGAAGCGGCGCTTGCAGAAATGAAGCCCTACTTAAAGAAAGGGCAAACTTTAATTTTAAGAAGTACAGTTTCTCCTGGAACGACACAGTACGTAAAATCAATAATTAACGGTATAAGAGAATTGTCTGTTGGTGTCAATTTTTTCGTAGCATTCTGTCCGGAAAGGATAGTGGAGGGTAAAGCTATTGACGAAATAAGACTTATCCCACAAATTATTGGCGGAGTTGATCTCAAAAGCACAAAAAAAGCTGAAAAACTATTTTCGCTTATTGGATGCACAACACTTAATAGCGATGATGTGTCAGCAGAGCTCGCAAAATTGTTTACAAATATGTATAGATATATTAACTTTGCTATTGCGAATGAATTTATGGTTGTTGCAGACAACCACGGGAAGAATATCTACAGTATCATTGACTTGGTAAACTCAAGATACAAGAGGGGAGGACTAGCAAGTCCAGGTATGACCGCGGGTCCATGCCTATTTAAAGACGGATTTTTCCTTGTGTCAGATCTTCCCTACAATGATCTTATCACGACAAGCTGGAAGATAAATGAGTCGATCCCTCTGTTCTTAGTTAAAAAGTTGAAGAATCAAATCGATCTTGATGGAAAGAAGGCTGCAATCCTGGGGATGGCTTTTAAGGCAGAAATTGATGATATACGAGAGTCATTAAGTTTTAAAGTCCGAAAGGCTCTAATGCGAGAGAATATGAAAGTCGAGCTTCATGATCCGTATGTTAAGGAATATGCCTACCAAGAAATACGGACTGATGTTTATGACGCATGCAAAGGAGCAGACTTGATATTTGTTGCAACAAATCACCTTGAATATAAATCCTTAGATATAGCAAAACTTAGAAAGGTAGTGAAGAAGAACTGCTACGTCTGCGATATTTGGAATGTTTTTGGAACTGGTAATATTTTCTTTAATATAAAAGATCTTAAAGTTTCGCGTAAGAGTTAAGATGCAGTTACTTTTGGTATTTTAATCCTTAACTTCTTTTTTTCACTATTGTGAAGATGTCGCATCCCGTAAAAAAACCATTTTAGATATTCTTGAAACCAAGGTCCAAGAAAGAATGTTGATTTGCCTCCATACAATCTGTCAATAGAAATGATAGGCACTTCGCCGAGTCGAAATCCTTGAGCTTGTGCTTTAACGGCTAGTTCAAATACTACTGCCCACCCAATCGGCCTAGATTCAAGGTTAATTTTTTCAAATATGTCTCGGCGAAACATTTTAAATCCAGTTGTAGAGTCGGTAAAAACAGATCCGCAAATCTTCTGAAACAATTTATTTCCAATATTTGAAACTATGCTTTCAACCATTGAGCCGCCCAATCTTCTTCCACCATGCGCATATCTAGTGCAGCTAATTAGGTCGCATCCCTTATCCATAAGATAAACCATATCTTCAATAGCCAGTGTTGGTCCTACATCATCAACAGCAAGAAGTAAAATATACTTACCTTGGGATTTTGAAACCCCTGCTTTGATTGCATTGATAACGCCCCGACCCAATTTATTATGCACAGGTCTTACATGCATTTTTTTCTTCATAAGAGATTTAATGACTGGTAGGGAGTCGTCATCCGGGTGATCATATATGAAAAGAATTTCATGACTTACTGTTAATACGGCAGACAAAATTTTTACCATTAGTTCAATGTTGATGCCTTCATTGCGTACGGGAAGAAGTATAGATAATGTAGGGATATTATTTTTTGTAACCATAGAATGTTTTGATAAGAGCTATTACTTTTAAAATGTCCTTATCGGTTAATGTGAAGGCTGAGGGAAGCCATAGTGTTTTTGGGGAGAGCAGGGAGGCATTGGTAAAATTGCCTTTGTAATTCTTATAGTATTTTTGTTTATGAATGGGGAACCAAAAACGCCTACAGTCCGCACCGTTCTTCTTTAAGAAATCATCTAGAGCATTTCTCTGTTCGCATACTGCATCCGTCCATAGTGGCAATTCTTCATTTGCGATATCAAACGGGAGAATTTCAATCTCCTTAACATCTTTCAATTTTTCCTTATATAGTATGTGATTCTTTTTCATCTTTTTTATTCTTGCAGAAAGCATAGTGAGTTGTCCAAGTCCAACGGCGGCCTGCAGGTCAGTAAACTTAAAATTGTAGCCAATGCCAGTATGAATATCATCCCCACCCGTACCTCTTTTATCTCGGCCCTGATCTTTTAGCTCTACTATTTTTTTATAGATAGATTTATCGTCGGTAACTATAATTCCTCCTTGACCTGTAGTGATTATTTTTGCCGGAGAAAATGAAAAACAACCTGTAACTCCAAACGTACCAAGGTATTTATTGCCCTTTTTTGACATTAGTGCTTCGGCAGCATCTTCAATGACTGAAATATTATATTTTTTGGAAAGTCTTAATATCGTCTTCATATCTGCACCTCTGCCACTAACATGAACTGGAATAATTGCCCTTGTTTTTTTAGTGATAACTTTTTCACAAGCGGAGATGTTGATGGTGAGAGTTGATGGATCGACATCGCAAAGTACAGCTCTTGCTCCGGTCATTTCGACTGCATTGGCCGTAGCGATAAAGGTAAGATCCGGCACAATTACTTCGTCCCCTGGCCCTATTCCAATAGCTTTCATTGATAAAAACATTGCGCTTGTTGCGTTAGGTACGGCAAGTGCATATTTTGCTCCAACTAGGTCAGCTATCTTATTTTGGAACTCAATAGTTAAAGGTCCCTCATTGGGAAATGCACTATTCAAGACTTTCTTTATATATTTATACTCCTGTTTGCCGATTACCGGCTCCCACCATGCTATTTTTTTCATATTATTTGAACCCCTTGAAATACTTCTCTTCGACAATAACCATTTTCTTTTTCCCTATGTAAAAACTTGCAGGAGGAAATGGCTCGAATGTCATGGACCGTATAAAGTTGTATATCTTTTTTCCTTTCCAATTCCAATCAATCTCACCTCCATTGGGTAATCCCTTAGGAAAGTAGGATGCGCCTCTTTTATTTTGCGGTTGGGATTTTGGAATTGTGTTGTTTATCCAGCTGTCTATAAATTCGTTAAAAATTTCAGTTCCAAGTCTAGTAAAGTTGTCATAAACACTTTTTGCTGTATCAAAAGGCTCAACCTTAAATTTTTTCTGTATGATAATTGGTCCTGTATCTATGCCCATGTCCATCCAATGCGCTGTTACTCCAATGTGCTTTTCGTTATTAAATAAGGCGTGCACTGTTGAATAGCGGCCTCTATATTTGGGAAGTAAAGCTGGGTGTATATTGAAGCACCCAAGTTTTGGAATCTTTAGTATTTGCTCCGGAATTAAATGTGTCCCACCAATGCTAAATATAATATCTGGATGTAAATCTATTATTTGGTTCTGAAGTTTTTTATCATTTAGTCGAGCACCCTGTATTAGTGGCAGTTTTCTTTTCTTTGCAAACTTAACAAGAGAGTCGTGCCAGGTATCTACTCCCTTATCATCAAGATTTGCTATTACGAGATTTGGTTTGACACCCTTTTTTAAAAGTATTTTTAAGCAATCTACGCCAATTTGTTTGCCTCCTATATATATTATCTTTTTACTTACCATATGATATCCCAATTAACAGCGAGTTATGGTTCTTGCAATGTCATAGTATAAACTATTGTTGCCAAACACAAGCTTTTATAGACAGTAATCTTGCTGAATTATATAGCCTTAATCCATACTATTTCAATTAGTGTATAATCGTATGAACATGTTGGCGAATAGCTATACCCAAAGCGATCGAGTATTTTTTAAAGGAAAAAATATTTTGCTAACTGGTGGAAATGGCTTTCTAGGAAGATACGTCAAAGAACAACTCATCCAACTTAAGCCTCGATCTATTTTAATTCCGGATTCCAAGAAAGATGATTTAAGAATTGTTAAAAATGTAAAAAGACTTTTAAAGGACATTGATATTGTAATTCACCTAGCAGCAAACGTGGGTGGGATAGAATATAACAAGAACTATCCGGGAACGCTTTTCTATGAGAACCTCATAATGGGTACTCAGCTGATGGAGGAAGCAAGAAAAGCTAGTGTGATTAAATTCGTTGCTCTTGGCACTATATGCGCATATCCAAAATTTGCGCCTATACCATTCAAAGAAGAGGATATCTGGAATGGTTATCCAGAAGAGACAAATGCCCCTTATGGATTAGCAAAGAAAATGCTTCTTGTCCAATCACAGGCTTATCGTGCTCAGTTCAATTTCAATTCAATTTATCTCTTGCCCGTTAATTTATATGGACCTGGTGACAACTTTAATGAGAAATCTTCACATGTAATTCCGGCATTAATCAAGAAGATCGAATTAGCAAAAAATAATAACATTCCTGTTGTTGAAGTCTGGGGAACTGGTAATGCAACGAGAGAATTCTTGTATGTGGAGGATTGTGCTCGCGCAATAGTTTTGGCTACTGCAAGATATGAGAGTTCGGAGCCAGTTAATTTAGGGGCCGGTTTTGAAATTTCAATTAAGGAACTTGCCTTAAAGATAAAAAAAATATGCAATTACAAAGGTGAATTGAAGTTTGATGCTAAGATGCCTGACGGACAACCAAGAAGGATGCTTGATACAAAAAGAGCTGTTAAAGGATTTGGATTTAAGGCTGTAACACCATTTTCAACTGGGCTTAAAAATACTGTGGAATGGTATAAGAAGAATTACAAGAAATTAGCTTAATTTCGCTGTGCCTGCCTTTATTATAGACTGCAATATTAGCGCCCCGTCTTTTATTGGCGAAACTTGAGAGTGGCCAGTATTTCTTCTCGTATAGCTTACCGGTACTTCTACTAGCTTGTATTTAAGTCTTACGCTTTTTATAACAGTTTCTGCTTCGTATCCGAAATGACGTTCTTTTATTTTAAGTTTAGTGAATTTATTTCTTCTAATAGCTTTAAATCCGGCAAGAGAATCTGTAATGTATCTACCGCATGCAATTGATGTTGCAACCGAAAGTAAAAAATTTCCTAGAGTTCTGACAAATGGTGCATCCGCTTGGTTTTTTCGTTTTCCAATGGCTATGTCAGCTCCTTTATCAAGAGCGTTGACTAAAAGTTGGATTTCAGTTGGTCTGAATTGGTAATCAGCATCTATTTGAACAATATATTCACCATTTGATTTAAGAGCTGCATCGCGGAAGTCAATTCCTTTACCTCTTTTTTTACCAAATTCAAAAACAATAGCTTTTTCTTTCTTTGCAATTTCTACAGTTCTATCTTGTGAACCACCATCAGCAACAACAATTTCATATGTGTAATTTTTTTTCATAGTATTAATTTGGCGAATCATCTTGCCAATACTTTTTTCTTCGTTGTAGGTGGGGAGTATGATGCTAACTTTAGGAATAATTTTTTTACCTGTTTTCATCTGTAAGATTTTACTATAATATACCATACACTTCTAATTGCAAGAATGAAAAGAATTATAGTTACCGGAGGCTCAGGATATGTGGGGGCAGAGGTTGTAGAGTTGCTTATTAAAAAAAAGTATTCAGTTTTGGTTGTTGATAAGCAATCTATCTACAAAAATTCAAAAGCCACATTTCTAAAAAAAGACCTTTTATCTGAGAAAGGCTTAGCGCGTGTTTTTCAACAAACTGATTCAGTAATACACTTAGCTGCAGAAGTCGGTGGTGTTTCTTTTGCTAATAATTATCCTGCAACAATCATTCACAACAATGCATTAATTGATTTGAACTGCATCAAAGCTGCGGCTGCTGCACATGTTAGAAAATATTTGTATGTTTCGAGCTCTCTTGTCTATGAACAAGCAATAAAATTTCCGCTAAAGGAAGCTGATACTTTACATATTCCGCCCCCACACTTGTCCTACGGTGCAGAAAAGCTTTTTGGGGAGTCGTTATGTGAAGCTTTTTTTCAAGAGTTTGATTTGCAATATGCTGTATGTAGGCTTTTTAATGTATATGGAATAAATGCTGCGGGTTTTGGAGATCCCAATGGACATGTTATCCCAGATATCATTAGCAAGGTGAAAGAGTCATCTGGAAAGGTTGAGATCTGGGGGAGAAAAAATATAAGAAGAAATTTCACACATGTTTCGGACATTGCACGGGGAATTGTAGCGGCACTCGAGAATGAAAATAAAAATGAAGTATTTAATATTGCAGATAAAAATGAGTACTCAATTGAAGATGTGACATTGACTTTATGGAAACTTTTAAGAAAGCCTGGATTGCCAAATTTTTATTATGTTAAGAAAAACAAACAAGACGTATTAAGAAATTTTGCATCAGTTAATAAAGCAATGAAGATACTAAATTGGAGAACTAAAACGTCCTTGCAAGATGGATTAAAAGCTATGATTTAATTTGTCTTCGCGATAACTGCAAACTCATCCTTGGGTAAAAAAGACATCCGAATTTTAGTAAGTAGTTTTAGTGATGACATTTTTTTAAATTGATTTTTAAATAAAGGTGAATTTTCGGATAACCGATCAAGAAAATATGAAAGAGGGTAATCACGTCTATAAAGATATATTTCCACTATCTTAAATCCTGCTTTTTCTAAAAGTAATGAAAGATTTTCTGGAGTAAAAAGTGTTATATGCATTCTCACAAAAAATGGATGACGATCGCCGAGAATTCTAACCAGAAAGTTACTAATGTTGGGTGTGCCAAGTATTAATAGGCCATCTTTATTAAGAATTTTTTTTGCCAAAAGAATCTCACTCATGGGGTCTGGCACATGTTCAATGACATCCCACATAGTCACAATATCGAATTTCTTGTTTTTTATATCTGAAAGCGTTTTTCCGTATATAGGAAAACCTTTTTTCTTAACATAACTTGTCGCCCATCTGCTTGGGTCAAGCCCTGCAACTTTAAAACCGTTTTTAGAAGCAGCCTCAATAAAAAAACCACAAAAACACCCCACGTCTAGAAGTGTTCCTTTCTTTCTATGCGTCTTTAGTTTTTTTACATGTTTTTTGATGAGATGCATTCTATATTTTTTAGTTTTCAAATAATCGGGATCTTCGACAGCTTCATATCCTTCCATAAATTTATCCAAATTTTCACGGGGATTTGTAAAGATAGTTTTGCAGTCTTTACATTCAACTATCCTTGCATGTTTTTTAATGCCGGTAAGAGTATTCCTTAGATCATTCTGGATTATATCTGGATTAAGATCACCTGTTTTAAGTGTGCTTTTAAAAAGTATTCTTTTTCTACTTGAATTGCAAACTGGACATTCTTTTTTCATAATACTGATGTTTATTGATGCTATAATAGCGTATCTTCATTCATGGCAGTAGGCAAAACAGTTATTATCGTTTTTCTTTTATTTATTGTCTCAATACTAACTCGAATCCCGTTGGTTGAGAATATGCATTCTCATACCGACAGCTCTTCTATTACCTTGGCCCTTGTTAATTACGACTTAAATCAAGAAACTCCTGCGCCACCTGGCTATCCACTGTATTTAACATTCGGAAAACTCATCTATTATATAGTAAGAGATCCTCATCAGGCTTTAATTATAGTAAGCATTATATCAACTGCATTAGGTGCCCTTGGCTTTTACTTTTTGGGGAAATATTTAGACCATGAAAACACCGGAATTATAAGTGCAATTGTTTTCTTGTCTTCACCCGCAATCTTTTTCTTTGGTCTAACTATTTATCCTTACTTGTTCATGATAGGAATCGAAGTTTTATTCGTTTTCTTTGCCTACATTACAATTTTTAAGAAAAGAAATACAGCTATTTTTATTGGCGTCTTTTATGCTTTACTTTTGGGAATAAGGCCTCAGGAGATTCTTTTAACCCTCCCCCTAGCCGTATATGTAATCTATAAATTGTCAAATAAAGCGAAGCTTCATGCTCTTGTTGCATTTGGAGTCATAACCATAGCATGGTTAATGCCCTTCATTTTTGTAAATGGTGGAGTAAGGAATTACTATTATATTCTAAGCAATGGAGCTTCTGAAGCATTGCCATTACCATCTTTTAATCCACTTATTTATAAACGTTTTGAGCTTCTGAACGGGGCATTTGTAACCCTGGGTGTTTCAAGTATTTTCGCCATTTATCAGCTTATAAAAATGCTGATTGGGAATAAAAAAACTAATTATCTTATTCTCCTTGCATTATGGGCAATACCTTCGCTTCTGTTTAATTTATTCATCAGAACGGAGCACGCTGGTTATCAACAAGGTTATTTAATGCCATGTATTTTATTAGCAAGTATTGCATTGAGGAGGGTATATTCTGTTAGGAAAATTCTGGCAATCGTATGCATTGCAATTGTTGTTCTGATCAATCTTTATATATTTTTTTACAACAGGGACCCTCTCTATCAAAAGCCTTATAGGCAGTCCTCATTTCACTATACAGACATTGTGAGAAACGATTATGTTCTCTCCGAAAAATTTAAATATATCAAGAGTAACTTTGCGCCTGATAAGACCATTATATTTGCAGGACCCTATTTCTGGAGACATGTAAGGTACTATTTACCTGAATTCGAAATATATATGATAGGGCGATTATTTGAAGAAGAAGATTCTAACCTGCTTATAAAAGCATATGGATTGCGCTTTGAAAAAATTTGGAATACCAACAGAACTCTAGATTTACCAGATAAGGTAACAAGCATAGTCATTTTTGATGATGAGGGAAGTAGTTTTGAAATAAATAAAAAACGAATTGTAAAATTTAAAGGCATAACTAGTTTGACAATTGTTCCGGTTTCAAGGGCAATGCAGATTGGATATCATAAAATTTATACAGTTATTAAATGAGAAAAATAGTTCTTATTCTTTTTGTCAGCACCTTGTACTTATGGTTTGGGATAAGTATTGTTAGGACTTTTATTAATCTGGGAAAATTTGTTGTGTCAGAAATGCATCTTGTGCTGTCTTCCGAAGAGCAAAGGAGGCGCGAAACATACGGGGAACTCTATGATTTCTGCATTTTCGTGAATGATAATACAACAGAAAGGTCTACAATATATTTTTTGACAAGTGATGTGCATGCTTTTTATTTTTGTAGATACGAGGTTTATCCTCGGAAAATGTTTTTAATAAAAGATCTTAATAGTACTAGTGCATATACAATAAAAGAAAATGATTATCTACTCGTACTTCAGTCGAATAATATACAGTTAATTAATGATGCATATGGTTTTGGGCTTATAAAAAAGTATAAGCCTAGTTCTTTAGTTGGGGCTCTTTACAGAAAATGAATACATTAATAGTTTTACTCACGCTTTTTTTTACTGGATTACTTGGATTTAGCGTATTGCATCTCCTGGGTATCTTCGGAAAAGGAGGATTACGTGAAAGAATTTTATTTTCTTTTGGTGTAGGTGTTGGCATTATGATGCTGCAAATGTACTTCTATTCGCGAGCGGGAATTGTTTGGGATCCTAATAACATCGTTGTTCCCTGGGGAATTCTTTATATTGCTGCCTTACTGAAACATTCTATATCCTTGCCAAACTCTAGAATAGTTGTTCCAAAATCAAGAAAAGTAAAAGCTTTATTCATTTTGGTGGTGTTATTAGGCGGCTTTACTTTAATTGAATCAATATTGCGACCTCTTAATGCATGGGATGGTTATGCGAGTTGGCTATTTAGATCCAAAATGTATTTTGTTGAAGGCTCAATAGACCCGTCACTCGTTACCTATCTGCCTACAGAATACCCCCCCTTAGTTAGTATGATGGGAACGTTTCTATACACATTCCTTGGCCAAATTGATGACAGGTCGATATTGGTAACCTATGCGGTGTTTTATATAAGTTTGGGTGCAATTTTTTATAATTCATTAAAAACAAAATCTGGCAATTTTTTAGCCATACTCTTTACCTTCCTTCTTCTGTCGACTCAAAATCTAATACGTCACAGTGGACGTTTTGAAGCAGGACAAGCCGACGTTATTCTAGGTTATTATATTTTCTTGTCATTCTTGCTATTTATTAGAGTATTGAAGGATATTTCTTCTAAAAACTTACTTATTTTACACTTCATGCTTTTGATATCTGCATTAATAAAGAATGATAGTGTGCCACTCGTTTTGATTACAGAGTTTGTTGTGCTAGTTGTTACAATTTTCCGGTTTGGTTTTAAAAAAGTACTGTTATCGCTAGTATTTTTTGTACCTTTCCTTGATTGGCAATATTTCAAGCATCTTGAGGGTGTACCTTCCTCACCTGAATATATTAGTACGATCGTTCATCCAGAACGAATTCCTGTTGTTCTTAAGGAATTCACTAAAGAGCTCGTAAATATAAAGAATTGGAATTTGCTGTGGATAGCATTTGTTTTAAGCATGATTCTTGTTACTTTTAGAAAATTAAATACCGAGGTTTTCATTGCTTTTGCGATCATAATAATTGACATTATTGTTTTAGCTTCTGTTTTTTTTGTTACGACGCCAAATCCGTCTGAGCACATACCTAATGTCCTCAATCGCGCCCTTTTACACATAGCACCTGTTGGAGTTTATGCTATATGTATGTGTTCTGCTTTGTTAAAATTAAAACTGATACATGAAAAGTAAAAAAGCATACATGGGTGTAAAGACTCTCGAGGTTCTTGAAGGAGCAGATAACTATAATGCGTGGATCGCTTCAAGAATTCTTCCACACATTCAAAGCCCAGCCTTAGAAATAGGAGCAGGAACAGGTAATATTTCTGATTTTCTGTCCTCCGTAGAGGATCTTACCCTAACTGACATAGATGAAGAGCTCGTTAAGCACCTAAGAGGTCGTTTTAAAGGTAAAGGAAATATTACAACAGAAATATTTGATATCACAAGGAAATTTTACAAAATTACCAATAAATTTAAGACTATATACAGTGTGAATGTTCTTGAGCATATTAAAGACGACAATTTAGCTTTGAAAAATATGCACAGGCTCTTAGAGCATGACGGTAGAGTTATTATTCTGGTACCAGCCAAAAAAAGAGCGTATAAAACTTTAGATAAGCACCTGGGACATTATAGGAGATATGAAAAGACTGAACTATCAGCCTTGATGCAACAGGCCGGTTTTGAGTTGGAGTATATAAATTACTTTAACGTTGTTGGTCTCTTGAGTTGGATAGTAAGAGATTATATTGGTGGAAGTCAAGCTCATTTAAAAAAAGAGCATGTAAAATTATTTGATGCAATTGTACCAATCCTCAGAATTGTGGAGCCAAAATCAAATTTACCTTTCGGAATATCTCTTATTGCAGTGGGAAAAAAGATATAATAAGCAAATGGATAACTCTCTTACAATAGTTGTGCTTACCCATAACGATGAACTTAAGATTGTCGACTGTCTAGAATCTTTAGTATTTGCTGACGAGCTTGTAATAGTTGATGATAATTCCACAGACAGAACAACAGAACTATGCAAGCAATTTACTAAAAACATATTTACCCACTCTCTTAGTTCAAATTTTGCAAATCAAAGAAATTTTGCCTTGAACCGAGCTAAAAGTAAGTGGGTATTTTTTGTAGACTCTGATGAAATTGTATCTAAGGCACTTAGGGATCAGATTCTTAAAGCCATTAAGTTAAAGGATTTCGCCGGATATTATATAAAAAGAATAGATCGCATGTGGGGAAAAAATCTGACCCATGGTGAGGTAGGAAAAGTAAGATTATTAAGACTTGGAAGACGTGAGAGTGGGAAGTGGCATGGCAAGGTGCACGAAACCTGGAGAATAATCGGCAGAACAGGGGAGCTTTCAGAGCCGTTGCTGCATATACCGCACGCAACTGTCTTTGACTTTGTAGAAGATGTCGACGAATATTCCTCCTTGCGCGCAGAAGAACTCATTGAGAAGGGTGTTAAGTCATCCGCATTTGATGTTATTGCATATCCTTCAGCAAAATTTATCCAAAATTACGTTTTAAGGAAGGGTTACAAAGATGGGATTCCTGGCTTTATTTACGCAATGCTTATGAGCTTCCATTCCTTTCTAGTTAGAGGTAAAATCTACTTAAGAAAGAGGTAACGTCCTGCCTCACTGTCCCCAACTCTGCATGAGATATAAATTAGTATTTGTTTGTTGGATTACGTTTGTAATTCTTTTATATTTTTATCATTTATTTTGCCGAAGGGGTATATGTTTGCAATAGCACTTCTTATAGGAGGTTACTCCTACGCAATATTATTTCTTGGACTTTTCCATTGGTTGTCTTTTATTCCCGTCTTATTAACAACTTTTATTTTTGTCGTGCTTGTTTTAAAAAATTTTAGATTACCTAGGATAGATCTTGATAGATCAGAAATGATTATCATTTCCATAATAGTGGTTCTTGCAATAGTTAATTTAATAGGAGCGCTTGGGCCTGAGTTGGCGTTTGACGCACTTTGGTATCATCTCCCAATTCCTCAGCTTTTTATAAATAATAACTCTGTCTATTTTATTGAAGGTAATCTTTTTTACTATTCCTTGATGCCAAAATTGGTAGAAATGTTGTATATACCAGCCCTTCTTCTTGCCAATGAAATACCTGCAAAATTGATTCATTATATATTTGGGATTTTATGCTGTGTTGCTACGTATAAGATTTCTAGATTATACCTGGGAAGAAAAGAAAGTCTCTTGTGCGTGTTAGCTTTCTATTCCAATTTAGTTATTTCCTGGCTTTCAATTACTGCATACTCAGATCTTGCACGAGTTTTCTTCGAAGCAACAGGCTTCTACTATTTGCTACTCTTTCTAAAAAATAGAACCCAAAAAACACTGTTGGCAAGTGGGTTAATTTTTGGATTGGCTATATGCACAAAAATACTGTCTGCAAGTTCTTTAGTAGTTGTTATCCCGATTTTCTTAAAGAATTTTTGGAAGAATAAGAGATGGGGAATCGAAAGCTATATTGTTTTTGTTAGCGTTGCAGTTGCCTTAAGCATGCCTTGGTTAATAATAGCCTATTTCTATACGGGTAACCCATTTTACCCACTATTTACCCATTTAGGACTAAGAAACTTCTCGTTAGACCTTTTAAGCCCGTATGTATTTTTACAAACCTTTGTAAAAGCATTGTTGTTTGCTGATGATCCCATAAGTCCTCTTTATCTCATTACTTTGCCGCTTATTTTTTACAAAAGAGTAATTCTTTACAAAAAATATGCGCCATTACTTATGTATGTAGTTTTTTCTGCTCTTGTTTGGTATTTCTTTACACAAAGTGGCGGAGCTCGGTTTTTAAGCCTTCTATTGCCAGTTCTTACGGTACTATGCTACCTCTCGGTTAAAGAATTGGGGTGGGAATTTGCAAGGAGAGCAATCACTGCAACAATAATCATAATTTCATTTGCCACAATTTTATATAGAGGTGCTGCAAACGCTAAATATACCCCTGTAATATTGGGACATCAGACAAGGCAAGATTTTTTAATGGCTAACTTGAATTTTAATTTTGGGGATTTTTATGATGAAAATAGTGAAATAAGAGACATTGTTGGGAATGATTTGGTCCTTATTTCAGGAGTTCACAATTTATATTATGTAGATTTTAATTACACACTTTCAGAGTGGGATAATGCGTACAAAGCAAAGTATATATTAATTCAGGGTAATGTACCCCCTGTTTATAATCAGCTGTTAAGTATTTATAAGAATGATAAGACAAATGTAACATTATACAAATTATGAAACAAATAATAGTTTTTCTTACATATGTATATATATTTCTTTTGCCATTTGGTAATTTATTTAGAATAAAAGTAACCAATGGGGTTCAGATTGTTCCACAAGATATTATCGTAGGCCTAATTGCCTTACTCATAAGTTCCTTTCTTCTTGTAACTAAAAAAGAGTTATTTACCCACAGATTTATTAAATATCAGCTCTTATTTTTGGGAGTCGGGACCGTCAGTCTGTTTTTGAACTTTATATTACATAGAGATGTCTCCCTAATTGTTTCTTTGCTTTACTCCGTACGCTATTTTTCGTACTTAATGCTTTTTTTTGTAGGAGTATATTTTCTCAAAGCAGATCTTTTATCAAAGTTATTGTATGGGGCATTGATAGTTTTTCTTATATTAGGCTTTGTGCAATATTTTTTCTTTTACGATTTAAGGCCACTTTTCTATCTTGGTTGGGATAATCATCTCTATAGATTAACTTCGACCCTATATGATCCAAATTTCACTGGAATTTTTCTAAGTATATTATTTTGGTTAAGCATTTTTTTCTCCACAACATTGTCTTACAGAAAAGCATTGCCTCATATTTTTATTGGGTTTGCTTCAGTTGTTGGAATATATCTTACTTTCTCAAGAACCTCGCTTGTGGGATTGGTTGTAGGAATATTAGTATATGGTCTTTTAAAAAAACAATATAAAACGCTTACGGTAACTATAGCTGTACTTTCCGTATTAGTTCTATTCCTTTCAGACACACACATAGAAGGCCTCAATCCATTTAGGGTAGCATCTACTAACCAGCGCTTAACAAGCATTTCTCAAACAATCACTATTATTGAAAAAAACCCAATACTTGGAGTAGGCTTTAATGCATATAGGTATGCTCAGTTGAGGTATGGGTTGAGGGAGCCTGTTGGTGCATCGGTTAGTAACTCTGATGCGGGTGCCGATAATAGTCTGCTTTTTGCAGTAGCTACCACTGGTTTTATTGGAATTGTAATATATCTGTTGTCATTTATTTCGCTTTTTAAGGATTATTTTTCGAACAAGAGTACTTTTTCATATATTCTCATTGCTATCCTTTCAGGTTTAATTATGGGAAGTTTTTTTACGAATATACTGTTCTTTACTCCCATAATTGGAGTGCTTTTTATGCTTATTCCCTTGAAGTTAGGTAAAATTAAGGTTGATAAGTAACTTTGATGTTTTTTTGAGTAGAAATGCCTGCAGGATTTCTTGCCTCAATAACTATTTGATTTTCACCATCATTAAGTTGGAGTTGATACTCAAATTCTCCGGTTGAATCTACTATCGCACGAAAGGAATTTACCGTAACCGTATTGTCTGCATCAGTATTGCCTTTAATTTGAATGCTTTTATCTGCCTTAGTAAATGTTGCATTGTCGATAGGATTTAAAATTTCCAACTTAGGTTTTTCGGTGATATAGCTTACAGTAAAATCGGGCGTGAATGGACTTGTTTTGTCATTTAGGACATACCGAGCCTTCACAGAATTAGAACCCTTTTTAATGGCCAAATTCTGGACATTAAAGTCAGATTTGTTATTGAGTTCTATTTCGTCTTCCAAGTCGTCGTTTACATATATTTCAATGATTCCCTTAGAGTCTGGTGCAGTGCCGCTAAATGATATATTGGCGCTTTGTGTTGCTTCAGGAATACCTGAAAGCGATGGGGGCTGAAGAAGCTCTTTGCCGGTAATAGGGGTGTCGTTAGAATCACCACCTCGGAGTGTATACACCGCATTTCCGAAGAGGTTGATCAAGAGAGGTCCAAACTGAATCAGTATAACAATTAATGCAACTGAAGCTATCCCAAATACCAATGCTTGGCGTTTGTTCTGCTTTTCGCTGGTCCGTGAGAGTCGTGAGGATCTTTTTGGTCGCATATTATGCGTGATGCTTTATTTTATCAGCGACTTTAAGTTCGAGCAAGGATTTTTGAAGTTCTTTTTCAGCCATTATGAGATCTGCTGTGCTTTGTTTGTTCTGAATGAAATCTTCTGCTCTTTTTTTAGCCTCAAGGGCTTTGGCGGTTTGTATATCCTCAGCCTTGATTGCGAAGTCAGAAAGAACAGTTACTTTCTCGCCAACTTCAAGAAATCCACCAACGAGAGCAATCATCTGTTTTTTGCCATTCTTGCTGATTGTCATAATTCCTTCTGCTAATTTAGAAAAGAGGGGAGTGTGATGGGGAAGTATTGAGATATCGCCTTTTTCTGTGGGAAGTGTAACCTCATCAACTGAGTCGTTATAGATTTGCCCTAAAGGCGAGAGAATAACCAGTTGAAACATAAGAATTATTTAGCTTTTCCAGCTTCATCAATTGTACCGATCATGTAGAAGGCACTTTCAGGTAATTTATCATATTTACCTTCAAGCAGTTCTTTAAACCCTTTCACCGTATCGGCAATCTTTACGTATTTTCCTGGGGCTCCAGTAAAGATTTCAGCTACGAACATTGGCTGAGTAAGGAATCTTTGGATTTTTCTTGCCCTAGCAACTGTCAGTTTGTCTTCGTCTGATAATTCGTCTACACCCAGAATAGCAATGATATCCTGCAGATCCTTATAGCGTTGTAAAACTCTCTTAACTTCGGAAGCAACCTCATAATGCTCTCTTCCAACTACATTTGGATCAAGTAGTCGAGATGATGATGTTAGTGGGTCAACTGCAGGGTAAAGGCCTTGTTCCGCAATTGATCTTTCTAGTGTTACTGTGGCATCCAGATGTCCAAAGATAGTTGCTGGAGCAGGATCAGTATAATCATCCGCAGGAACATATACAGCCTGAACAGAGGTAATAGAACCATTCTTGGTTGACGTGATTCTTTCTTGTAGTCCTCCAATGTCTGCAGCAAGATTTGGTTGGTAACCAACAGCCGAAGGTGTTCTTCCAAGAAGAGCCGAAACTTCGCTTCCTGCTTGGGCAAAACGAAATACGTTGTCAATAAACAAGAGTACGTCTTCATTTTTCTGATCTCTAAAGTATTCAGCCATTGTGAGAGCTGTTAAGCCTACTCTTAATCTATTGCCTGGAGGTTCATTCATTTGGCCAAATACCATTACGGTTTTATCTAAGACGTTGGCTTCCTTCATTTCAAGCCAAAGATCGGTGCCTTCACGAGTTCTTTCTCCCACGCCTGCAAAAACTGAGTGTCCGTGGTGTACCATTGCAATATTTCGGATAAGTTCTTTAACAATAACCGTTTTGCCGACTCCCGCTCCTCCAAAAATTCCGACCTTGCCACCTTTTGTAAAAGGGGCAACAAGGTCTATGACCTTAATTCCGGTCTCAAGCATTTCAGGCTTTGTGCTTTGCTCTGAAAGAGGTGGAGCGCTGTTGTGAATAGAGGCAAGTTTTGTTTTTGATGAAAGTTCTTTAAGTCCATCAATAGGTTCTCCAAGAACATTAAAAATTCTTCCTAATGTCTCTTCTCCGGTAGGAACAGAAATAGGAGTTCCTAATGCTTCTACTTCGGCGCCTCTAACTAATCCCTCGGTAGGTCCCATAGCAATGGTCCTTACTTCGTTGTTCCCCATTTCAAATTCCGTTTCAAGGATTAGGGTCTTTCCATTACCAACATTTATCTTCAGAGACTCATAGATAGCAGGTACGTCTTTTTCAAAACGAACGTCAACGATTGCTCCCTGAATTCTTACTACTATTCCTTTATTTGTCATATTATTTATTTAGATTTGTGCGCTGTTAGCAAGATCGAGAATCTCATTTGTGATTCTTTCTTGACGAGACTTATTATAAACAAGGTTCAAGTATTCGGCAATATCAAAAGCGTTATTCTTGGCATTTTGCATCGCAACCATTTGAGCGGCTTGCTCTGACGTAAATGCTTGAATGAGTGAATTATAGAGTTGTATCTCCAAGTAATATGGAAGTAATTCTGTAAGCATTTCTTCCTTTCCAGGTTCAAATATAGAAGATTCATTTGGATCTAGAGAAATTTCTGTATTAAAAGTAAGTGGAAGCAGGTGTTTTATGGTTGGTGTCTGAAGGAAAAATGAAACAAAATCTGCATATAGGACCTCAACTACATTTACACTATTCTCATTCATTTGCTCATCAATTATCGTCTTTAATTGATACACAAGCGAGTAATCAGGCAAGGAACTGCCCATAGGATATGAAGCAAGCAATTCAAAGCTTAATTTAGAAGCAAACATCCCGGCTTTTTTACCAACAGTTACAACCTTTACTTTTGAGCTGTCACATTCAATCATTTTCTTATAGAGATTGGTATTTAAAGACCCACAAAGACCTCTATCTGGGCTAATTATGATAAGGAGCTTGTTCTCATTCTTCTCATTGCTTCCTAAATATTTATGAGAGAAAGTTTTTTTATTTACAGACACCGCAATTTTCGAGGTTGTTTCAGTAATACTATCTGCGTAAGGTTTGTTGTTAGCGGAAGCAATTTGGGCCTTCTTAATCTTAGAAGCCGCAATCATTTCTAACGCTTTTGCAATTTGGGCAATATTTTTAGAAGTTTTGATTCTTCTTTTCAGAAGTTGGAGATTTTGGGCCATGACTTACTTGAATGTTTTTTTAAAGCTTTCGATAACTGATTTTAGCTCTGCAATAGTTTTTTCATCCATTTTGTCTCCTTTTTCTAGTTTTTGAATGAGTTTCTTGTTCTTAACTTTAATGAAATCGAATACTTTTTCTTCAAATGTGCGAATTTTATCAAGAGGGAAATCGTCTAAGAGCCCTGTTGCTGCAGAGTAAATGCTTACAACCTGCTGATATTCTGACATTGGAGTATATTGTGGTTGTTTTAGGATCTCATTAACCCTTTTGCCCCTTTCAATTTTTTGAAGAGTTGCATCGTCAAGGTCTGATCCAAATTGAGCAAATGCAGCTAGTTCTCTAAATTGTGCACTTTCAAGCCTAAGAGGACCGGCGATCTGTTTCATGATTTTTGTTTGTGCAGCACCGCCAACCCTCGATACTGACTGTCCGGTGTTAATAGCTGGTCTTACTCCAGAATTGAAGAGATCATTCTCAAGGTAAATCTGTCCGTCGGTTATGGAGATAACATTGGTTGGAATGTATGCTGAGTTATCAGCAGCCTGA
This sequence comes from uncultured Gammaproteobacteria bacterium, assembly GCA_964531275.1. Taxonomy (GTDB): domain Bacteria; phylum Patescibacteriota; class Microgenomatia; order Levybacterales; family GWA1-39-11; genus JAUSNA01. The sequence goes on from CAZHDZ010000003.1 coordinate 70,590, forward strand.
GTTTCAATGATGGGAAGTGCAGTAAGTGACCCCCCACCAAGGGTATCTGCCATTCTCGATGATCTTTCAAGAATTCTGGAATGGAGATAGAAGATGTCTCCAGGATAGGCTTCGCGTCCAGCTGGTCTCTTAAGAAGAAGGGATAATTGTCTGTATGCCCAAGCGTGTTTTGAGAAATCGTCGAATACAACGAGGACATCTTCGCCCTTGTCCATGAAATATTCACCAATTGCTGTTGCAGCGAATGGGGCAAGGTACTGAAGAGCTGCCGAATCAGAAGCTGACGCAGCAACTACAATTGTGTAGTCCATGGCTCCTTCTTCAGTGAGTTTTCCGATAATCCTTGCGATATTACTTCTTTTTTGTCCGATTGCGCAATATATACAAATAACTCTTTTAAGTCCTAAATCATTTTTCTTTTGATTGATGATAGTATCAATGGCGATTGCTGTTTTCCCAGTGTTTCTATCTCCAATAATAAGTTCTCTTTGGCCACGTCCAATTGGGGTCATTGCATCAATAGCCTTAATTCCGGTTTTAAGAGGGGTATCTACTGGTTGTCTATCTACTACGCCGGGTGCAATTTTTTCAAGTGGGTATAGTGGTCCTTTTGTTGATAGTTTTTTCTCATCAAGGGGATTTTGAAGGGGGTCCATGACGCGTCCGATCATTTCTTCATTCCCATTGATTCCAAGAATTCTTCCTGTCGTTTTAATTTTATCTCCTTCTTTTATGTTCTCGCCTTCTGAGAGAAGGATAATCGAGGTATAGTCTTCATTAAGATTGAACGAAAGACCTCGAGCCCCATTCTCAAATTCGACTTCTTCTCCAAAGCCGACTTTTGAAAGACCTGTTGCTTGTACAATCCCGTCACCAACGCTATCAACGATTCCAACATTCTCCATTTTAGGATCAAAATGGACTGTTGAAAGTCTTTTTTCAATTTGTTTTATTAAATCGTCATTTTTCATATAATTTTCCTCAATTTTTCAACTTTTCTATTGTGTCATTTATATATTTTTTAAACGTAAAGTCAACTACCATGTCGTCATTTACTATCTTTAGTCCCGCACCAAGACTTTCGTCATGAAGCTCAACTATTTCTTTATCATTATATATCCCTTTTAGCATTTTTAGTGCCTCAGTGGACAGTTTGTCAGAAGAGCTTACGTAAATTCTCTTCTTATTCAAAGCATTTTTATAGAAAGCCAAGAATGTTTTCAGTTCCTGCTTTCCTAAATATTCTAATACAAATTGTTCTATATCTGCTGGGATAGTTTTACTATCAGCAGCTATATGGGCAAGTTTTCTAATTTTTTGTTTGTTTATCATGGTTAATTTTAGACAAACCCTTTTTAAGCAGAGCGTCCCGGTCTTTCTTGTCGAAAAGATCTACAAGAACTGACTCTAGAATTTGTCTTGAGATTTCTAGGGAAACGTCTCTTGCTTCCTTTTTAAAATTCTCTCGTTCTAGAGCAATTTGTTCCTTAGTAGATTCCATCATTTTATCAAGATCAGATTTTGTCTGAGCCATCATGCTGTCGCGAGACTCTTGTGCCTCTTTACGTGCTTCAGCTATGATGTTCTCAGCTTCTTTTCCAGCCTTATTTAGAATCTCTTCTTTTGATTCTTCAGCCTTTTCTAAGGCCATAGTTGCTGCTTCGGCATCCTTTAGGCCTTTCTTGATTGCTGCTTTTCTTTTTTGGAGCGTATCTAGAATCGGTTTGTATAAAAACTTCTTAAAGATAAAAGCGATTACCAAAAAATTAACTATTTGTGCAGCAAATAGCTTTAAATCAAATCCAAATTGCTCAAATATTTCCATACTTTAATAGAAGTATATTTCTACTGTTGCAGAAATAACTATTTAATAAAGGCCAAAATCAGTGAATAAATAGCGATAGCCTCAGCAAACGCCATTCCCAAAAGCATGGCAGGAAGGATTTTAGTAGAAGCTTCGGGATTTCTTCCGATAGCTTCCATAGCTTTGTAACCAATGATTGCAATTGCAAGAGCTGGAAGTACACCTCCAAGCGCAATTGTTGCACCACCTGTTAATGCAAACTCCATATTAATGACCACCTCCTTCCGAAGATGTTGTCGCGAGTAATGACATAAATACCATAGTTAGCATAGCAAATACTAGTGCTTGCACTAGTGCCACAATCACTTCAAGCAGTAAAAATGGGATTGGTGCTAGAAATGCTGAGTAGGCAGCAAGACCAGCTACTGTAACAAGAACTACCTCTCCTGCAAATATATTACCAAAAAGCCTAAATGAAAGTGAAAATATTTTAACACCTTCAAGGAGGAATTCAAGTAGTCCAATTGCGAGATTGATAGGATTTTTAGAAAGGAACTTTTTTGCGTAACCCACTAAGCCATTGTAGCGGAAAGCAATAATATGTGTCATAACAACTGATATTGTGGCAAGTGCAAGTGTTAAATTGAAGTCACTAGTTGCTCCTCTTAAGATTGGAAGTAGATGTTTTGAGCTTTCTGTTGTTGCGTGTGCTGGCTCCTCATGCGCAGTATCACTTGCAGAAGTTGTTGTCGCATGATTATTAGATGATGTTGCTTCATGAGGTGCCGTTTCATGAAGATCTATCTCATGGGCTGTACTTGGTGTTTCATTACCGTTTTCAGTTGCTGCCGGTGCTGTTGTTGTCGCTTTCTCGGTAGAATGTTGTGCAGTACTCTCATGCGCAGGACCTTTTTCCCAAATGCCAATTGTTCCAAATCCCGGGAGTAGGGCGATAAAGTTTGCAATGAGAATGAAAAAGAAAAAAGATGCAAACCAGGGAAATATTGTTTTGGCTTTTGTACCCGCGATTGACTCTGTTAGATCATAAAGATAGTCTATTGCGGGCTCAAAAATAGATTGAAGGCCTGTAGGGACAATTCTAATTCTTTTATAAACCACAAATACTAATGCCACTATAACAACATCCACAAGAAGGGTTGCGATTAAAGTATTCGTGACGGGAAATCCGCCAATTTCAGTGATAAGTTCTGGTCTTAGTGAGGCCATTTACAGTTTTCAATTTTAAGTGAGTGCAGAATTTAAGTCAAGCGTAATATACGTTGACAAGAATACTAATTTAATATTCTAACTCCATCAACAATAATAACCGGAAGGTCTTCTTTAAAGTCTAGCTTTCCTTCGATAATGACAATAGCATCTTTTACAAGATAAATTTTTGAACGTTCAAAAATCTTAGGAAAAACAACACATTCGATACTCACTCCTAAATGGTCCTCGAGTGTTATAAAGGCCATTTCTTCATTTGAACGTTTGGTAAAAATCTTTTTAATAGTTGACACTAGTCCTCCAATTTTTACTTTCGTGCCATTTTTAACTTCAGGAAGATCTGATATTTTGTGTGTTGCAAATGTAAAAAGAGAATTAAGCTTGTGATTTAAGGGATGATCAGACAAGAAAAAACCGAGCAATTCTCTCTCAAACATTAATTTTTCACTTTCGGTAAAGTCTTCAATTTCTTCAAGATCTGTATTTATAGTAGGTGTAATTTCCGGAAGATCTCCGAAAAGACTAATCTGATTTAAATCCTTCTTAGAGGGTTTTTTAGTAATAGCGCTTACTGCGTTTGCTGCTGCCGAGAGGAGACCTGCTCTTTTACCAAAATCATCAAATGCTCCAGCTTTAATAAGACTTTCCATTGTTTTTTTATTTACCTTTGAGAGATCAACTCTGCTACAAAAATCGGAAAGACTTTTGAATTCACCGTTGCCCCTGGCTTCTAAGATCGTAGAAATAGCTGCAGTGCCAACATTTTTAACAGCAGAAAGGCCAAAACGGACTTTATTTTCTTCAATTGAAAAGTCTGCCAATGAAGCATTAACATTAGGTCCTAGCACATCAATCTTAAGTCTTTTGCATTCGGCAACTGCAATTGATATCTTTTCATTCTTTAGTGGTCCTGTTGATCCACGAGACTCAGCAGTAAGTAGGGCAGTCATAAATTCTACTGGGTAATGAGCCTTAAGATATGCGGTTCTGAAAGCTATAGTTGCATAGCAAGAAGCATGAGCTTTATTGAATCCATAGCCAGCAAATGGAGCTATTAGTTCAAATATCTCTTCAGCCTTTTTCTGAGTAAGACCGTTCTTAACCGCGCCTTGAAGAAATATTTCTTTTTGTTTTTTCATTTCAGCCGGAATTTTTTTACCCATAGCTTTACGGAACTTATCGGCATCAAGCCATGTGTAGCCTGCTAATGCGATGGTTGTTAGGAGAACGTCATCTTGGTAGGTAAGGATTCCGTACGAATTAGTCAAAATTTCTTTTAAGCGGGGGTCAGGAAATGAAATCTTCGAAGGATCATGTTTTCGAGCAATAAAATCAGGAATATTTTGCATCGGTCCCGGACGATATAGCGCTACCATTGCCATAACATCAAAGATAGTAGTGGGTTTTAATTCTTTTATGTACCTTCTCATTCCAGAAGACTCAAGTTGGAATATTCCAGTCGTTTCACCACTGGCAAGGAGTCTATATGTTGGTGGGTCGTCGTATGAAAGTTTTTGGAAATCTATTTCCTGATTTTGATTTTCTTTTATAAATCGCAAAGATTCTTGGATAATAGTTAGATTTCGAAGACCCAAAAAATCCATCTTAAGAAGTCCCACGCCGTCTTCTCCAACTGTGTACATATCATATTGGGTTACTATCTTGTCACCGTTCGTTTCTTTTTGAAGCGGTACATATTCAGTAAGGTCTTTATCTGCAATAACAACTCCCGCAGCATGTACTGATGCATGGCGAGCTACGCCATTAAGCTTACTGGCAAGTGTAAGGAGTCTTTTTGTTTCCGGCTCAGTTGTGTATGCAGCTTTTAGCTCTGGACTTTGTGTTAGTGCAAGGTCAATTGTCATATGGTGGCCTTGCCAGCCTGGGGGAATCATTTTAGAAATTCTGTCAGGTTGAGCATATGGCATGCCCAATGCACGGCCTGCATCCCTTACGGAGCCCCTTGCTTCCATTGTTCCAAAAGTAATAATTTGTGCCACTTTATCTTTTCCATATTTTTGAGTTACGTACTCGATCACTTCATCTCGTCTTGTATCAGCAAAATCAAGATCAATATCGGGAGCCGATGGTCTTTCCGGATTTAAGAATCTTTCAAACGGGAGGTTGAAATAGAATGGATCAACGTCAGTAATCCTTAGAATATATGAGACAACAGAGCCCGCAGCAGATCCTCTTCCAGGTCCAACGCTTATTCCTCGATCTTTCGCCCAATTTACAAAATCTGCAACAGTTAAGAAGTATGTCTCGTAGCCCTTTTTTAAAATGACATCTATCTCATAGTCAATACGTTGTCGAATTTCTTCAGTAATATTTTCGTAGCGAAATGGTAGTCGTTCTTCTATAATTTTCTTAAAATATTCAGCGGCAGTAAGGCCATTAGGAACATCATATTGCGGCATTATCCATTTACCAAGTGTCAATTCCAGGTTACACATTTCCGCAATTTTTACAGTATTTTCAATGACCTCAGGCATATCCTTAAACGCCTCATTCATTTCCTTTGCAGACTTTAAGTAAAAGTCGGGTGAGTCAAGCATTGTTAATTTTCTATTCTCATCTAAAATTGTTGTTTGGGTGCCTATGCAAAGTAAGATTTCTTGACCTTCAGCATCATCTTTCTGAATGTAGTGATTATCGTTTGTTGCAACCAATTTAACTTCAAATTCCTTTCCTAGAACTTGCAACTTTTTGTTAAGTTCTTCTTGTCCCGGAACACTTATATGTCGTTGCACTTCAAGAAAAAGATTTTCTCTTGTGTATATATCGATTAATTTTTGAAGCCTTTTTTTTGCTAGTTCTTCCTGTCCCGCAAGTAAAGGTTCGCTGACATATCCGCTTATACAAGCAGTCAAGCATATAAGCCCCTCGCTGTGTTTTTTGAGTAATTCAAGGTCTGTTCTTGGCTTGTAATAGAAGCCTTCCAAGTGAGAAGTTGTGATTATTTTTATCAAGTTTTTATAACCAGTTAAGTTTTTTGCGAGAAGAATAAGGTGGTTGTAATCCTTGTCCACTCCGGCTTCTTTATCATGCAGACTTCTTTTCGCTACGTAAATTTCACATCCTATAATTGGTTTAATTCCTTCAGCAAGGCATTTCTTATAGAACTTAATTGTCCCATACATATTTCCGTGATCTGTTATTGCAAGAGAGGTCATTCCAAGCTTTTTTGCATGTTCAACCATTGGGTCAATACGTGACAATCCGTCGAGTAATGAATATTCCGAGTGATTATGTAGATGAACAAAATCTTTCATAAATTAGGCAACCTGTTGTAATTGTTGAAATGAGAATCGATCTTGATCGGGGACAGCAATAAAAGTCGTATCGCGTCCTGCATTTTTCGCTTCTGCAACTGCAGCACTTGCTCGGCTTAATAATTGCAAACCGTTTTCCCCTGGTTGTAATTTTGTTGCCCCAAAGCTTAAGGTAACGACTTTGGGAATTCCTTCCTCTGATATCTCATTGTCTTTTAAAGTGTCTTTTGGGTGCATTTCTTGTAATGCCTTTGCACTCATTTCTTTATAAAGGCGTGAATATCTTCCGGTAATTGATGCTATTTTTTCTTCATCTGTTGCTTCCGGTTTTTCTTCTATTCGAACATTGTTAAGATTTATTAACTGTACAAACTCTTCCCCACCAAAACGTGAGATTAATTCGTCATTTCTTGCCAAATTGCCCATAAGTCTTAAAAGATTGTCACCACCTGTGTGATTGTAGATTGTATTTATGTATTTAAATCTGTCTAGGTCAATAAATACAGCCCATAAATTACTGTTAGGATCCTGATGTGATGTTTCTACTTGGGAATCTATAGTCTCTTCAAGCCATCTCCGATTTTTCAAACCAGTAAGCTGATCCGTATAGCCTTGAATTTCTATACCGGCTCTTCGTAATGCATCCTGTTCTGCGAATTTTGATTTACTGACAAAATCTATTCCATTTTCAAGCATTAGATCTTGAACATCCGCTAGATGTCTCCTGAATATCCCATCATAGTAGTCATCTAGTTCGGCTGGAACTGCTTCTAGTTTATCTAATTGGTCATTTTCTTCACGATCAAAAATATTAAGTTTTCCTTTCGTAGGGCCGAACCGATCCCACCATCTGTCAACTATAATTGCTGCCTCAGGGGTTCCTGCTTCGGGTATATGGGGGGGTGTGATTTTTGCTCCTAAACCTTCAGTCATTGAATCATTCTAGCATCTTAAGAAGGGTTTTTCTAATCTGATCCATGTCTTTGGCTTCTGGTAATGACTTTCTGATAGCACCTATCAGATATCCCAACACCTGAACTTTACCTGCTTTGTATTCTGTAACAATCTGTGAATTTTCACTTATAACTTTACTAATTCCTGCGGTAAGTTTGGCCTCATCAAAACTTTCTATAGTGTTTTCTTCTTTAATTGTAGTAACTAGTGCAGTGGGATCTATCTTTTCCAAATCCGGTTTTTTATTAATAACAAAATTTGCTATTGTTTTTGCATCAACATGTAAATTCTTGCCCTCAGAAACTGCAGCTTCAAAGAAATTACAAAGAACAATATCCCTGGTTAAGATCTCAGCATTGTATTCCGAAAGACCAAATTCGTTAACAAATCGAATAACTCGAGCTTGTGGAAGTTCTGGAAGCGATTGCTTAAGTTCTTCGACTTTACTATCAGAAAAATTAATTGGGGGAAGATCTGGCTCTGGAAAATATCTATAGTCATGAGCTTCCTCTTTTGATCTTTGGCTTACTGTTTTGTTTTTGAATTCATTCCAGCCCCGCGTTTCCTGAAGAGGAACCTCTCCTTTATCAAGAAGCTCTTTATGTCTTTTTTCTTCAAACTTAATAGCATTTTCAACAAATTTAAACGAATTGATATTTTTTACCTCGACTTTATATTTTGCTAATTCCTTTTGTCCTGGAGGTCTTAGCGAAATATTTGGTTCAAGTCTCATTTGCCCTTTGTCCATATCTGCATCGCTTACTCCCAGGAAGCGGATGATTTTTTGTAATTCCTGCAGAAATATTCTTGCCTCTTCACCGGTTCTAATGTCAGGTTCTGTGACTATCTCAACGAGAGGTACACTTGATCTGTTGAAGTCAATGAGGCTTACTTCTTTCCCGTCAACTGTTGCATGGGTAAGTTTACCTGTATCTTCTTCCATATGTACCCTTGTAATGCCAATTCTTTTTATTGCTCCGTTAACTTTGATATCAAGATATCCCTTTTCACCAAAAGGATGTAAAAATTGTGACGTCTGAAATCCCTTAGCAAGATCGGGATAAAAATAATTTTTCCTTTCAAAATATGAGTCTTGATTCACCATGCAATTAAGTGCAAGTCCAATTTGAACACAGGACTCTATTGCTTTTTGATTGGTGTAGGGGAGGGCACCAGGAAGTCCTAGGCAAATCGGACAAGTTTTGGTATTGGGTTTATCTGACAGATTTGGAACAGGGCAGCTACAGAACATTTTTGTAGTAGTTGCAAGCTCTACGTGGATTTCCATCCCTACAACTGTTTCGTAATCGCTGACGCTCATAGCGCTGACGCTTAAAATTGGTGGTTGGTGGTTGGTGTTTGGTGATTGGGAATTCATATGTTTGGCAATTTCAGATACATCTTTGTTTGTTGTTCAAAGGCGTAACCCGTTTTGAAGAGTAATTCCTCAGAAAAATGTGGTCCAATAAATTGAATTCCAATTGGTAGTTCGTCTTTGCTAAATCCAGCAGGGACTGATATCCCGGGAACACCAGCAAGATTAATGGTTACTGTTAATGCGTCTGATAGATACATAGCAAGCGGGTCATTTGCCTTCTCACCAAATTTCCATGGTGGGGTAGGAGAAACAGGAGATACTATTACGTCAACTTTTTTATATGCGTCCTCAAAGTCTTTAGTTATGAGAGTTCTTACCTGCATAGCCTTTTTATAATAAGCGTCATAATATCCAGAAGAGAGTGTAAAAGTTCCGAGCATTATTCTTCTTTTTGCTTCTTTTCCAAAGTGAGATCTATCCGCCCCAAATCTTATGCCATCATATCGAGCTAGGTTGGAGCTTACTTCTGAAGGCTGAATAATATAATAGACTGCAATTCCTTCATCCGTATGAGGAAGAGAAATTTCAAGAATCTCAGCTCCGAGATTTTGAAGAATTTTAAGACTATTTTCGAATACTTCTTTGACGTCAGGACTTAGCCCTGTACCTACATATTCTTTTGGCACTCCAATTCTCATGCCCTTTATATCTTTGCCAATACTTTTTGTATAGTCAGTACTTTTGCCTTCAGCTAGCGTAGAATCATATCCGTCCTGTCCTGCCGTTGCATTAAGAATTATTGCTGAGTCTTTTACGGTTTTTGAGAAGTGTCCAATTGAGTCGAGGGAAGAAGCCATCGAAATAACTCCATAGCGACTCACCAATCCATAAGTAGGTTTTAGGCCGACGGTATTGGTGAAGCTTGCAGGAAGTCTAATAGACCCTCCTGTATCCGTTCCGGTTGAGAAGGGTACCATGCCAGCAGCAACTGAGGCACTTGAGCCAGAAGAAGATCCTCCAGGAACGTACTCAGTATTCCAGGGATTGAGTGTATTTCCAAAGTCACTATTTTCACCACTTGATCCATGCGCCCATGCATCGTGATTTAGTTTGCCTAATGATATTGCTCCATTCTCTTCCAGCCTTGTAATAGCAGTGGACGTGTAGGGTGGAATATAATCTTTCAGAACATTTGATGCGGCAGTTGTCCTGACACCTTTGGTCAAGAACATATCTTTTATTCCAAAGGGCACTCCATGTAGAGGATTAATTATATCTTTCCCTTCCAGTAGTGCGGCCTTTTTTTTAGCGTTTTCTTGATCGATAGTAATAAACGCATTAAGAGATGGATTTAATGCATTAACCCTTTCAAGATATGAGTTAATTATTTCGCTTACGCTGAACTCATGCTTTTTGTATCCCTCAATAATGTCACTGATTGTTAAATCTTGGATATTCATGCTTTAACTTGTTGTATCAACTGTTTGACTAACTACAAACATTTCATTGTGTATGCTTTTCCCTCCAGAAAGTGCTTCTTCCTGTGAGAGGCTTTGGTGTGAGATTTTATCTTCTCGGGTTTTATTTACAAGACCAGTTACTTGCGCTGTGGGGTTCACTTTTGAGGTGTCAACAGAGTCTAACTTTTCTATGTAGCCAACAATGTCATTTAGTTGCTTATCAAATTCTTTTTCTTCATCCGTAGTAATAGTCAAGTTGGCGAGTTTTGCTACCTTTGCAACATCAATTTTCATGCCTATAAGTATACTGTCTTGAGGCTATCGTAGCAATACTCAACTGCGTTTAATCTCGCAAGAGTTAATCAAGAATTTAAGATATAAATTTTGATGAATATTAAATAGCTCAACTAACGGTATCTTCTGCTACAGTGATCTGGATTACTGCAGTGCGTTAGCGTTTTGCATCTGACCGTTTAGCTCCCGTGTAGACATTCTTTTTATAAACCAATTGTGATCCTCCGACCTTTCTGAATTTCTTTGCCATGTAGTCTTTTTCTGTTTTGTCTTTTCTTTTAAGCACAAGTTCAAAACATTTGGGATAGCTTCTTAACTGTCTTGCGACCCAAGCAATAGTTGAAACGCCTACCTTGGAGAGATCAGCTATATCTTTAAAGGTACTTTCATTAATTAAGCTTTCTGCGATTTGAATTCTTCTGCCGATTCTAATTTTTTCATCTTCGGTAAGCAATCCATTAATTAATTCATTTACCTCAGTGCCATCCCTAGCAGCAAGAAAAGCGTCACGAAGACGATTCATTGCGCAATATGTTTCGCTTTTTGTGAGAAAACTATATCTATACATCTTTTGCTCCAGTAATACAGATTACCGAAGTGAAATTAACAAATGATTAAAAAAAAGTATGTGGATAGGGTTTAGGGGCCTGGTGGGTTATTTGATACCGAGTCTAGAGACAAGAACCTCTTTAGCTTTTTTGGCAAGGACATCATTGAAAGCAAGCTTTATTTTCTTATCGTATTTATTTTCAATCGCTATTTCCAGAAGCTCTATAGCTAGCTCAGGGTTAGATGGTAGGATCGGTCCATGCATGTAGGTGCCAATAGAGTTTTTATAGTGTATCCCCTCGGTTTTGTCTTCTCCATTGTTGCCATATCCATGAATAACCTTGGCAAATGCCATTGTATTATCTTTTAAATATGTTCTGCCGCCATGGTTTTCAAATCCAACATACGTTTTATTCTTGCGGAGGACAACAATATTGCCAATAAGTCTTTCCTTCTTTGGATCACTTTCCGTTGACATATCAAAAACGCCTAATCCTGGTATTTCTTTGCCATAAGCATCCTTATAATAATTACCTAAAAATTGATAAGCTCCACAAATGTAGAGTCCGGGGATTCCATCTTCAACCATTTTTGTAAGAGTAGTGCCCTTTTTTTCAATTAAATCTCGATTTACAATTTCCTGCTGGAGGTCCTGTGCACCTCCCATAAACAACATATCACAGGTTTTAAGAACCGTATTGTCAGTATCTTGATCAATCCTCAATATCTCTACGTTTATATTATGATCTTCGGCTATTCGTCGCAAAACAATAATATTGCCACGGTCGCCGTACGTAGACATAAGTTCTGGATATAACCATCCAATGGTAATTTTAGGATTTAAAATATTTATCTTCGTATGTTTTGTGTTCATATTTTAGTTTTCGATCACTAACCGCCATTTACTGATCGCTAAAGTATCGATTTTCCCGAAATTAATTTTCTTATTTCAAGCATTGCTGAATATGTCGGAAGAATTGTTAACCTTTGTCCTTCAGGGGTATTATTGAAAGCGTTCTGGTATGATGCGTTAAGATTGTCACTCACTTCATGGGTGACACCTGCAAAAAGAAGTCTATTGGCCATATCATAAGCTCTATCTCCCGATACGAATACTTTTATTTTTGTCTTTTTTAATACTTCAAAGTCTACATCCCAAATCCATGAAATATCTCTTCCATCGGGTATCCTGTCATTAAGAAGAATTAAAAGATTCGAGCTTTTATTTTCAATAGCTACTTTTATACTTTCATTAAATCCTGTTGGATTTTTTGATAACAAATACATTATTCGCCTATTATTTATAGAAACTTCCTCCTGCCTCCCGAAGGCAGGCCGAAGTGTTATGAGAGAATTGAGAATATCCTTTTCTTTATATTCAAATTCGTGTCTTAGAACGGTAGCTGCAGCGTTAAGGTTATACTGATTATACGTTCCTAATAATTGAGAAGGGATTTCCAAGTTTTCTGATTTAGGATTTGAGTAAGAGCAGTTTGGGCATATGTAATTTCCGAGATGAGAGTAGGAAATCGTAATGTAGTCAAGCTGGAAATTGCATTTAGGACAAGTTGTGGAATCAACAGCATGACTGAGCGAGCGATTATTCTTATATTTTGGCGGAACGGTAAAGTAGATGTGTTTGGGAGCACGCGAGGCTACATACGCTATGAGAGGGTCATCTGCATTTGCTACAACGGTTGTTGACGTGCTCAATTTTTCGAATGAATGTATCCATTTTTCTGCTGTTGTATTTACTTCCCCGTAACGGTCAAGTTGATCACGGAAAAGGTTGAGAAGAATAATTGCGTTTGGATTTGGAATTTCTTTAAGAATTACAGGAAGAGAGTTCTCATCTGTTTCAAAAATTATAACTTTTTTACTGAGTTTTCCTGAAAGATTTACGTCGGCAACAAGAGTAGAGGCTAATCCATTTATAAGATTTGCACCAGAATTATTTGTAAGTACTGAATGCCCAATTTGTTCAAGTGCGTGAGAAAGAGCCTTTGTTGTAGTGGTTTTGCCATTGGTTCCGGCAACAAGGATAATTTTCAGATCCGGATTCTTTGATATAACTTTTCTAATGAGCTTTGGATTTATTTTTAAGGCAATGTGGCCGGGCCAGGTTGATCCAGATCCTAGATTTATTATTTTGCCTATTTTAAGAACAGTTTTACCTAACAGTAGACCATGACGCATAACTTTTAGTATACCAAACTACATGCTTCGAAGGATCTTGATTCGCTCCTCGGCGGGAGGATGTGTGGAGAATAATTTTAACAAAAAGGAAGACCCTTTTTTGGTATCTGTTTTGAATGGGTTTTCTATATATAAGTGTGCGGTTGCATTACTTGCTGATTTCAATTGATGCTTATCTAGAGCAATTTTCTCAAGAGCACGAGCCAATGCTTCGGGGTGTCTAGTGAGTAATGCCCCATCCGCGTCAGCTAAGAATTCACGTCTTCTTGATACAGCAAACTGTATCAGCATGGCAGCGATAGGTGCAAGTATAGCTGCGACAATTCCAAGTATCAAAAATAGGCCATTATTGCTGCTTCTATTATCATCTCTCCCTCCCCACAAAAGGTTTCTCATGAAAAAATCGGCCAGTATTGCAATTGATCCAGCAAGTATGCTTACGACTCCCATAAGCCGTGTATCGTAATTTTTGACATGGGAAAGCTCGTGTCCGATCACACCTTCTAGCTCAGCTTCTGAAAGTATATCCAAAAGACCGGTAGTTGCAGCAACAACCGCATGCTTTGGGTCGCGACCTGTAGCAAAAGCATTCGGAGCAGGGTCGTTAATAACATAGACTTTTGGCTTTGGTAATCCCGAGGCAATACTTAAATTTTCTACTGAGTTATAGAGAACTCTGTGTTGGTCTCTTTTCGCTTCAACAGCTCCACTCATTGACAGTACGATCTTGTCTGAATAGTAATAAGAAACAAATGACATTACACCTGAAATGATGAGCATAATTCCTACGAAGGACATTCCGTATCCAAGAGCACGTCCTAATAGAATTGATACACCCAGGAATAAGAGAATAAAAACACCCATCATAAGCAAGGTTTTTAGTTTGTTTGATGAAATTTGGCTGTAAATAGTCATAGTTAAAAATTTATCTAAACAAAAAATGTCTTCAATTTTCTCGCTGAGATTTTGTTATAAATTTTCACGATATCAGAAATTTATTTTCGGAGTTTTCTTTTCTTCTTCATCTGCTTCGAAGAATTCATAGGCTTTAAAGCCAAATTGTGAAGCAATAAGCGCAGCAGGAAATGTTTGGATCTTGGTGTTGTACGCAAGAACATTTGAATTATAGAATTGTCGTGAATAACTTACCTTATCTTCTGTATCAGACAGTTCATCCTGAAGGTCTTTGAAGTTGTCGCTAGCTTTTAGATCGGGATAACTCTCAGCAACTGCAAACAATGATTTAAGAGCTCCAGTAAGCATATTGTCGGCCTCTGCTTTTTCGTGTAAAGAGTCGGCTTTCATAAGCATACTTCGAGCTTTGGTCACATTTTCAAATACTTCTTTTTCATGCTTGGCATAGCCCTTAACAGTCTCGAGAAGATTTGGGATTAGGTCGGCTCGTCTTTTAAGTTGAACATCAATTCCGCTGAGTGCTTCTTTTATTCTTTCACGAAGAGTAACTAGTGAATTATACGTAAGCCAAATATAGGCAATGAATGCTAGTACGACAAAAATTATTATTCCGATCCACATGTTCATAGTAAGAATCAATTATGACATATTTCAGGTTTGATTTCAAATTAGGAGTTAATCCACTCTTCAAGCTCTTTGTAATCCCATGTGTTGATGATATCTTCTTTTTCTGCCCATCCCCGTCTTGCTACGGCTACTCCATAAGGCATATTATCCATGTGAGACACTGCATGGCTATCGGTGTCTATAACAAATTTAACTCCACAGGTTTTTGCTTCTCGTACAAGTGTGTCTGCAAGATCTAATCGTGTTGGCCAGGAATTAATTTCTAGGGCTTTGTTGTGCTCTTTCGCAAATGCAAATAGTTCTTTCCAATCAACTTCATAAGGATCTCTTTGGTTGATAAGTCGGCCGGAGGGGTGGGCAAAAATTTTTGCCTTTGGATGCGAGAGTCCACTTAAAATTCTCTTCATCATCTTGTCTCTTGGAGTTCTGAAGGAAGAGTGGATGCTCACTATTGCCATGTCCAGCAAATCTAAACATCTATCGCTTAGTGCTAATTTGCCATTAACAAGGATATCAACTTCAAGTAAATTAATTATTCGAATACTTTTAGTACTCTTTTTAAGTTGTTCTATTTTTTTGTTCCTTTTCAAAAGTATAGAGTAAATTTCTTCCTCAGTATGATTTCCAACGCTAGGATTATGCTCTGAAAAACCGAAATATTTGTAGCCTAGTTTCTCAGCTTTCTTTAGCATGTCTTCCATCGTATCTTGACCTAGATCGTGACTTGGTTCTATTGGATAATTTGAGTGAATATGAAAGTCACCTTTTATATCTTCTAGAGTAACGAGTTTCGGTAGTTTGTTGTTGAGTGCGGCTTCAATTTCTCCCTGGTTTTCACGTATTTCTGGGGGGATCCAAGAAAGACCCAGGAATTTATAGAACTCCTTTTCATCTTCAAAGGTTTTGAGTGTTCCGTCTTTTAGCTTGATGCCTTTTTCCGAAAGCGAATACCCTTTTTTGAGGGCAAACTCTCGTAGTGCGACATTATGCTCTTTACTACCAGAAAAATGTTGTAGAAGTGACCCCAACATATTAGGCTTGAGTACCATAAGATCAACCTGCTTATTTCCAGACAGTATTATTGAAGAAGTGATTTCTCCTCTTTCAATTATTCTGTCTTTATACGGATAGTTATTGAAATGATCTAATACTGCGTCTGGGTTGTTAGAGCTTACTGCTATGTCTACGTCTCCTATGGTTGACTTCATTCGCCTGAGGCTACCAAGAGTAAAAGCTTGTAGGACATTTTTATCCTTTTTTAGATAGGCAAGCATTGTGACGGATATTTCTGATGCCACTGCAAGAACCATTCTTGAGGATTTAGTTTTGCCGAGTCTATACTCATCTATAGCACGCTTAATATCACTCTGAGATTTCTCTCCAAACCCTTCAAGTGCGGATATTTTATTCTCTATTGCCAGCTTATACACGTCTTCAATAGCACTTCCGGGATCCGTTAACTTAAAATTCTCAACAAGCTTAAAAGCTTTTTTGGGTCCAAAGGTGGGAATATCTAGCAGGGGAAATATTGCCGGTGAAACGTTTTTAAGGACAGTATCGAAGTGCTCAACTTCTCCAGTATTAAAAAGCTCAAGAATATGATTTCTAATACTTGGTCCTACCCCTGAAAGTTTGTCCAGGGAATTATCTGTAAGGAGGTCCTTTACTTCTGTGACGCTTGACTCAATCGAATCTGCAGCTTTTTGATAGGCAAGGATTTGAAATTTATATTTTCCTTCGTTTTGGATAGTGTATGCTGCAGCAACTTGTCTTAAAAGCCGAGAAATTTGTTCATTTGTGAACGAGTGCATATACCAAATAGTACCATAAATCGACCGTTTTGGAAGTCCAAATTGCTCTGTTTGAGGCCATTGACGTATAGGAGCTGAGTTGATAGAATAATCAGACCAAAACTGAAGAAAGGTTGGGGGTGATCCATTTACAGCGCTTCGCGTTGGGATGGTAGTCGAAGTCCAATAAAGACTTCTCCTCCACCCCAAAAACACAGTTTTTGGGGTGGTAGCTCAGTTGATTAGAGCGCTTCCCTGTCACGGAAGAGGTCGCGGGTTTGAGTCCCGTTCACCCCGCAAATACAATAACTTGTAAAGCTCGTCTAATAAAACGATCTACAGGAAAAATAACAATCTGCTCAGTCTGCTCACATCTTCTGCCTGGAAAGGAGTTTTATGCCAAAAAAATCTACAAAACAAGAAGAAAATGCTTTTGACATTCAAAAGCTGATGCAAAATTCGGATTCATACAAAAGTCTGATATACGGAATCGTAACCGTCGTTGTGCTTTTTATCGTAATTGCGCTTGGAGTAAGAACCTTGTCTCAAAATAGAGCAGAGGTTGATAACCAAGCAGCGATGACAGATGAAGCAAAAGACGTTCTTACAAGTTCTTACACAGTGCAAGAAGGGGAAACTCTTTGGAGCATTGCTGAAAAATCATACGGTGATGGATACGCTTGGGTTGAAATAGCTAAGGCAAACAAAATATCCGAAGCTGACTCAATCGAGAAGGGCCAAAAACTTATCATTCCAAAAATTACACCAACAAAAGTAGAAGTTGCAATGGTATCGCCAACTACAGTTCCAACTGAAGTTGTTAAGCCAACTGCACCATCTACCCCTACGCCTGTTGTTACAAAAGCACCACAAGCTATGGATAATGGTGCACAAAAGGGTATGGAGGACGCTAATGTAATGCAAAAAATTACAGCCAATACATACACTGTTGTTGCTGGTGACAATCTTTGGACTATTGCTGTTAGAGCATATGGAGACGGATACAAATGGGTAGATATTGCCAAGAATAACAATCTTGATAATCCTAACCTTATTTTCTCCGGAAATGTCCTTAAGCTTTCTCGTTAACCTTGGCTGCGCTAAGCTAATCTTGGCTTCGCTAAGCTAATCTTGGCTTCGCTAAGCTAATCTTGGCTGCGCTAAGCTAATCTTGGCTGCGTTAAGCTAATCTTGGCTGCGCTAAGAAAATCTTGGCTTCGCTAAGAAAATCTTGGCTTCGCTAAGAAAATCTTGGCTTCGCTAAGGTAGCTCGGTAATAGGTTGTTCGCTGCAAGGAGCGCAACGCTACTTAATCGTGGTGGTGTATACTATTGGAGTCATTGAGACGGCGAGAAGTAAAGTTTTTCGAATATCTATTTTGCTGTGCAAATTAGATTAAGTTCAGTGAACGCTCGTTAAGCTTCGCTTAACGTGAGATGCTTCCGCGGGGTTCGTATACCGGTAGTATACTACCTTCCCAAGGTAGGGAAGCCAGTTCGATTCTGGTACCCCGCTCACGTATAGTATGAAGAGCCATATAGTAGAAACTCTGACTGGTCTTGGCATATGCTTATTGGGATTTGTCCTCGGATTTTTAAATCTCGTGGATATTACTAATGCATCACTTTTTTCCTCACTTATAGCGCTTTGTCTTATTATCGTAGGAACAATAGTTCTTTTCAAAGCAGGGAGACGAGATAGACACGCCGTAAAATTACCTCCTGTAAGTTATGACAGAAACGAAAAATCTTTGGTGGACAAGCATAATGAATTTGCGCATCACTACGCTAAGACATCTCAAATGAGAGATAAATTAAAAGTTATTAAACACTCAGGACACGATTAATTGCAATAATATTTCCAATTTACTATTCTTGTATGTATGAAGAAAATACTTCTTGGTAGCTTAATTGGCCTTCTATTATTGGGAGGAGGGTTTGTTAGTGTTTATTTGGGAATGCAGGGAATTTCTGAAGGAGGTTCACCGATACTCCTAGTTGTCGGACTTATTTCATTTTGCGGCGGTCTGGGGGTGTTATATAAGGCTGGAAGAATTGATGCATTTAAATCGAAGTTTGCCGAAACTCCAGCTGTCGCTACGCCTGAAGGTGAAAGTGTTTTGGAAAAGCACAATAAAATCATATCTGAATGGAATGAGACAAATAATAAAAGAGATAAGCTTAAGATGCTCGAAGCAGCCGGTGCTGCAGACGAAGGAAAGACATTAAGCTAGGATTGTGGTAACTTATTAGGTTAGGATTGAGTTTTTAAACCTGTTAATGAATTTATCTAGAATAAAGAGCTTTGCATTAGATCATTGGGAAGCCATCCTACTGGTATCTCTTATTGTCATCTCCTTAGTGCTGCGATTTTACAATTTTCCCTTTCGCTATGGTTTGGGGGATGAGCCGGTTAGGGATGCAGCTGTTGCTATTGAAAGCGTTAGGCAAGTGCAAATTCCACTAACGGGTCCTTTTTCTTCAGCCGGTCAATTTACCTTTGGTCCATGGTATTATTATCAGCTAATTATGGCGCGGGCACTATTGCCTATCGCATATAGTCCATGGATATTTCTAACCTTCGCGTCGGTTGTTTGTATTTTTCTTCTGTATAAAATTGGAAATTTTTTCGGAAAAGGACTTGGTCTGCTTCTCGCCTTTTTAGGTGCTATATCTCCATCTCTTATTCTTTCGGGAACTCATTTAACAAATCCTAATCTCTCAAATTTGTTTGCATTTTTATCTGTGTACCTATTTCTGAGATTAATAAAAAAGGACAAGTCGTTAAAGACCAGTATTGCATTCGGTCTTTCGTTGGGAATTGCAATTAATATACATTACCAAATGATGGGGCTATTAATACTTCCTGTTCTTTTTGCTCTGCTCAATTATAAAAAATATAAGCAAATTCTTTTAATTGGCTTTGGACTTTTTATTGCTTTTATTCCACTTCTAATTTTTGATTTACTTAATCACTGGTTCAATTTCAGTCATATTTTTTATTACTACACAGAGGGAAAGAATTTAATTTATGTACCAAATAGATGGTTATTTTACGTACGAGACTTTTGGCCATCATACATAGAGGAAGTAACGGGTTTTCCACCGCTTGCAGGAATTATTGGAGCGCTACTGTTTATTGCTGTTACTGCGCTCTCTATATATCAGCGTAAAATTACAAAGCCAATGGTTCTTCTGCTTGTGGCATTTGCGGTAAATTTCTTGCTACTTAGATATTATTGGGGTGAAAGATTTTTTGGGTATTTGAATTATATTCGTCCATTCGTGATACTTTTTGAGGGGTATTTGCTATATGCACTTGTCCAATTTATTCCAGCAAGAAAGATAAAGGTACTCGTTTTTTCAGGAATTGTTGTTGTAATACTTGCTATCAATGCTCCAAAAGTTGGTCAGCTTTTTGAAAAAGACAAGTTTTCAATATCTGTACACGAAGCGAAACAGGAACTATACAGTAATTACCCAAATGAAAAATTTGATCTCTATATTTGTCCAGGGCCAGGAAATACTTATTATTCATCACGATCTCATTCTTTAGTTTTTCTTCTAGATGATGAAAAGATGCTATCTGAAAAAGGGAAGCCGGTTGCGTACTTTAATAGTGACTGTTATCCAACAGGAATAGATAATGTAGAAGAGGCAAATTTTGTTAGAATAAAAAATACCGATTTGGTCGATCTTTCTTACCACACAACAGCATCTATAAGCGCTATGAAGTGGCAAAGACATTCGTTAAGGCTCATTAGTGATACAACGACAAGATGGTGGTTTAATGAACAACCATAGACGCTAGTATAGGATGCAATCAAATTCCTCGTTGACACGATTTGGCCTATTTGATAATATAAATCGTGCCGCTCAAGAAATTAAATACTAAATACATTTTCGTGTCTGGAGGAGTAATCTCCGGAATCGGAAAAGGACTCACTGCCTCATCGATATCTTTTCTTCTCAAATCAGCAGGATACAAAGTAGCTCCAATTAAATTCGAGAATTATCTTAATCTTGATGCCGGAACAATAAATCCAATAGAGCATGGTGATCCATTTCTTTGCGAAGATGGAACCGAAGCGGATATGGATATAGGTTCTTACGAAAAATTCCTCTCAGAGGATATGGGTAAAGAAAATTTCGTAACAATGGGTCGTATTTACCAAACAGTTATTGATCGAGAAAGAAGGTTTGAATATAACGGGGAAGACGTAGAAGCAATCCCGCATATTACAGATGAAATCATATCTCGGATTAAGCATGTTGCTAAGGTTAAAGACGCAGATATCGTTGTTATAGAGCTTGGCGGAACTGCAGGAGAATATCAGAATCTCTTTTACTATGAAGCTTCACGCATCCTTACCTTAAAAAATCCTGGTGATGTTATTCATGTGCATGTGAGTTATGTACCAACACCCTCCCATCTTGGAGAGCCTAAGACGAAACCAACACAGCTTTCGGTAAGAACTCTCAATTCTATGGGAATTCAGCCAGACTTCATAATTGCACGTTCTGCAAGATATTTAGATCAAAGAAGAAGAGATCGTTTTGCGCTTTTCTGCAACATGCATCCTGAGGATATTATTTCAAATCCAGATGTTGATAGTGTGTATGAAATTCCATTGGTTTTGACTAAGCAGGGTCTTGAAAAGCGTATCTTTATGAAGCTTGGACTTCCTCAGAAAACACCGGCTCTTGCTTCTTGGGAAAAGTTAGTTGAGAAAATAAAATCTAAGAAAAGCAAGACGGTTGAAATCGCTATTGTCGGCAAATATTTTGGCACTGGAGAATATCAGTTGAGGGATTCATACGCTGCATTGCTGGATGCTATAGAGCATGCTTCGTGGAGCGCTGATGTGGAGGTTGTTACTCGATGGGTTAATGCAGAAAAAGTTGAGAAAGAAGGAGCTGAGGCAGTTATCGGAAAGCCAGATGGGATCATTGTTCCAATTGGATGGGGCGAGCGCGGCTCAGAAGGGATGATAAAAGCAGTAGAGTATTCTCTTGATAAAAAAATACCTTATCTTGGACTTTGCTACGGTATGCAACTTGCTGTTGTTGGATTTGCTCGTCATGTTCTGGGATGGAGAGATGCCAATACAACTGAGAATGACCAAAAAACAAAACACCCAGTTATTCATATGATAGAAAATCAAAAAGAGCTTATGGAACGAAGAGCCTACGGAGGAACGATGAGATTGGGAGCATGGGACGCTTTGGTAAAAGAAGGTACAAGAGCATATGATATTTACGGAAAAGCAGGCCAATTCATAAAAGGAAAGAAGGGTTTGACTTCCGAAAGACATAGGCATCGTTACGAATTCAATAATGCATTCGCTAAAGAAATCGAAGAAAAGGGCCTTATTATATCTGCAAGATCAGTTGTCGAGAATTTAGTTGAAATTATTGAGCTTCCTAAGAGTGACCATCCATTCTTCATGGGTACCCAGGGTCACCCAGAATATAAGAGTAGACCTCAGAGTCCACATCCGCTGTTTGTAGAGTTCCTCAAAGCAACTAAGTAACTTTTTCGCACGAAAAAGAATTATTAAATTAAATTCGGGAAATTAAAAAAATCGGGTTTTTAGTGTGAAAAAGCAGCAAGCTTGTTATTTACTTGCTTTTGCAGCCTTTGCTTTAAGAATCTTTTTTGACACTTTTACAGTCTTTTTAGTAGCTTTCTTTCTGGTCTTTTTCTTCTTAATCTCAATATTTTCAAGCTTTACAATCGAAGGAGAATTAACAGCAAAGAGTCTGTCGACGTCAACTCCATCAATAAATTGTCTTACGGTAACCATTTTATTTTCTAGAGATCCTCTAGATTTCACGATTTTACCTTGGAAAGCTACAATTCTTTCTTTTTTTCCTTCAACAATTTTTTGAAATACTTTAACAGCATTTCCGGTTCGTAGATCTAGTTCTACTGGTGTTTGGTCGGCTTGCTTTTCCATAGAGTCATATTATACAGCAATTGGTGTGCCTATTTCAACTCAAATACGCTCAACATTATTATTGCTATTCTTCGATGTCATCCTCAGGGTCGTATGGCTGATCATTCACAGGCTTTATGAGGAAATCTTTCATGTCACGGTGACCTACAATGACGGGATATTTGAGGTTAGATCTGTCTACAATTGAAGCTACAGTATTGATTTTCTTGCCTCCAAGCACAAATGACGCCTTAACTGTTGGTCGAAAACTCTCACCGCTTGCTGATTTTACGAAAACCTTTTCCTCAAGAGATTTTAGTCCCAAAAGTTCGGCAAATTTTTTATCAACAGATGTTCTAAAGGCTCCTGTATCAAGTTTTGCCTTAACGGTAATTGGCTCGCCATTTCTGTAAAATGTCACTTCTTGAATGATTGTTAATATTCTTGGAGTTATACTTACCTTTTCTGAGAACGACTCAGTAAATAAGTTCTTTGCAATCTCAACACCTCTTTCAAATGTAGGTGTATTCATGTTTTCAACCCGCTCTAGTCTCGATCTGAGGGATGCTTTATTGGCATTCTGAATAGAAAGGCCAGGACGCGCATTTACCTCAAGCACCATTGGTCCCTCATGACCATCAAAGACTACGTCAATTCCTGCGTATCCTAGTCCGGTAGTTTCTTGGGTTTTTGAGGACAGAAGTAGAACCTCATCCCAATGAGGAATCTTTATTCCACGTGTTTTTATCTTAGTATTTGGAATTACATTTACCTCTTGGTCGTATAGGATGGCATGGGTTGTGATTCCTGTTCTGATATCAATGCCAAATCCAATAGCTCCCTGATGTAGGTTTGCTTTCCCGTGAGACTCTTGAGTTGACAGTCTCATCATCGCCATAACCGGGATACGATTAAAAACAATAACTCGAATGTCAGGAATACCATAGCCAGTCAATTTTTTAAAGAAAGGGTGGGGGTGAAGCCTTTCTTCTATGAAAGCGTTATCGGGAAGAAATTTTAATGAATACGCGCCTTCAAGAATATCGAGGATATGGGATTCCAGCTGTTTTATGGTATACGTTTGACCATCGGCAGTTGTTGCAATATTATCTTCCCATTTTCTGATGGGAAGTATTCCAGATCCCGCATATCCGCGAGCGGGCTTTATGACAAATCCCCGGGCAGGAAGATTTGACCAGTCATAGCTTGTGATGGAATCACGATCATAAAAGATATTGAACATGTTGGGGGATTTAATGCCATTTTGAATAAGGACACTTTTCATCAATAACTTATCATCCGCAATTTTTTTCGCCTCTGCGGAGTTATATTTACGGATATATAGGAAATTGCGGGCATTCATGCCCAAGATGTCTCTACTTACTGGCATGGCGCATTATTGAGGAAAACCTAAAATATTCCATTAGTCTAAGTCCGAAATACCTACCAATGATTATATTAAGAGGGATTAATAATAGAGTGAATTCCGGGTAGAGCAGGATTGTATTTCTTAAGTAGATTGATGACAAGAGAAGGAATCCAAGTATTCCGATAGCAAAGGTCACCATTGAAATAATTATCATTTCTTGGGCACTTCTTTCTTGCTGTACCGAAATAATTTGCTCAGACAAAAGGATGAGAAGAAGAACAGGAAAAATAGATAGCTGTTTTACAACCAAAATTCCTCCCATAGCACTGACTGTTAGAACTAAGAAAAGGAAAAAAGACACGATGAACATTGAAAATGCCATCTTAGGAAGCTGCATGATACGTAATTTTTTAAGTAATATTCTTGCGACTGTTGAGCCAAAAATGATTGTGGCAAGCAGAATTAGTCCTGCCGTAATACCGGTAGAAAGAAGAGTTATAGAAAGCGCAACAGGTACAAGCATTCCAATACTTGGAAGGCCAACTACATGTCTGATGAACGCTATTATCGTAGCGAGCATAGGGAGTAATAGAATAAGTATTATTGTTCTTGAAGGGACACCTGATTTTACGGATGCCTGAACCAAGAAAGCCATTATGTTTGTGACTGATAGCTGATCTGCAGGACGTTGCTTAAATAGTAGGAGAGCCTGATCGTCCTCAGGTCCTTCAGGTCGCGTGACGTCTTCTTGCTTTATTTTGGCAATCGCCTCAGCTTCTCTAGCTGATTCGGATGCGGTGGCAGAGTCGGTTGCAACAGGCTCTAATGAGTCTGGAATCGTATTAAAAAAATCCTGAGCATGTGCTCTTGAAGGTATAGCAAAAAATGTGAAACAAAGAAGGAAGGCAAGGAGAAGGTGTTTCATATGTCTATGGTATCAAATTGACCTGATTGCTTCAACTTAACCTTTTCGTGAGTTAATCTTTCTTTCAGTTGCAGATAGCCATTTCTTTCTCATGCGAATATTTTGAGGGGTAACCTCCAGCAATTCGTCGCTATTTATAAAATCCAAAGCCTGTTCTAGGCTCATTTCCGTAGGAGTATCGATCTGAACAGACATATCAGACGTTGAAGATCTAATATTTGTCATTTTTTTGCCTTTTGTAACGTTGATTTCCATATCCTGTTCTCTCGTTGATATTCCAATAAGCATACCCTCATATACAGGAGTATTAGGTCTTATGAATAACGTTCCACGCTCTTGAGCATTTTCGAGCCCATATGAAAGAGCTGTTCCTGAATCAAATGATATGAGTACTCCTGGACGAGCCTCTTCTATTGCTGATTCTTCTTTTGGAAAATATCCTAAAAAGAATGTATTGAGCTCTACAGTCCCACGAGTTTTTGTAAGCAGGATATTTCGTACACCAAGAAGGTTCTTGCTTGACACTTTGTAGACAAATCTTGTTATTTCTCCTGGTTCTTGCGTCATATTGATCATGTTTGCCTTTCTTTTTGCAAACTCTTCAGTGATTGCACCTATGTAGTCAGCTGCTACATCAATAGTCACTTCTTCAAAAGGCTCACATACCTTCCCATCAATAGTTTTGTAAATAACTTGAGGTTTTGAAATTTCCATTTCAAATCCTTCGCGTCTCATGTTCTCAATAAGAACAGCTAAATGAAGTTCTCCACGACCTGACACTGCAAAATTCGACGTAGCTTCGTCTGGTTCTATTTTCAGACCAAGATTTGTCTCCTTTTCCTTCATGAGCCTATCCTTGATCTGTGATGAGGAGAATAATTTACCTTCTTTTCCAAGGAAAGGGCTAGTGTTTGGACCAATGGTAATTCTGATAGTTGGATCATCAACATGAATTTTAGGAAGACTCTTAGGAGAGGACGGATCAGTAACAGTTTGGCCAATGGTTAGATTTGGAATTCCTGCTATAGCAACAATATCCCCGGCATAAACAGCCTCAACCTCAACTCTATCAAGTCCTATGCTTGTAAATAATTTCTGAACCCTGCTTGTCCCGATAACCTTATCTTCATCAACTAATGAGACCATATCTCCTTTTTTGAGTTGTCCCTTCGTTACCTTACCGATACAAATTTTCCCTACATGTGGATCTGAATCGAGAGTTGAGATAAGCATTTGAAATGGTTGATCTTCATTTTTGACGCTATTGGGAATTTCGCTTACGATTGCTTCAAAAAGAGGGGAAAGATCTCCGGGCATTTCACTCGTGTAGTTAGTGGGCAAAGTGTCAAAAGCTTTTCCGTCACGTCCTACTGCAAAAAGAGTTTTGAAGTTAAGATGGTCATCGTGAGTTGCAAGATCCAAGAAAAGTCCTTCAACTTCTTGAATAATCTCATTTGGTCGTGCATCTTTCTTGTCGATCTTATTGATAAGAAGAATTATCTTAAGGTGTTGCTCGAGGGCTTTTTTAAGTACAAATTTTGTTTGAGGAAGTGGACCTTCAACAGCATCAACAAGAAGGATAGCACCATCCGCCATATTAAGGATGCGCTCAACTTCTCCTCCAAAGTCAGCATGGCCTGGTGTATCGATGATATTGATCTTTACATCTTTGTACTTAACTGAATTGTTCTTTGAAAGAATTGTAATACCCTTTTCTTTTTCTAGATCGTTAGAATCCATGATAAGGGTCTCAGTCATTTCCTTTTGGTTGTCTCGGAAAGTGTGAGTTTGCTTAAGCAAAGAGTCCACAAGAGTGGTCTTGCCGTGGTCAACGTGAGCGATTATTGCGATATTTCTAATTTGTTGGTCCATTAATCAAAAAAAGACACGACCTTGCCGTGTCCTGTAGTTTGTATTATAGCAAAAAAAACGTATAATTTACAGCATGAAGACAATAAAGCGAATTCCTATAACAAAAGAGGGATTTGCTAAATTACATGAAGAGCTGGAGCAGCTCAAGAAAGATAGACCGGAAGCGGTTAGAACTCTTGCTGACGCCAGAGGTATGGGAGATCTTTCTGAAAACGGTCTCTATACAGCTGCAAAATCACGACTAAGAAGCATTGACAATCAAATGTTTCGACTGGATATCCAAATAAAACTTGCTGATATTATTGAGGGTGGTGAAGATGGAAAGGCCAGTGTGGGATCTAAAATTGAAGTTGAGTCAGAAGGCGTGAAAAAGACTTTCTATTTAGTAGGAGATTATGAAGCAAATCCTCTTGAAGGGAAAATATCTACTCATTCACCGCTCGGAAGAGCTTTGTCTGGAAAGAAAAAGGGTGACGTGGCTCAATTTGAAGCACCTAAAGGCATAATTTCTTATAAAATACTTTCAGTAGAATAACTCTGCCTACGATCATTATCTTTTAATTGTATCTTTTCTTGCTGCGCCAGTTGAGACATAGCTAATTTTTACAGCCGTCTGTTTTTCGATTTCAGTTATGTATTTTTTCGCATTTGATGGAAGTTTTTCAAAATCTGTTATCCCCTCAGTTGAGGTAAGCCAACCCTTCATGACTTTATAAACAGGTTTTACTTTCTCTAAAAATTCAGCGTCCCCATCGAAATATCGTACTGCTTTACCCTTTAGAGTGTATCCAGTGCACAATTTTATTTCTTTATAGCTATCAAGAACATCAATTTTTGTAAGTGCAAGGCTTGTTATTCCATTGAGCGTTGCAGCAAAACGTACCATTTCAAGGTCAAGCCATCCACAACGTCGTGCGCGACCGGTTGTAGCTCCAAATTCGTGGCCTAAGGTTCTTAAATGCTTGTCTTCTTTTTCATCCATTTCGGTTGGGAAGGGTCCTTCGCCAACTCTTGTTGTATATGCCTTAATCACTCCAATGACTTCTTCTAAGTGTTGAGGAGCTATTCCAGCAGAACCAGTTATTCCCCCAGAAACAATCGTCGAAGCTGTAACAAAAGGATAAGTTCCCCAGTCATTATCAAGAAATACTGCTTGTGCCCCCTCAAGGAGAATTTTTTTACGAGAGCTTATTCCTTTATGGATTGTGTCAAAAGGTTCTTTTACAAGTGGGAGTAATTTTTTTCGAAGAGGTGCAAGTTCATTTTCAATATCTTCTGCTTTCAGCGGTTTTATATTGAAGGCTTTAAGAATTGGATTTTTAATCTTAAGTTGAACTTGTAACTTGCTTAGGAATTTCTTTTTGTCTAAAAAGTCGTAGAGTCTTATGCCGTTATACGAGACTTTGTCGGCATACGTTGGACTAATTCCTCGTCCAGTAGATCCTGTTTTTCCATTTCCCTTTGCTGCCTCATTTATGCCTTCAATTAATTTGTGGTAGGGGAGTATGATATTGCATCGCGGGGAAATGATAAGCCTTCCCTTAACATCAATACCACTTTTTGTTATAGACTCTATTTCTTCGCATAGCACTTGAAGGTCAAGTACAACTCCATTTGAAATAATTGCTGTTACTTTTTTATTGAAAATTCCTGC
Organism: uncultured Gammaproteobacteria bacterium; assembly: GCA_964531275.1. Classification (GTDB taxonomy): domain Bacteria; phylum Patescibacteriota; class Microgenomatia; order Levybacterales; family GWA1-39-11; genus JAUSNA01. The sequence goes on from CAZHDZ010000003.1 coordinate 98,757, forward strand.
CGGAACGAGGTGAAGTTTGAATTCTCCGAGAGGATTTATGACTGTGTGTCCAGCGTTGTTGCCGCCTTGAAAACGGATTACTATGTCGCTCGTTTGGCTCAGTGCGTCGATGATTTTTCCTTTTCCTTCATCTCCCCACTGAGTTCCTAATATAAGTTTTACGCTCATATAGTTGCGGGCAGAAGTAACATTGAAGCTAATGTATTATACGGTATAAAATTCCTGAACTCAAATCGGGAGTTTGGAATATTGTTTTTCATATAATTTGTTATATTTTTGTTATCTTTTCCCAGGGGAATTGAGGTCGCCCGAAGTGCCCATATGCTGCTGTATCAACGTAAATTGGGCGTGCAAGCTTGAGGGTATCTATGATGGATCTGACCGATGTATCAATTATTTTATCCTTGAAATCGTAAAGGGCTTTTTCACTAACAGTTGAGGTGCCAAAAGTCTCGATTGTTTGCATGAGAGGTCGGGGTTGTCCTATCACATAAGCGAGTCCAACTTCACATTTTGTTGCCAACCCGTGAGCTACTATATTTTTTGCTATGTATCTGGCAGCATATGCTCCAGATCTATCAACCTTGCTTGGGTCTTTTCCAGAGAATGCACCTCCGCCTACTCGAGCATACCCTCCATATGTATCTACAACAATCTTTCTACCCGTAAGGCCCGCATCTGATTCTGGACCTGGTATGTGCCAAAGTCCTGTTCCATTTACAGTAATATTTTCATCTGTTGGCATTTCCATTTTGTAACGCTTAAGAATAGGCTTGAAAACGTGCTTAATGACCTCAGATCTGACATCTTCTGCGCTTGTTTTTTCGTCATGAGCAACCGCTGCAACTAATTTTTCAATTCCGACAGGTACACCTTTTTCATATCGTATTGTAACTTGGGCTTTTCCATCTGGTCTCAGCCAAGAGAGTGTCTTTTTGATGCGTAATGTATCAATTTGTTCTGTAAGAGCGTGAGCCATGCGGATAGGAAGAGGCATAAGCTCAGTCGTTTCGTTGCAGGCGTATCCAAACATCATTCCTTGGTCACCAGCTCCGTCTTGATCAACCCCCATAGCTATTTCCGGTGATTGCTCATGTACATAGCTTGTAAATTTAGATTTCTGGCTAAATCCCCATGCAGGAACTGTGTATCCAAGACGTTTTACGGTGTCTCTCGCAATCTTTTCAAAGTTAATTTTGGCTGTGGTTTTGATTTCTCCAAAAAGACAAATTTGATCTGCTCCGGCAACTGTTTCGATTCCAGTACGAGCATGTGGATCTTCTGACAATGCCTCATCTACGATAGCATCAGAAATTTGATCACAAATTTTATCGGGATGTCCTGCACAAACAGATTCAGAAGTAAAAAGAGTATGCTTCATAATTTTTCCCTTTATGGGACACATCCTTGTTCTGGCAAGAGGCACCGTAAATTGACGGTTGCCGGCTGCGTTAGCAGCGCTCGTGATGTTTGATAAATATTAAAGCAAATCGAAAGATAATTTTCAAGAGACGTAAAAAGCTGGAAATAATATCTGATATCCTTCACTTATTTCATGCTCTGCTAAGAAAGACTTTGGCTAAGTCTGCTTGGAAGCTAAACCCTAGCTTTTGAAATCTAAGTAAGAGGTATGCTGTTTGAGTAAATAAAATAGCAGTATTACACCGACTATAAATCCTCCCCAAATTTGAGAAAAGAAGCATATACCGCTCCAGAAAATTAGTGACATGAAATAGGAATAGACAATATATTTTGGTGGGGATTTCTTTTGATTTTCTATAAGTAAAACAAGTATTAAAAAGCCAACTGTTCCGCTTATAATCCACCCAAAATAATTAGATATAGGGACTCCATACCAGATTCCTTTATTCATATATTGCCAAAACTGAAGATGTACAGCACCTGGGTCTAATATGAGATCAATTCCAATAAGCCAAAAAATAGTTGAGATATAAAATTTGAATAAGTTATTCTTGTACTTTAAAGACAATGCAACACTTCCGATTAAAAGAGGAATCCAGGCAAAGGGTAGGGTCAGCGGAATAAAGCCAAAAATTAAAAGTCCTACATTGTCGTTGTAATTAAAACTACCGTAAGGAAAATGAGTAATGATGCCAACAGCTTCAATTATATAAGCGAAAGCCCCTAGAGCTACTAAGATAATTACAGCCTTTCTAAATTCAAGCCATTTAATAATCCCTATTACTGCCGGCAGGCTTAGTATCACAGTCATAACCGATGAAACCAGTGGGAATGACATGTTTTTTTGCCACACTGTAAAATATGAAGAAATCACTAATAAGAAACTAACAAGAAATATATATTTGAAATTTTTTATCGTAGTAAAATTATACTAATATTTAAGACTTTATACTTTGAAAGTTGATGTATTGTTGAGTACGGAGTTACGGAACGAACTACAGAAATTTTATATTATCCAAACTAAATGTTTAGTTTGTGACCCCAGCGGGAGTCGGACCCGCGATTTCTGGGATGAAAGCCCAGCGTCCTAGGCCACTAGACGATGGGGCCTTAAATGCACAGGCTTATATTATACCCGAATTCAACTCAATAATAAAGATTGAGGGTATAGCGATGAAAGTTCCCCCCAGGTCTTCAAATATATGAGCCAAAGCTCGACTATAGTATGCGTTCAGATTTAAAGCTTTTTTCTGAACTTTTCGATTATGTCTTTTGCTGCATCCTTTCCTCCAAGTCCAAAAGCAAGTCCTCCGGCTATAGAAATCATGGCTACAATTCCAGTAAAGAGGATTTGAATTAGGTCACTTGCAATGCCTAATTGATTAAGAACAATAAGAAATACAAATACCAACACCGCCCAGCGACCTATCATTGCGACAGTCTTTGCGCTATCTTTTGAGATACCTCTAACAGAAGCAATTATCAAATCATATACAAGCTTTGAGACTACAAATCCTACGAGTAGCATTAGAACAGAAATCAGCACATTTGGCAAAAAGAGCAGAAGGGTATTGAGGACATCAACGAATTTTCCAAGTCCCCAAACTTGTGCAGCTGGTATTAGAAATACGATTATTACAAACCATCTTGCAATTTCTGAAAGAATAGTACTCCAGTCGGCAGCTTCCTTTGATTCTGGTACTCCATACTTTTTAAGAAAATTTTCAAACCTTACAAGCCGTAATGCTTCTTTTACAAGTTGTCTTGTGAATGTCGAAACAATAATGCCAATAAGAAGAATTATGAAGCCAGAAAGAAAGAGGGGAATAAAGGAAATTATTGCTGCAACGCTACCGTTAAGCGTATCTATAATCACACTATTTACACTATCCAAATTAATTTCACCCCCTTTGCCAATTAAGGCGAGACTGAAAATAGTATGAAAGAACATGCTTTTTTTGTCAAATAGCCGGCTAAACGCTTCTTGCTGAATTTGAGGCAAAATTATTCGAAATTAGCATAGAAGAAGTTAGTACCCGACTTATTAAATTTTGATAAAAAGGGTATATTTGCGTGTATGAGGGTAAATTTGGTAAAATTAGGGTCGGTTCAAATGAAGCCATGTGGAACAAGGTGGATTTTGAGCCGATTGGTCCGGTAGCTCAATGGTAGAGCAAAAGCCTTTTAAGCTTTGGGTTCAGGGTTCGAGCCCCTGCCGGATCACTTGTTTATTTAAAAATTTTCTCGCATTAAGCTTTGTTATAATCAGGCTATGAACCTTTTCCTAAAGGCAAAGAATCAACTGATGACAAATTGGTTTGTTTGTGGGGTAACATCAGGGAGAAAAAGCGTTCAATACGGTATTCGCTTCAGCTATCCATTATTCATATCAGTTGTAGCACTCGGTGTATTTTTGGTAAATCCATATATATTATCTGTAGCTGCATTGATTGCTTTTTTTGGTATCAAACTGCCCATGCACCCATTCGATTATGTGTATAACTACGGGGTCGCCAGGCTCTTTCGTGTTAATCAAATTCCAGGTCGAGGTTCAGAGTTGCATGTTAGTTCTGGTATAGCGTTTCTATTTACTCTAGCCGTCATAGTTTCGATAATTTATAAAACTCAGTTGAACTATGGATTGATGGCTCTAATATTTGTTTTTATAAACATACTCTTTATTGTTGTTCCGTTATTTACAGATGGCTTCTCAATCCACTCTATTTACAAGATCTTCAAAAAAAGTAAATAAGAAGTTATTTGTGTAGATTATTTAACAATTGAAGAGTTTTTATATCCAGCGTGAGACCGATCTCTTAATGTCAAAAATTATTCACTTAGGGAATCACTTCCACCGTTAAACCTAGGATCCATTCCTGCAAAGAGATCTGGGATTTTAACCTCTACTCCCGTGTCTGGGATTGTGCGTGCAATTTTCTTTAGGGCATCTGCTTCGTAGTTAGGTGCTTTTTCAAATTCAATCTCACTACCATCCTCCGAATAAGGTAGAGCCGCCAACCCAATAGCTCCGGCACGATCCAATATGTATTTGCGAATTCCAGGAAGATCCGCTTCAGCATTAAGACTGTCAAGCAATTTTCCTGTACGTACAGTATCTCTAACGCGTCTCTTGTATTCATTTTCTTCTCCTTGCTGACTATGTCTGGATTTACTAGGATCAGATTCTGCTTTTCTTATTTCTACCATTTGCTTTTGATGGTCATAGAATAGATAGTCAACTCCTAATTGAGCTGCTTCTTGAGCCGAAGTATTTGCAGATGCGGCCTTTTGAATTTGCTCGTTTGTGAAGGTGATAGCCTTCTCAATTGCTTTTAAATTTGAGTCTAAGATGTTTTGTGGTTCTTCTTCTCCTGCCTGTTCCATATCAACCAATATAGCACTTTTTGTCGAGGTACATTAAATGCTATTGGTTATAATAAATTTGTGAAGAAGATTTTCATTGTTATCCTGATAGTTCTTGTGCTTTTTGTAATGCTTATTTTCTCACTGTTGGCTTATATAAGCCGTAAGGCTGGGCAGGACACCAAGGTAAAGTCAGATGCCATTTTGGTTTTGGGTGGGCATGTTATTTCCGGTACTTCTTGCGTTGGACCCATATGTAAGCAAAAAGGTTTTGTCATGAAGCCTCACAGTAATCCATGCGTCGTTGCCAGAGTAGACCATGCGGTTGCTCTTTATAGAAATCATTATGCGTCAAAGATTCTTATGTCTGGTGGGACTGATGAAGAAAGTAACGCGAATGAAGCAGAGACAATGAAAAAATGGGCTATTGCCTCAGGTATTCCTGAAAAGGATATTTTAGTTGAAAAAAAATCAACCTCAACATATGAGAACTTCAAGCTATCGAAAGAAATACTTAAAAAAGCTGGCTTGGATTCGGTCATTGTCGTGACAGAGCCTTATCATATTGCGCGAGCTGGTCTTGTGGCTGCAAAACAACAGTACATCTATTCTTTGTCTCCGGCGGTAGAGAGTGCCTGTTGGGATCGAAGCAATTTTTTCGCTAACTGGAATTTCGTCAAAAAAGAGGTGTCAGCCATTATTGGCTACAAACTCTTAAATAAAATATAATAACTCGCGTTACACCTTATAGCTAAGGGAGGGTTTTTTAGGCTTGTCTTTAGTTTTTAATTGCTTTGCTCTTTCAGTTGAAGCTATAAGCCACATGCTTGCAGATCTTATTTTTTCCATAGGATAATTTTCAAAGTCTCTATCAAGATGCTGCGAAATATAGGGAAAAGTACGAATTGATGTATCCAATCCAAAGTTTCTGCAAACTATAAAAGCTACACTTTCAGCTATTACCTCGTTTTCTCGTGTCCAGGATTCAGAGGGTATATAGTGCTCTTCAATTCTCATGTGGAAATTATGTCCTAGTTCGTGTGCCAGGGTGGCTGCCATATCTGCCTTACCTTCCTTTTTAACAAGTATGATTTCACCGCCCATATTGACGCCTCTTCTATGTGGGCCTAATGCCATGACAACCTCCATGCTATTATCGTCTCCAAGCTGGTAGTCAAGATCACTTGCAACCTGCGTCAAAGCACAATACAAGCCCTTATCACTATTTCCAATAACCAGAGCCTTCGACGAAGGATTCATTGCTTCAGTCGCAATTCCAGCCTTTATTTCCGAAATTCCCAAGGATATCTCTGCAGTTCTATCTAGCTGTATGCTTTCAACTGGTATTATGTATTGTTCTCCCGATTCTTTCATTTAAGAAACAGAATAGTACATTAATTTGAGGCCAATGTCAAACTATAAGATGATATTATAAAATGTATTTGTTTCTCTTCCTCTAAAATAGCTTCAAAAATATCTGAGTGCTCTAGAAGTCATTTTGTTGCTTCTATTTTTTTGCTAAACTCGAGAAGTATTATGAAAGTCCATGTAGTCCATTCCACCAGTTACGATTTTAAAAATGAATTATATTCACCATTAAGAGGTTCAGAGTTAAATGTTAATCACGAGGTTTTCCTTCCTCATGAGAGTGAAGAATTCATCAAAACCAAAGAGCTTATTAAAGATGCAGATGTTATCGTCGCCGAGGTATCTTTTTCCTCAACCAGCATAGGAATCGAATTGGGCTGGGCAGATTCTTATAATAAGCTAATAATTTGTATGCATAAGCAAGATGTTATTCCTTCAAGTTCTTTAAAGGCGGTTTCGCATGAATTTATTAGTTACGCAACGACAGAAGAGTTAATAATAAAGCTTACAGAAGCGCTAGATAAAATCGGTAATTAATTTCTAAATGCCTTCAATAAGAAAGCCAAAATTTTCAGTTGCACATCCTGATATCGAGCTTGTAAGTCTTGTTGAAAAGACTGATCAAGAGACCTTAGCTTTGTGGGCTATTGAATGCGCTCGAAGGGTTCTACCTTTTTTTGAAGAAAAATTCCCTAATGATCAACGCCCAGGAAAGGCTCTGGTAACACTTCAGGAATGGATAACAACAGGATTATTTAGCATGAAGGTGATTCGTAAAGCGTCACTTGATTCCCATGCTGCTGCACGTGGCGCAGAAGAGGATAGTCCTGCAAGGTCCGCTGCAAGAGCATGTGGGCAATGTGTGGCTACTGCACATGTCCCAAGGCACGCATATGGAGCAGCTATTTACGCACAGCAAGCGATTTTTAATGCAACAGACGGTGATGCGGCTCCTGAAGCAGCCAAGAAAGAACGAAATTGGCAGTACAAACGCTTACAAGAGCTAATATGACATTTGCCCTATAGGCAAAGCCTTTAGGGCGAATAGCCCTATAACGCAAAGCCTTTAGGGCGAATAGCCCTATAACGCAAAGCCTTTAGGGCGAATGGCCCTATAACTCAAAGCCTTTAGGGCGAATAGCCCTATAACGCAAAGCCTTTAGGGCGAATAGCCCTATAATATTTGCTTTATGCAATTACTACACTATAATGGATATAGTGCTCCTTAATCTTTAATTCTTTTTCCTACTTAGAATTTCATTTTTTTCAGCAACTTTACCCTATGATTACTCGCACTATGGACGTGCTGATTGTGTATACGCAAAGTATCGCAACTAGCGCAAGCTCTATTCTAAAAGAAAATTCGACTCCATTTGCCTTGGCAAAGGACCGTGAGCATTACGCTCCTGCATATGCATATTTTTTGATGCAGTGTAAAAAGCTGGGTCTTAACGCTGCATTTACTACTTCAAAGGATGTAATTGGTCCTGGGACGTGTAGCAGTTACTGGGTTTTTGAAAATTCAAAATGGAAAAAAGTTCTGAATTCTGCGTTTGCGCCCATAATATTTGACAAAGTTTCACCGGTTAATAAGGCTTTGAGAACAGCTCGAGAACTATTATTTAAGGATGGAATATCTGTCCCCTTCAATGACCCTACTTTACTTAATTTGTTCAATGATAAGCTCAAAACATACACGACGCTAAAAAGATTTACTATTCCGACAGTAAGTATGCGCCTTGGTTCTATTGAAAAATCACTAAGTAAGCTTGAAAAGCAGATATCCGTTCATAAGGATAAAAAAGATTTCGCCAAAAATTATGTGCTAAAAGATAGATTTGGAGCTGGAGGAATAGACATCTATAAAATTGGTAATAATCCAGTTAGCGAGATAAAGAAGATATTAGATACAACCCCAGGAATATCATTTATACTTCAGCCTTTTACGAAATTTGATAAAGGATATACCTATGACGATGGAAAGGGGTACGCCGATATTCGTATTATCTATTCTCAGGGTGAGATTGTGCAGCGTTATATAAGAACTGCCAAGAAAGACGATTTTAGATGTAATGAGCATCAGGGTGGCACTGTTAGCTACATCGACTCAAGAGGAATCCCTGAGATGGTAAATGATAAATCTGCCGAAATAATAAAGCTTATTAAGGGAGAGCAGGCGCTATTTGCTCTAGATTTTATTATCTCAAACAACGGGAATGTATATTTCTTGGAAGGGAATATTAATCCTGGGATATATTGGGGTATAAATTCTACAGAAGATAAAATAAATACTAAGAAATTAATCGTAACTATAGTCGCTGAGTTAAAAAGAAGAAGAACTATCGGAATTACCAGTTACGTTAGGCCAACTCTGAAAGAACCTCTTTTGCCTCTTCTAAAGTTTGTGTAAGCATCAACTTTTCCCGTAAATCTGAAGCTCCATCAAATCCTGAAATGTAAATTTTAAAGTACCTTTTAAGAGGGGGAAAGCTTTTCCCATATCCTTTTTCAGAAAGCGGGTGTATGTCTTTCCAGCTTGTCTCAAATAATTCCATATGTTTTTTAAGAAGAGCTATTCTTTCTTCCTTTGATTGAGAGACATAGTTGATTGATTCATCAAAGACATAAGGATTCTGAAATACGCCCCGACCAATCATGATTCCATCAAGTCCATATTTTTCGGCTAGTTCCTTGCCTTGTGCTTTGGAAAGGACGTCCCCATTTCCTATTAAAATAGTGTTCTTGTCCTTATGTTTTTTAAGTGACACAACTTTTGCCGCTTCTTCCCAGTGAGCAGGAACCAATGACATTTCCTTTTGAGTTCTGAAGTGGACGGTTAGTGCAGAAAGATCGTGATCTAATAGAAAATCTATCCATCTTTCCGTTTCGATTGTTTTAAATCCTATGCGAGTTTTGACACTTACCGGAAGACCGCATGAGCCTTCCTGAGTCGCTTTTATAATTTCTGAGGCAAGTGTTGGATTATCGATAAGTGCAGAGCAGCAGCCATTGGTAACCACTGTTCTTTCAGGACAACCCATGTTGATATCTATTCCTGAAAAGCCCATATCTGCGAGCATTTTTGCGACCGTAAGAAATGACTCAGGCTTTTTGCCCCAAATTTGTGCAATGAGTGGCTGCTCTGGCTCCTGAAAAAGAAGCCTTTTTCCCACCTCTTCACGTCCTTTTGAAAGTAATCCCTCAACATTTGTAAATTCAGTGAACATCACATCTGGTCTGCCGCAAGATGACACGATTTGTCTGAATACAGTATCTGTTCCTCCTTCCATGGGGGCGAGTACAAAAAAAGGTTTTGGTAGGTTGTCCCAAGAAAATTTCACAAAGATATTATACCTCCTTACATTACCTATTGACACGATTTTGAATTTGGTGGTACGCTAGCTTCATGAACAAGAAATACCTAGCCCTTATTCTTGTGCTTGTTGGTGTATTTATCTACTTTTATCCTCAGTTGTCACAATTTGCGAGTGAAGGAAGCCAGCTTACAGGAGCTCTTTTCGCAGTAGGTGGCGTAATTCTTTGGTTCCTGCCCACAGACAAGTCTTCGAAGAAAAAATAGTGTGTCCAAATTTGCTCTTTCTAGGCTCTTCATATATATTATGAGATATGAATAAAAAGTCCCTATTTTTTTCGTGGCTACTGGTAGCTTTTTTTCTGACACCCAACCTAAATCACGCTCAGGCATTATTTGATCCAGTTGCACGACCAAACAATTTTTCAGGCATTCATATTCTGTTCACTTCAGAGCTAGCTCAGGCATCAAGTCTTGTCAACTCTAAGAGCGGAGAGTGGGGTTATGTAACAATTCCTATACAGACAGGCGATAAGGATCTTGAGAAATGGCAGGCGTTCATGGATGAAGCAAAACAACATAAGCTCATTCCGATTGTAAGACTTGCTACGCAGGCTGACAGAGAGAACACTCATGTGTGGGCAAAACCAACAACTGTGGACATTCTTGACTTTGCTAATTTTCTTAATTCCCTTAATTGGCCGGTCGAGAATAGATATATTATCGCTTTCAATGAAATGAATAGATTTGATGAATGGGCAGGAGAGCCTCCAAATCCGAAGGAATATGCAGACCTTCTTTCTTATACCGTTGAAGTATTTAAAGAAAGAAACCCTAACTTCTACATAATCATGGGAGGCCTTGATAATGCCTCACCCAATGATCGAGTGAAATATATGGATAACCTCGTATACATGAATGAAATGGTTGCCTACAATCCTGAAATCTTTAACAAAATTGATGCCTTTTCTTCTCATTCATATCCAAATCCTGGCTTTTCGGCTCCACCTTTGCAAAATAAAGTAGAAGGTATAACTACCTATCAATTCGAGTACAATTTAATAAATTCCCATACGGTAAAGAAAAAGCCCGTATTTATTACAGAGACTGGCTGGGATAGTGATAAGGTGCCAGAGACTGTAATTGCCAAATACTATGAAATTGCCTATCAGAATTTTTGGAATAAAGACAAAGATAAAATTGTTGCAATAACTCCATTCTTGCTTAATTCACAGGGGGGTCCGTTTGATGTTTTTTCATTTGTTAAAGGTGGTAAGCAGACTAAGTACTATGAAGTAAGCGCGCAAATGGAAAAAACTAAAGGACAACCATTACTCGAAGCTGTAAAAGGGCTTGCTACGAAAAAAATCACAGAATTTCAAACACTTGTAAGGGCAAAGGATGAGGATTATAGTGCAAGTAAGGATGTTGTTGTGGAATTTGTGAAGCTCTTCTTTTAGAAGAGGAAAACTTTTCTTTTGAAAAGCAAATTTACCAGTTTTGCCCATTTCTTGCAGAAAGTGTGAAGTTCTTTTTCCAGAAGTAGAAAAATTTTTTAATGTCGATTTTCTTTAATACAAAACCCAAAATGGCTGTTCAGAAAAAGCTCAAAAAAACAATTAAATTGGAATGGCAAAAAGATGAGAAAATCCAACAAGAAATGGTTGGAATCATAAAAATACTTGAGATGGATCATGTTATTTCAAGAAGGGTATATTGTTATAGAACGACGGGTTCTAAAGCCCGTGCATATGCTCGAATTTGGTCATTCCCAAAAATATTCCAGGAAGCACTTTCCATTGAGGCAGCATATGTAATGGAGATTATTTCTGAAAAGTTTGATCGATTAAATCATGAAGAAAAAACTAAAGTAATAATTCATGAGCTTTTGCACATCCCCAAAAATTTCTCAGGAAGTCTTCTTCCTCACAAGTACGGACATACCCAAATTGACCGTGAAGTCGAAACATTATTCAAAAAATATATAGAAAACATATGATTTACCTACTACACGGTGATGACACTGCAGCATCAAGAAAATACTTAACAGATCTTGTTGAGGGTCTTACTGTAACGACCTTAGATGGTAAAAGCCTAACCATTCCGACCCTTGAAGAAGCAATTTCTTCTGGTGGACTTTTTGGAGAAGCAAAGGCGGTAGTTGTAGAAGGTCTTTTTGGTAAGAATGCTAAAAAGAAGGATTTTGTTGCATTTTTAAATAATCAAAATGTATCTATAATATTGGTCCTGTGGGAAGAGAAGAAGCTACTTAAGACATCATTTGCCTCACTTAAGAACGCTATTGTAAGGGATTTCTTGTTGCCATCGTATTATTTTCAATTTTTAGATAATTTTGCACCAAATAACAAAAAAAGTTCTTTTGTACTCTATCAAAAACTTCTTAGTAATTATGCTGCCGAGCAGTTATTTTTTTCTCTTTTAAAAAGAGTAAGGCTTCTGGCAATTCTTGCATCAGGAAGTAGCACGTCTGAACTTTCAAAAATGTCTCCCTGGCAAATGAATAACTTGCAAAAACAGGTAAGGATGTGGAAGAAAGATTCTCTTTTGAGGGTTTATGAAGCGCTCAAGCAGACAGAAATTAAGCTGAAAACAGGAAAACTTCCCGTGAGTCTCTCAAAGCATCTTGACATAGTAATACTCTCTGAACTAACATGAAGGTTGTAATTGTAAGATGAATATTCCAGAGCACATTTTTAAGGGATACGACATTAGAGCAGTATATCCTACAGATATGGACGAGGTGACAATCGTACCAATTGTAAAAGCAATTTATAAATTTCTTCATCAAGGAAAGCCAGACAATGAGCCCCTAACACTCGTCGTGGGGACTGATATGAGAACTTCTTCACCTGCTCTAACGAAGGCTGCAATTCAGACGCTTGTTGAGCTTGGTGCACATGTAATAGATATTGGTGTAGTTTCTACCCCTACATTTTATTTCTGCGTAAGTCACTATGGATATGAAGCAGGTTTTCAAGTTACAGCATCTCATAATCCTAAGGAATGGAACGGAATAAAGATTGTTAAAAATAGCGATAAAGGACTTATAAAGATTGGAAGATCTCAGGGGCTAGAAGATATTAAAAAGATGGCCTTGAATGATGAGAGCTTGACATCCATTGGGGGAGGAAGTGTTGAGAAAAAAGATGGCTTTTTGGAAGACGAGATAAATAATGCACTTCAAATTCTCGGAAATCCACAATTTAATAAATTTAAAATTGTAGCTGATACAGCAAATGCAATGGGGGCTCAATATGTCGAAACAGTATTTTCTAAAGTTGAGGCTGATTTAATTAAGATGAATTTCGAACTTGATGGGACTTTCCCGGCACACCAACCGGATCCATTACAGTCAGAAACCCTCGTAGATCTGCAAAAAAGAGTAATTGATGAAGGTGCGGACCTTGGTCTTGCCCCTGATGGGGATGGGGACAGGCTATTTTTTATAGATGAAAAGGGTCAAATTGTTCCACCAACAATTATTACATCAATTGTTGCCAAAGAGCTTCTAAAAAGTAACCCAGGAGAGCAAATTCTTGTAGATATAAGATATCTTCTTACACCAAAGAAAATTATTGAAGAAAATGGCGGAAGAATGTTAGTAACTAAAGTAGGTCATGCCTATATAACTGAGGGGCTACATAATTCCGGTGGAATATTTGCTGGTGAATCATCGGGTCACTACTTTTTCCGAGCAACAGGTAATGCAGAAAGTCAGATGCCAATGATATTAACAGTTCTTAAGGTGTTAACAGAGACCGGCAAGCCGTTTTCAGAAGTGGTAGAGGACTATAGAAGAAGCTATGAGTCTGGCGAATTTAACTTTAAGGTTACAAATGCGTCTGAAATAATGGAAGCAATTAAGAGTAAATATAGCGATGGAGAAATTGAGACAATGGATGGTGTGGCAATTTCATATCCAACATGGAGGCTTTCAGTGAGAACCTCAAATACAGAGCCATTGCTGAGACTAAATGTGGAATCATTCACCAAAGATGAAATGGAGCAAAAAAGAGATGAACTAAAGCCTCTTATTGAGTCATTAGCACGAAATGAGTAAAACTCTTCAGCAGATTCTTCAGGATAGCGAAAAAATTGATTCTCAATTTGATACACGATGGAATGTAGGTACCCGGTTAGTAAATCTAATGGAAGAGGTTGGAGAATTATCTCATGACGTTTTGGTAACAGAGGGTTTGAAAAAAGATAAACTTCATGCAAAGGATATGGGAGCAAACATTTCCAACCTTCTTTATGAACTTGCGCTTATCTCTAAACACTACAGCATAGATTTAGATAAATCATGGGACGAATTCGTAAAAGTAATGCCAGGATGGGCTAAGATGCGAAATAAATAGTATGCTTTCTAAAATTCTTTCACTCGGTGCCTCATATTTCGAAATCACCAGTATAAATTTCCCTCTTCCAGACACACTTACAATCGAGACAGAAACAGTAGGAAAAGAATATATCATTGATCCTGGTGGATCTGCAATTTATTTTGCAAGAGTGTCGGCTTCTCTGGGACTAAGCCCTATATTTATTGGAAAGCGTGGTAAAGATTATTTGGGAGAGCAGCTAGAAGAAATGCTTGAAGAATTTGGGATAACCCCTTCCTATACTGTCTCTGATGAGGTTCAGACAAACGTAGCAATTAATTACGTAAGACCTGACGGGAAGACATTAATGTTTGTGAGTGGCAGCGCTAATCAAGCCCTAGAGCATCATGAAGTGGAAAGTAAAATATTGGATAGTCTCGTCTCTGTTAATTATCTTTATCTAGGTGGGGGATTTAAGCTTCTTTCTCTTCTGCCTATGTATGCTGATGTGATCAAAAAGGCAAAAGAGTCAGGGGTTAAAGTAATTATTGACCACGGAAGAGTAAATACTGCTCTTACCCCTGAGAGCATCGCCACCATGAAAGATGCGATTGCTCGTGCAGATTATTATCTACCAAGTAAAGATGAACTCTTGGCTGTATGGGAGGCAGAAAGCATTGAACACGCTATCAAAAAAGTTAGAGAGGTGTCAGCGGCGACAATTGTGGTAAAAGATTCAGAAAATGGCGCTTACGGCTCAATAGGTGATGAAATTGTTCACTGTAAGGCCTTTGAAGTGGTACCTAAAAATACAGTTGGAGCTGGGGATAGTTTTAACGCCGGCTTTATTCGGGCACAAATTGAGGGAATGGATCTTTATGAAAGCTTACGTTTCGGATGTGCGACAGCGGCTCTTAAAATTTCTGAAGGAGATCTCCCTGCTTATGATAAAGTGATCCAAATATGTCAAACGAGTTAAAAATTGCAATCGAAGCAGCTAAGGCTGGTGCCGAAAAAGGCTTGGAATATTTCAATCAAGACATTCCGGTATCAGTTAAAGAGGATAATACGGTAGTTACAAAGGCTGATAGTGAGGCTGAAGAGAAAATTAAGGGAATAATACTCTCAAAGTTCCCTGACGCCAAATTTGTAGGCGAAGAAGGCGGAGGAGATAAGACGTTGGAAGAATTTTGGATAATTGACCCTATTGATGGTTCAAGAAATTTTGTAAGAGGAATACCCAACTGGTGTGTTTTGATTGCGCTTTTCAGAAAAGGTACCATTGAGCTTGGAGTTGTATATTATCCTCACGACAATAATATTTACTATGCTCAGAGGGGTATGGGTGCTTATCTAAATGATAAGAAAATACATGTTTCAAAAATACCAACACTTGCTAAATCTTATTTTGCATTTGGAAGTCCAAGGCATTTTAAGGATAAGCAGGTTCTGATTGATCTTATTGACCATACTGCAAGTTCTCGGGCATGGGATGCAACATATTGCGCATGTCTCATAGCCTCTGGCAAAATCGATGCTTACGTTGACGGGTATGGCAAGCTTTGGGATCTTGCTCCATTTAAAGTCTTGGTAGAGGAAGCAGGAGGAAGGATAACTAGGCCAAATGGATCCGAATGGACGACAGATGGCAGTAGCGCTGTTATGTCAAACGGTTTGGTTCATGACGAAATGATTACCATTATCGATGGCAGAGTGTAATTGTATTGCTGACTAAAGCATGCTAATAATAGTACATACATAAATGGATACAAATCAGGAAGAAATAAATATCGACAATCTCGCATATAACGACGCTGCAAAGTACTTTGACTCAGCTACCTTCTCGGTTGCTCCATATGTCGAGATTGAGAAGACAGCATGGGGTGAAAAAGCTTTATTTACCCCTCAAGGGCTTCCCTATGTTGCCTCAGAACTCAGATTTAATGAGGGTGGAAAAATGGAAGAGTCTATAAATGACAGATTTAAAATTCTGGTATTTCGTGATGGAAAGGCAAAACTTATTATGGAGGACCCACAGGGAAATATGGTGACAGAGCAAATGGAGACTGGATTGGGTTACCGCTTGCATAAGGGTCAGCGCTACAGTATTGAAGCTGAAGTTGTTTCAAGAATTATGGAAGGGACTATGCCTGAAGCCTGGGTGGGAGAGGTTCATAGAAATCATTTTAATTCTGAGGAAATGGTTCTAAGAATCGGTAAGCCATGGGGTTACGAGTTGCATTTTGCAAAAGAAGACGATCCTATTATGGTAAAGATGCTTCATATCAATGCAGGGGACAGATTGTCCGAAAAAGCGCATAGAGTAAAGCGCGAAAGCTACTGGCTTTTAGATGGACAATGCAATGTTATAGCAGAAGATGGCAATCGCCAAATGGTTACCTTTTCATTGGAATACGACAAAGGGTATACTACAAATGTAGGACAACGTCACCGTCAGCAAGCAGCAACAGACTGCAATGTATTCGAGGTCAGTATGCCTGAAGGTGGTAAGACTTGGAGGGTCCAGGATGACTACGAAAGACCTGATGAGACAGACGAGCAAAGAAGGTTAGAGCGCGGAGAATCATTATAAATATGGACGAGAATAAAGCACCACAATTTGATCCGACTAATTTTTCAAATTCTCCTTACATCAAGAAGATTGATAAGCCATGGGGTTATGAATTGCATTGGGTGCCAGAGGAAGCACCATATATGGGTAAAGTTCTTCACATAGATGCAGGCAAAAGGCTCTCTCTTCAGGTGCATGACCAAAAGCAAGAGAGCTGGTACGTCATGAATGGGTCTGCAAAAGTGATGTGGGATGATGATAAAGGAGATCTAGTCGAGACAGAACTTATTCCAGGATTTGGTTTTAGTACAAAAATTGGTCAAAGGCATAGACTTATTGGAATAACTGATTGTGATATTTTGGAGGTTTCGACCCCAGAACAGGGCACAACGTGGAGACTTGAAGACGATTTTGCCCGCCCCAACGAGACTCCAGAGCAAAGAAAATTTGAAAGGGGAGAAATATGATTGATCTAAATAACCAGGAAGAAATAAAAAGACTTGATCCGCAGGATACGATTGCCTCTACAGAGAAGCTTGCTGATCAAATGGAAGCTGCCTGGGAGCAGGTGCAAAACGTAGAAGTACCAAGTGACTATTCTAGTGTCGCAAATATCGTTTTTTGCGGCATGGGGGCATCTATTTATGGTGCATTGGTTTTTAAGGCACTTGCAGGCGAAAATAATAAATATCCGACAGAATACGTATCTGATTATCATCTTCCAAAATTTGTGAATAGTAATACTTTGGTTGTTTTGACAAGCTATTCAGGCACTACTGAAGAAGTTCTTTCATGCGCTCAGGAAGCTTTAGAAATGGGCGCAAAGATGCTTATTTTGACAAAAGGAGGACCTCTATCTGAATTTGCGAATGAGAACAATGTACCGTCATACATATTTGATGGGGTTCTCAATCCAGCAGGTGTCCCAAGGCTCGGCAATGGGTACACAATCTTGGGACTTCTTGGGCTTTTAAGTAAGGCAGGAATATTTCATGTTGAAATTGAAGACATAACAAGGGCAATTTCAGATCTTAGAGAAAATGTTGCTGACATAAAAAGTAAAGCAATGGCTGACGCGCAAAAATATATGGGTAAATTGCCGATCGTTATTGCCGCGGAGCATCTGTCGGGGAACGCACAGATTCTAAGAAATCAATTTAATGAGACCAGCAAGACCTTTTCTGCATTTTATTTAGTGCCTGATTTGAATCACCATCTTATGGAAGGCCTCCAATTCCCCCAACCAACCAATTTGCAGTTTATTCTACTCAATTCAAATCACTATTCTCCAAAGATTCAAAAAAGAATGCGTCTTACTTCAGATGTAATAAAGCAGAACAATCAAGAAGTTGTGACAGAAGACTTTGTTGCTTGGTCCTCAAAATTCGGTGACTTTTTGATGGCATTATCCTACGGATGCTACCTAACGCTTTATATGGGATTACTTTATGAGCAGAATCCTGCAGTTAACCCATGGGTAGATTGGTTCAAGAAAGAATTGGCTAATGATTAGCCCCCACCTTGCTTTTGTACCGTTCAATTTGTAACAATTAGATTATGCTGTCAACCATAGACTTAGTGCTGTGGGATGCCGAACTGTCCATTCAAGATCGCGATGATGTAGGAACCGAACTCGCTCTCTTAGGAGAGCTAACATCAAAGAAGGTTCATGTTCTGCCCCATATTGTAATAACGCCGCAAGCGCTTAAGGTATTTCTGAAGGATAATAACCTGGATACTCAAGTAAAGCATCTTTTAGGAACGCTCAACCATGACAGACACGACTCCCTAACTCAAGTATCCTCTTATATTCGTAGACTTATTACAAAAGCTCCCATTCATAAGGATATTTATGGTGATTTGTATAAAAAATTCGAAAAGCTAAAGTCAAAAAAAGTGATATTACGAGCTGATTTTTATCAAGGAAAAAAAATGATTGGTTTTGAAAAATGGGAGGTTGAAGGGGGAGAAGCCGTGCTGGCTGAGAAAATAAGAGAAGCATGGGCTCATTTATACTCAAGTGAAAACTTAAACAAACATTCCATCCATCACCATAACCATCAAACATTTAGTTGCGTCCTTTCTGTTAGTCCACTTATCGAGTTTTCTTTAACGGGTCATGTAAAGACTGTTGCAAATAATAAGAGTGAATTTGAAATCGAAGCTCATTCTATGGTGAGGTTTTCATATAACAAGCATGCAAAAAAGTTAACCTCTGGAAGTGTTCTGCCGTATGGCAATAAAGAGGCATTATCTGCGCACGACTTGAGTATTCTTATTAGTTACGGACATGAAGTTGAAAAAGCAATATATTTACCACAAGTTATCTCCTGGGGGAAGCATGATGGAAAATTCCTTGTTACAGGGATTAAGCCCGTGAGTGAAACAATTGAATATAAAGATACATATAGCTCATTAATCGATACCATCACTGTGCATCCAGGCATTACAATCGGAAGACTAAAGGTTATTGATGAAAAAAACCACACAATGCTTGAGATGAATGACGAAATAGTAATGGTAAAAAAAATTGACAAAAATATGCTCCTTACTCTTAAGCGTGCAAAAGGTATTATTCTTGAAGAAGAGCCTGACGTTGAGATTACAGATCTTCTCAAGAGCTTTGGAATTCCTACGGTTGTTAGAAAAAAAGGAAGATTGTTGTATTCTACAGGAGATGTAGTATCTCTTAATGCAACTACTGGGGAGATTAAGAGAGGAAATATGTTGGTCTCATGAAAATAGGACAAATTACAGGCAGAGGGATATTAGATTCACGGGGCAAACCTACCATTGAAGCTCTTGTGACGCTGAGTGATGGGACCATAGCTAGTTCTTCTGCGCCAACTGGAGTTACGAAAGGGACTTATGAAGCGCAACCTCTTCTCGATGGAGATAAGGAGCACTATGACGGATTAGGAGTTAATCAGGCAATTGAAGTTATTAATTCCACGATTTCTCCAAAACTAGCAGGATTTGAAGCTGCCGAGCAGCAGAAAGTAGACGCAGCGATCATAGAGCTTGATGGAACCTCAAATAAATCAAAATTAGGAGCAAATACAACAATTGCTGTATCCCAAGCAATTTGTAAAGCGGCAGCAAAAAGTTCACTTTTACCGCTATCTTTGTATTTAAGGCAGTTCATTTCACTGCACGGACAGCAGCATAAAATTCCTACACCAATGTTCAATCTCATCGAGGGAGGTAGGCACGCAGAGAACACGCTTAACTTCCAAGAATTTCTTGTAATTCCGGCAACATCTCACACCCTTTCGGAGTCTCTTGAAATTGGAGTCAGTATGTATCAGAAAGTGAGGGAATATCTCAAGGACAATAATCAAAATATCCTCAATGCGGATGAGGGTGGTTTTGCTCCTTCATATGCTACCAACATGGATGCTTTAAGAACTTTAAGAACGGCAATTGAAATGACAAAATACGGATTCTTAAAAGACATTTTCCTAGGTGTTGATATCAATGCAAATAGCTTCATGTATAACAAAAAATATGCGATTAAAGATAAGAACGGACAGCTTGACCAGAGTGATCTCATGGAAATTTACCAGACTATGTTAAATGACTTCTCGCTTGTCTATTTTGAAGATCCTTTTGCTGAGGAGGACTGGGATGGATGGAAGAAAATATTTAGTGTCATTGGGCAAAGAGCTCTTATATCCGGAGATGAAATTACCAGTACAAATCCATATAGACTCCAAACCGCACTGAATAGCGGCGTTCTCAATGCCATTGTAATTAAGCCAAATCAGATAGGGACCGTAACAGAAGCCTTAGCTGTTGCAGAGATGGCCAGATTTAAGCAGTTAAAGATAGTTGTAAGCAGTAGGAGTGGAGAGACGGATGATAATTTCATAGCTGATTTTGCGGTAGCAATAGATGCAGATTACGTTAAGTTTGGTGCTCCGTCTCGGGAAAGAATTGTAAAATATAACAGACTCTCAGCAATTGAGGCTGAGCTTACTAAAACTAAGCTTTTGTAGAGAAGAGAATTGTAAATTCCCCCTTTGGATTTTTTGTTGCGTATATTCTTAATATTTCAGATACTCGATAACTTTTAATCTCCTCAAATTTCTTAGTAAGTTCTCGGGCAATAGTTATTTCTATATCCCCAAATACTTGTTGTATATTCTTTAATGTTTGTAGCACTCGGTGGGGGGATTCATAGAGGACAACGGTACTTTCGAGAACTTTTGTCAACTCCAGAGACCTTAATGCTTTGGATGGAGTTTTTGGTAAGAATCCTAAGAATATAAAACGATCAGTAGGAAGTGCCGCTGCACTAAGTGCCGTTGTTATTGCACTTACTCCTGGAATCGGAACGATATTGATGTCTTTCTTTTTCGCCGCGAGAACCAATTTATATCCAGGATCTGATATCAGAGGGGTGCCGGCATCACTTACCAGTGCCACATTTTCACTTACTAATTTACCAAGAACTGCATATACCGTTTGTTCTTCATTGAATTCATTAAGGGGAATAAGTGGTTTTTTAATTTCGTACTTATTTAAAAGAACTGAAGTTACTCGGGTATCCTCACAAACAATTAAATCCACATTTTTAAGAATATCTAGTGCTCGCAATGTGATATCTTGTAGGTTGCCAATTGGTGTTGCAACTATATAAAGGGTACCAGCATAGTTCATTTTTGTATTGTAGTTTAACTGTTTGCTATTTACCAGTTATTCTTGTTAGAATTTTAGAATGCAAATTATAGATTTTTTCCTGCATCTTGGTGATTACCTCGCCCAAATTATTCAAATATTTGGAGCATGGACATATGTGATTCTTTTTCTTGTAATATTTGCCGAAACAGGTCTTGTTGTAGCTCCATTCCTACCGGGTGACTCTCTCATATTTATTGTGGGAGCTTTCGCGGCGCTAGGGCATCTTAACATCTTCCTTATTTATATTGTTTTGCTTGTTGCTGCAATATTGGGTGACACTGTTAATTATTGGTTGGGTAATAAGCTTGGTGCTAAAGTTTTTAGCAACGAAAATTCCAAAATATTTAACAAAAAGTATCTCAAAAAGACTGAGGAATTTTATGAAAAATATGGTGGCAAGACAATAATTCTTGCTCGATTTGTGCCTGTTGTTAGGACTTTTGCACCTTTTGTCGCAGGAATAGGGAATATGAAATATAGTACTTTTATTAGCTATAACATAGTTGGCGGATTCATATGGGTAACAAGTCTAGTGTTTGCGGGCTATTTCTTTGGTAATTTACCAATTGTAAAGGATAATTTCGAAATTGCCGTTTATGTCATTATTTTAGTATCGTTATTTCCTGTATTCTTTGAACTTGTGAAGCACAAAATGGAAAAGAGAAAGAAAAAAGAAGAGACCACTTCGTACAAAGAAATAAAGGAAGTTGTAAATGAAGATTAGTTAACAAACTTTCTTACAAGCCCCGTTACAACGCCTTGTATGCGACATTCAGTCGGATAAATTGGGTCCATTTCGCTATTTGAAGGCATAAGAACAATTCTCCCATTTTGCTTGTAAAATCTTTTAAGAGTAGCCAAGCTATCATTAACGAGTGCTACCACGATATCTCCCTCATTGCATACTTCCGTCTTTTCAACTACTACAAAGTCTCCATCAAAAATTCCATCCTCAATCATAGAGTTGCCTTTGACTTGGAGTGCATACGACGTTCTTTTGCCGGAGATCATCGATGAAGCAACGTCCATTGTCGCTTCCGGGTCTGTGTGAGGTTCTAGGGGCGCGCCTGCTGCAATAAATCCCATAAGAGGCAGTGAAATAGTTGTACCTATTCCTTTCATTTTTTCGCCTATTAAAGCGCCGATTTGATCACGCCTTAGAATTTTTAATGTCCTCATGTTGCCATCTGCTTTCTGTAAGTATCCTTTTTCGACAAGGCCACGGATAAGAGAATGAATAGTTGATGGTGCTCTTCTATTGAGTGCATCAGCCATTTCACGAAGTGTAGGGGAATATCCATTTCTCTCTTGGAACTGCCAAATAAATGTAAGAAGTTCCCGTTCTCGTTTGTACAAAACTGCTGTCATATTTTAGTGATTAGTTGCTAGTTTATGAAGAAAAAATTTGTGAATTATTCTGTAAAACTATACTAAAAATATACGAAAAATACCCGAAGCTGTCAATCGAACAATTTAGAACAAACTAGGTCATTTTTATTTTGAATTTTGATAATGAGTCGAATTTTTCAGCGCATATCAGCTTCAAAAATGTGTTATACTAGTAGATCGTATGTTTGATCTCGTAAGTAAATATAAGCCAACTGGTGACCAGCCAGGAGCTATAAAAAAACTGTCTGAAGGGCTTGAGAAAGGAATTGACAACCAAGTACTTCTTGGAGTTACAGGTAGTGGTAAAACTTACACTATAGCTAACGTGATAAAAAACTATGGTCGTCCTACGCTCGTTATGTCCCATAATAAGACATTGGCTGCTCAGTTATATCAAGAGTTGAGAGATTTTTTCCCAAATAACGCTGTAAGTTACTTTGTCAGTTACTACGATTACTACCAGCCAGAAGCTTATATTCCAACAACCGATACGTATATTGCAAAAGAGACTGAAATAAATGATGAAATTGATAGGCTTAGGCTTGCTGCAACAACAAATCTTCTAACACGACAAGATACAATTGTTGTTGCTTCTGTATCATGTATTTATAATCTTGGATCTCCCGATGAATATGGGAAATTAACCCTTCACATGAAAAAGGGTGAAAAAATCGCACGTTCATCAATTATAGATAGGCTTTTAGATTTGATGTACCAGCGAAATGACTATAATTTCAAAAGAAGCACCTTTAGAGTGCGGGGCGATGTAGTCGAAATAATACCAGGCTATGAAGATAAGTCTTTTAGGGTCACTTTTAATGGTGATTTTATTGAAAAGATAGAACAAGTTGACCCGCTTACAGGGGACATCTTATCAACCGTTGATGATGTAATAATCTATCCTGCAAAACACTATGTTACAGACGCTGCAACCTACGAGACAGTATTTGATGAGATACGACACGATATGCACGAACAGGTTACCAAGTTTGAAAAAGAGGGAAAACTCGTTGAGGCGCAACGTCTTCGTCAAAGGACAGAATACGACTTAAAGATGATTAAAGAATTGGGGTATGTAAATGGTATCGAGAATTATTCAAGATATTTTGACGGAAGAAAGCCTGGTGATCCTCCCTACGCACTTCTTGAGTTCTTTAATGCTGTGAGTAAGGATTGGCTTCTCGTACTTGACGAATCTCACATGACGCTTCCTCAAATAAGAGGAATGTATAACGGTGATCGTGCTCGTAAATCAACCCTAATCGACTATGGATTCAGACTTCCCGCCGCATATGACAATAGACCTTTAAAAAATGAAGAATTTTGGACAAAAATAAAAAAGACAATCTACATGTCAGCAACACCTAGTGATTTTGAAATAGAAAAATCAGGCAAAGAAAATGTTGCTGAGCAGTTAATACGTCCGACGGGAGTTGTCGATCCTGAAATTGAAATTAGAAAATCAGAGGGGCAAATTCAGGACTTAATGCATGAAATAGAAAAAATTGTTGCTAAAAATGAAAGAGTTCTAGTTAACACCTTAACTAAAAGAATGTCTGAAGATCTTACAACATTTCTTGAAGAAAAAGGTATAAAGGTAAATTATCTTCACTCAGATGTTGATACATTATCAAGACAAGACGTACTTGATGACCTTAGGTCTGGGGTATATGACGTACTTGTGGGTATCAATCTTCTAAGAGAAGGTCTTGATCTTCCAGAAGTAGGCTTGGTGGCAATTCTGGATGCTGATAAAGAGGGATTCTTAAGATCAAGAAGTTCACTTATTCAAATCATGGGTCGTGGTGCTCGTCGCGTTGACTCTCATGTAATTCTGTATGCAGACAATGTAACAGGATCTATGGAAGAAGCTATTTCGGAAGTAAATAGACGACGTGAACATCAGCTTAAATACAATAAAGAGCATGGTATTACACCTAAGACAATTGAAAAGGAAATTCGAGCAAAACTTATTGAGCGGGAAAAGGTATTAGACGACTTAAAGCCTCTTATAGAAAAAGACGTATTGTTGCCGGACGAGAAAGTGAAGCTGGTAAAGACTCTCAGGCGAGAGATGCAAGCAGCAGCAAAAGACCTGGATTTTGAAACAGCCGCTCTCATCCGAGACAAGATTAAGTATTTGCAGCAATCATAGTGTAAAATATGCCCCATGGCTGAAAGAGATAAGTATTATCAGGTAAGACTTGAGATTGAGGGAGATAACGCAGGCCGATTCGAAAGTTTGGTCAACAAATTCAATCTAGATGAAGCAGAGCTAATGTGTCTTATTTTTGAACGAGGTATGGATGCTTTGGAAGCGGAGACTCTAGAAGATTCTCATCGGGGTGTAGGAGTAGGCGGAACAGAGATAGGGCAGAGTCTTTACGATCGACTTTTGAGCTTACACGATCAGGTAGGTGGAAATTTTGACCAATTTATTGCTGATATGCTAAATGCCGGTGCTTCTGCAGTTGAAGCAAGTCTTCTCATGCCAACGCCTCCGTTCTCTTCAGAACCTCATGTTATTGGTGATACCAAATGGTCGCCAAATCGCTTAGTAGTAGATCCACAGGCTATGGATTTTAAGAATAACTAGAAACTCTTGATTAATTTTTGTATAGGAATACAATTAAAAAATGAGCGAGGGCGATCCAAAAAAGGTAAGCTTATCAATGACTCTTTCTACCTCTTTAAGACTGGAGCGTCTTCAGTCTCTTCTGGGCCCCAATTTCCAAGAATGCTTTGACACAGTCCTAAGCACAGTAGTTGCTGATATGGAACAACAGTATGCTCAAAATCTTAATGGACCTGGTGAAGATTTAGCGGAAGTTCCTCACAGCGTTGATGATTTGAACTGGGCAATGGGAAGTGGTGGTATCCATATGGCTTCAAATACTTTTGTGAATCTTCAAAAAAATTAATGGCAAAAGGTAAAAAAAACGATTACCGCACATCGGGTGTTGACTATTCTAAGATGGACCCCTTTAAGCGTGCCGCACAGGCAATTGCTTCGGAAACTTCTATACATTTAAAAAAACGTGGAATGAAGGAAGTCGAGTCGTCTCGCGGTGAGTCTGCATATGTATGGGAGCGTAGGGATGAATATATGAGTATGGTTGTTGAGGGTCTCGGTACAAAAAACCTTATTGCAGATGCAATGTATGTGGCAAATAGTATATCTAAAAATTCCAGGACTTATTACGATGCTGTAGCTCAAGATACATTCGCAATGATTGTAAATGATCTTATAAGTGTAGGTGGGACACCGGAAGTAGTTGCTCAGTATGTAGGGGTAGGAAATTCAAATTGGTTTGATGACAAGAAAAGGTCGCAGGATTTCTTAAGAGGCTGGAAGAGTGCTTGTGATATTGCTGGAGTAGCTTGGGGAGGAGGCGAGACGCCAACGCTTTCTGGAATAAATATCTCAGGAACGGTTGATCTTGCAGGTGCTGCAGTGGGATCCATAAAACCAAAAAGCAACTTAATTCTTGGTCAAGATCTAAAGGAGGGAGATATTATGATTGGTGTTGAAAGTAGTGGAATTCATGCAAATGGACTTACATTAGCAAGAAAAATTTCGTCATTACTAAAAAAGGGCTACAAGACCAAATTAAAATCAGGGCTTACATTTGGTGAAGCCCTTCTTACTCCCACCACTATATATTCTCCTTTGATTGAAAAGATCCAAAAGAAAGGAATTAAAATACATTATATTTCAAATATTACGGGTCATGGATTCAGAAAAATTATGAGGTCAACTAAAGAATTTACCTATCGAGTGACAAATATTCCTATACCGCCTCCTGAATTTGAGCTTATCCAAAGAAATGCAAATATCTCAGATGAAGAAATGTATGGAAATTACAATATGGGGTTAGGGTACGTTTTGTATGTAAATAAAGAAAATTCAAACAAAGTTCTTACTATTTCAAAAAAATTAGGATTTAAAGCTATGGTAATTGGAAAAATTGAGAAGGGCCAAAGGCAAGTAATTATTGAACCAAAAAATATCCTTTTTAAGGGGGACACTTTGAGGGTGAGGTAAATTATTTAGTAGTAACCAGAGCAGATGGCTCTATCCAGCCCATCGGATAAGGCTTGCCATCTTCAGTTTGTGTATGTCCTATCTGCCACATCGTAACCTCGTGTCCTGGAGACGTTTCGATTTTTTTTGGTTCTCCTATTACAATATATTTTGCTGGAAGCGAAGCATAGAATTCTACATATGGCTTATCCGTTTCAAATCCGGTTTCGTATAGTCTTACGCTCTGGGAATGCTCAGGTGTAATAAGGGAATAGTAATTACCTTCCCGAATTTCAGATTCGTTCACTCTTGTAAATTCATAGCCATTCGAGAATTCTAGGCCAGATAATACAAATCTGAAAAAAGAAAGCTCCATTTCTGCCAGCGCTTTGTCAGTGATTGAGGAATACGATCCTGTTAGCGTTCCATCAATATATTTTCGAAAAGCCTCAGCGTATTCCTCAACGGGATTTATGGTAAATGATCCATCTGTTTGATGTACCGTTGAGTATGAGTTAGTTAGTCCAAGATGCCTACGTGTACTTTTATATATCTCTCCAAAAAGCTCAACCCCTTTGTGATTGTCTCTCTCATCATTGATTCGGGCTACGTGATGGCCGAATTCATGCTTCATTGTGGCTTCGGGTGTTGAATGATTCGTTATTGTAATTTTTGACTCCTGAGTTAAGTCATCACGTTCATACCAAGCTCCTCCTGGATCTCCTGGTCGAAAACCTTTGAATTCAATGTGATCAACGGGAGGCAGCCCTATACGTTCCATGAAGTGCTGCATGTTTGAAAGGCTCACGAGATGCTCGGTTGCAATTATTGGAAATGCTTCTGACTCGATACCCAATGTAAATGGAACGTCTCTTAGAGAAAGAAGGGCGTCTATATCTTTTTGAGATTTAGCATCTTCGTTGTCTTTGCTACGAATTAGCTCAAGTTTTATGAGTCCTGCTACGATATTAAAGTCAGCGGTATTTGTTAGATCATAAATATTCTCTAGATAGGTTACAGTATTGCCGTTGGTAGTGAATTTGTCTGCTATTGAAGGGATTCCCTCAACCAAGCACAGTCCATTTGCAACGTGATCCATTGCCTTTTTCTTAACTTCTGCTATTCCTTCAGGATTACCATTTAAAAATATTTGACCATCGCTACCAACAATATTTGAGCCAATGGACTCATAAAAATATTGAGCGCTAGAATAGGATGAAAGAACTGGGGTTATGTCTGGGTTAGAGGCATTACTTAGCAGTTCATTTTGAAGATCTGACGTCTTGCATTCTATCGGAGGCAAAAATGGAGTTGGCTCAGGTGTTGCACTAGGCACTAAAAGAGTATGAGCTTGATCAGCGTACTGTTCATACGCATTATGTTCTCCAGCACTATAACCTACACCAAAAGCTACGCCACCAATTCCAAGTGCTGCTGCACCCAGTTTTACTCCTAAAGGAATTTCTCTACTCATAGCTGCGAAGTATAACATTTCATCCTATAATTCTCAATACTTACGCAGATTAAGCTCTTCATTCACTAGATAGTTACCTAAAGTGCGTCCTTTCTCGATATAGCTTGAAGTTGGAGCTCATTTAGGTGTACAATGGATGACTTTCGAATTAAATTCCAAGAACCAAATATCAAATTCCAAATAAAAGCTTAATTCATTAAAAATTAAGAGTTTTGCACCAGTTTGAAAATTGGCATTTGGAGTTTGAAAATTAAGAAATAGATATGGACAAAAAAATAATCATTAAGGGTGCTAGAGAACATAATCTCAAAAATGTTGATATCGAAATACCAAAAGACCAGTTGGTAGTATTTACTGGGCTTTCTGGAAGCGGCAAGTCCTCTCTTGCATTTGACACAATTTACGCTGAAGGACAGCGACGTTATGTAGAATCATTATCGTCATATGCTCGACAATTTTTGGGTGTTATGAAAAAGCCCGCAGTGGACTTTATTGAAGGTCTTTCTCCTGCGATTTCTATTGATCAAAAAACAACTTCACACAATCCTAGATCAACCGTTGGAACGGTTACTGAAATTTATGATTATTTAAGACTTTTATTTGCAAGAGTCGGCCATCCTCATTGTCCAAAATGCGGAAGAGAAATCACAAGAACAACCAAGGAAAAGATAGTTGAAGAAATTATTAATAAATTCGTAACCGCAACACCAACTAAGGTTATGATTCTTGCTCCAATCATTTCAGGAAGAAAAGGTGAGTATGTAGATTTATTTAAAGATCTCAGAAAAAGATCATATCAACAAGCAAGAGTGGACGGAAGAGTGATGGGTCTTAATACTGACCTTACTTTAATAAAGACTAATAAGCACACAATTGAGGCAGTAGTTGACAAGCTAATCCTGGATAAAAATTACGATAGACAAAGAATTCTTGATTCCGTTGAGCAGGCATTAGCTTTAGGAAATGGGGAAGTTATTATTTCTGAAGTGAAAGATAAGAGTTTTACTTTCCCAGAGACACCAATAGACATGGAAGACACTTTCTATTCCGAAAAATTTGCCTGTCCTTATGATGCTACACCTATGCCAAAAATTGAGCCAAGGATATTCTCATTCAATTCACCATTTGGTGCTTGTGAAGGCTGTAACGGACTTGGCAATATAATGACAGTCGACGAGGATTTAGTCCTTAATCCCAATTTAACAATTGCAGAGGGAGGAATTCTTGCATTTGCAAATCTATATGACCGGGACACTTGGCTCACAAGAACTCTAAAAACAGCTTTTGACGAAAATGATATCCCCATGACTGATTTGATAATGACTCTAACTCCTGAGCAAAAAAAGATTGTCCTTAACGGGACCGGGGATAAAGTATACAAAGTCAAAGGGAGAAATAGATTTGGTGAAAATACCTCAATTTACGAGACTTACCCAGGCGTTGTAGGATATCTTCAGGCAAGATTTTTGGAGACTGACAGTGAACTAATAAAAAAAGAGATTCAAAAATTCATGACAGCAAAGGTTTGTGACACCTGCTTTGGTGCAAGGCTAAAAGCAGAGTCTCTGGCTGTAACAATAAAAGAGAAATCAATTGTAGATATTTCTGATATGTCAATCGAAGATTGTTACGATTTTATGAAAAATCTTTCCGACAAACTCTCAGGTAAAGAGCTGGAGATAGCAACAATTATATTAAAGGAAATTAATGCACGTCTGAAATTCTTATTTGATGTAGGTCTTTCCTATCTTACTCTTTCTCGTTCTGCTGAATCGCTTGCGGGAGGAGAGGCACAAAGAATACGTCTTGCATCCCAAATTGGTAGTGGCCTGTCTGGGGTACTATATGTGTTGGATGAGCCGTCGATTGGACTCCATCCAAGAGATAATACAAAACTTATTGGCACGCTAAAGCACCTCCGCGATATTGGGAATAGTGTAATTGTCGTTGAGCACGACAAGGAAATGATGCAGGAGTCAGATTACATATTCGATTTTGGACCTGGTGCTGGAGAGCATGGGGGGCATGTTATTGCCCACGGGACACCAAAGCAAATAGAAGTAGATGAAAAATCAATTACTGGAAAATACCTTTCTGGCAGAGCAAAGATTAAAATAAAAAAAGAAACTCTCATAGAGCCAGAAACTCAAAGATATATTGAGCTAAAAGGAGTAGTAGAACACAACCTTAAAAATGTGAATGTTAAATTTCCTCTCGGAAAATTTGTATGTATAACAGGTGTTTCTGGTAGTGGAAAATCCACATTAATAAATGATGTCTTTTACCATGCAATTGCTCACTATAAAAATCCTTTTCATAAAGAACGACCCGGTAAATTTGAATCGATAACCGGATACGATGAAATAAAAAGAATTTTTATGATCGATCAAAGCCCAATCGGTCGAACTCCACGAAGTAACCCCGCAACGTACACCGGCGCATTTACCTATATAAGAGATATTTTTGCAAATTCTAGGGACGCTAAAGTAAGAGGATATGGTCCTGGAAGATTTTCTTTTAATGTAAAAGGTGGTCGTTGTGAGAACTGCGAAGGAGAGGGGCAAATAAAAATTGAAATGCAATTTCTTTCAGATGTATATGTAAAATGTGAGGTTTGTAACGGCACAAGATACACGCAAGATACTTTAGAGATTAATTTTGACGGAAAGAATATCTCAGAAGTTCTTAATATGTCCGTTGAAGAGGCTATTCCATTTTTTGCATTTCATGAGCCCTTAACTGCAAGGTTGACTACTCTTAAGGAGGTCGGTCTTTCATATATAAGACTTGGTCAGCCAGCGACAACCCTATCTGGCGGTGAAGCTCAAAGAATTAAGCTTGCGTCAGAGCTTTCCAAAAAAGGTGGTGGAGGATCTTTATATGTGCTCGATGAACCAACGACAGGATTACATTTTGCAGATCTTGAGAAATTAATTTTGGTTCTTAGAAGACTTGTTGATAAGGGAAATACTGTTGTTGTTATTGAGCATAATCTAGATCTTATTAAAAATGCAGACTTTCTAATAGATCTAGGACCTGAAGGAGGGGACCAGGGAGGGTCTATTATAGGAATGGGCACACCTAAAGAAATTTCAAAAATTCCCACGTCATATACCGGACAATATTTGAAGCGCGAGCTAGATTAATGCTTAAAAAAGTTTTCCCTTTCATCCTGCTTTTAGTAATTTTTCTATTCCCTCTCAAAGCATCAGCAGCAGAAAAGCAATTCGATATCTCTGTTGAGTCAAAATACAACGTACAAGAGGATGGGGTTACAGATATTTCCCAAACAATTACAATTACTAATAAAACAGAATACTACTACACGCCAACATACACTGTTTCAGTTGGATTTTCAGATATTTCTAATATTCAAGCTTATAATTCTGATGGCAGTATCCCTACAACTCTTGCAGAAAAAGGCGATGTCGACAAAAGCATAAAGCTATCATTTCCCAAAAGGTATGCAGGTTTGAATGAAAAGAATATTTTTACATTAAAATTTAGCACTCGTGATATTGCAAAGAAGCAGGGGAATGTTTGGGAGGTAACAATTCCAGGTATTGAAAAGCCAGAAGAATTTCAAGAATATACAGTTCAAATTGGAGTGCCTGAAGAATTTGGAATACCCACCATTGTGAAGCCAGCAAGAAAGGCAAATGAAGATAATTCAATTGAATTATCTAAGGAAGAAGTAGGAAAATCTGGAGTTTATATTTTGTACGGAGATAAGCAATATTATTCATTTAGTCTAAAATATAATATTTCGAATCCAAATCTTTTCCCTGTTAGAACAGAAATAGCTCTACCTCCGCAGACTAGTTACCAAAATGTAGTAGTAACTGATTATTCAGAAGAACCAATAAATGTCACAAAAGACAGTGATGGCAATTGGATTGCCGAGTATCGACTTTTACCGCAACAGAAAAAATCAATTGTAGTCAAGGGGGTCATTGAAATTCGCTCAGAAAGTCTTTCTGAAAGTCTCACTAACAAGCAGTTGAAAGAATATACCACGCCAAGGAAATATTGGGACTTAGGGGATAAAAAGAACATAGCTGAAATAGAAAATTTAAGGACACCAGAAGATATTTATAAATTTGTAGTAAAAACTCTTTCATATGACTATAAAAAAATAGCTACTGACAATCTTCGATTGGGTGGAAAAGGAGCACTAGAAAAAACTTCAAATAGTGTCTGCCTTGAATTTACGGATCTGTTTATCTCGCTTGCAAGATCGAAGGGAATACCAGCCAGGTCTGTTGAGGGTTTTGCTTTCACCCAAAATGCGAAATTAAGACCGTTATCTTTGGTAAATGATATTTTGCATGCATGGCCAGAATATTACGATATAAGTACAAAAAAATGGGTTATGGTTGATCCTACGTGGGGTAATACAACAAAAGGTATGGATTATTTTACATCCTTGGATTTTTCGCATGTAGCTTTTGCTATAAAGGGGTTCGACAGTGAATACCCGATTCCGGCTGGAGGGTATAAATTTAACAAAGAGTCTAAGGATGTTTCTGTTTCCTTTGCAAAACCATCTGACTTTAAGGTGAGAAATAACATTCAGATTTCAGATAATTTGCCTGTGTTTTCATTTCCTAAAATAGACATTCAAGGTACTGTAAAAATTGAAAATCGGGGTAATACGTCTGAGAAAAACGTCGTAGTTGATGTTAGATCAAGTAAGAACACAAAGCGACAATTCATTATTGATTATCTTCCACCGGGTGGAACAAGAGAAATTACTACCACTTTTTCAGATGTCCCTTTTTTGACAAACGATAAATATCTCATTACAATTCAGGTTGGGAAGTCGATTCATAGGAAAGAAATTAAGATATCATTCATCCCAGACTACAAGATTCTAATAATAATAGGAGGAATAATAGGTGTATCAGCGATTATATCAGCAATTACCTTCCACACCGGGAGTATATATATTCAAAGACGGAGAAGGAAAAATTCTCTACGTAGGGAAAGCTAAAGACCTAAAAAAGCGAGTATCTACTTATTTTTCAAATAAGGCGCTAGATGCAAAGACTTTAAAACTCGTTTCATTGGTACAAGACATTGAGAGCATTAGGGTGACCTCGGAGATAGAAGCTTTCTTGCTAGAATCATCTCTCATCAAAAAGCATAAGCCCTTTTACAACATTAAGCTTATTGACGATAAATCTTATCCGTTAATAGAAATTAATCAAACAGTAAATCCTTCAGTAACAATTACCAGAAAAAAAATAGATAAAAACGCAATATATTATGGACCTTATTCAGATACAGGTGCTCTTAAGACAGTTCTTAAAATACTAAGAAAAATATTCCCCTATCAATCGGTTAAGAATCATCCAAAGAGAAAATGTTTATATTACCACCTGGGATTATGCCCTTGTGTTTTGGCTGTGCCGGAAAATACCACAGAATATAAAAAGAATTTAGTTAATATCGGCAAATTCCTTGATGGAAAAAAAGATGAGGTCATAAAGAAACTTACAAAAGAAAGAGAAGAGTTTTCAAAAAAGGAGATGTATGAAGAAGCTCAGTTAATGCAAATGAGGATTGAAAGGATCAATCTTATTACCAGTGAAACATATGACCCATTTCACTATATGGATAAACCAGATTTCTACTTTGAGAGAATTGAAAAAGAGAAAGAGTCGCTACGAGGGATTTTATCTCCTTACTATCCGGAAATCACAGACTTAAAAAGAATTGAGTGTTACGACATTTCTAACATTTCAGGAACCAATCCTACCGGAAGTATGGTCGTATTTGAGAATGGTGACAAAGCATCCAAAGAATATCGCAGATTTAAGATTCGTTCTAAAAATACACCTGATGATTTTTTTATGATGCAAGAAATGCTAACGAGAAGACTTAAAAATGAAGATTGGCCAGTTGCAGATCTTCTTGTAATCGATGGAGGAAAAGGACAAGTTGGAGCAGCACTTAAGGCTTTTGCAAATTCCGGCAAAAAGCTACCAGTTATTGGTCTTGCAAAAAGAGAAGAAACAATTATTGTGCCAACCAAAACACAGGGTGGTGTAGAATTTGAAGAGGTAAGGCTTCCAAACTCAACACCAGGCATAAATTTGCTAAGGCGAATTAGAGATGAAGCTCATAGATTTGCTATTACTTACCACAGATTGCTTCGCAAGAAGGCATTCATTGCAGAATAATTCACCAAATACCAAGCACCAATTTTCAAGGATTTGTCTGGAATTTGGAATTTGAATATTGGAATTTATGTTAAGCTATATGTATGCGAAGCGTTCTTCGAAACATACTTTTATATGCCTTTGCTCTTTATTTAACACAAATGATTTTCTCAGGGCTTGTTCTGCATGGAGGAATTCAGACGTTACTCCTGGGCGGTTTGTTGTTAACTATTGGATTTAAATTACTAAAGCCAATCCTTTCGGTGATTTCTCTTCCATTTAACCTACTAACATTGGGGCTTTTTAGCATAGTTATCATCGCGTTTATTATATTCTTGATAACTTTGATTTATCCATCGATTGAGATCCGTCCTTTTACTTTTCCTGGAGTTATCATTTGGGGGGTTGAGATTCATAAATTTTATGTAACTTCGCTTTTGTCTTATATACTTATTTCTGTTACAATATACCTCATCACGAAGCTAATTGACTGGCTTTTTAAGTAAAAACGTTCATGAATATCTTTGCAGTCGCCCAAATTATTATTTCGATTCTTTTAGTAATTACGATAATGCTTCAAAGACGCGGAAGTGAAGCTGGTATTGCATTTGGTGGAGGAGGGGAAAGTTTTAGAAGTAAAAAGGGCCTTGAGCAGTTCCTCTTTTATGCAACCATCATCTTGGCCGTTCTTTTTGCCGCTAACTCCATCCTTACTCTCGTTTTGCAGTAGCAAATATGGCTAGTATTAAGAGGCGCTACTACGCATGGCTCATAAAAGCATATTTCAAGAAAATGCGCAGAACCATCATAAGTTCTGTTGTACTGGGTATTCTTGTTTTTTTTGCCTTCATAGGCCTTCTTAATTATTACTTTAGACCGCTAATTTTCAAAACAACTGAAAGCATAGGGTACGCTGGTACCTATACAATACCTACCCTTCCAAAAGAGATTCTTGCAGAAATTAGTTCTGGTCTTACATCGGTTGACAGTAAGGGGCAAATACAACTTGCGGCAGCAGAAAGTTATACCATTAAGGATGAAAAACAGTATGTTTTTAAACTTAAAAAGGGTCTTACATTTCATGATGGCAAGGAATTTACAAGCCAAAATGTCAATTTAAATTTCGCAGATGTTAACTCTAAAGCGATTGACAAATATACCATTTCTTATACTCTCAAAAATCCATACTCTCCGTTTCTAGTGAGCGTTGCGGGCCCAATATTTGGAAAGAATCTAACCGGAATTGGAAGTATGAAAATAGATGACGTGGACGTGAATGGGGGATTTATTAGAACTTTAACTTTAAGCAATGTTGGTAAGAAAGATGAAAAAAAGAAAATCTACTTTTATCCGACTCAACGTGCATTAAAGATCGCATTTATGCTTGGTGAGGTAAGCGAGATATATGGAGTGAACAGTACAAAAGTGGACTCTACGGATCTTTCAAAATGGAAGAAGGTAAAAACACAAAGCTATACGAACTACACTTCGCTAGTAGCACTTTTTTATAATAGCAATGACGATGTTTTGAGTAATAAGAAGATTCGTCAGGCGTTGAATTATTCATTGCCGGAAAATTTGCCTTTTGGGGAAAGAGCTTTTGGGCCAATACCTCCAACATCTATTTACTTTAGCCAGCCGCCTACTTATAAAATCTCTGATATTGAGCTTTCAAAAACGTTGCTCTCAACAGTAAAGGATCCCCTTAAGGATCCAATTGTTATCTCAACAACTGATGAATATGAAGCAGTTGCGCAGGAAGTAATGAAGGCATGGAAGAAGTTGGGAATACCATCAAAAATAAAGATTGTTCAGGGCTTGCCAACAGATTTTCAGGTCTTTATATATGAAATTAGATTACCAGAAGATCCCGATCAGTATGTGTTGTGGCATTCAGATCAGGTCAATAATATAACCCATTATAAGAATCTTAGAATTGATAAGCTGCTTGAAGATGGACGCTCAATAAGTGATGTTGAGAAAAGAAAAAAGATTTACGCAGACTTCCAGAAGTATCT
Source organism: uncultured Gammaproteobacteria bacterium (assembly GCA_964531275.1). GTDB lineage: Bacteria > Patescibacteriota > Microgenomatia > Levybacterales > GWA1-39-11 > JAUSNA01. The sequence continues at coordinate 134,887 of CAZHDZ010000003.1, forward strand.
AACGGATGATGTTCCGGCTTCTTTTTTCTATTTTCCTCGCGAATACAACCTAATTAAAACAAAGTAGGTTGTGGCATATTAGATACAGACAGAAGTCGTGTTGTTGAAAGAGGACTTCAGGGTTTGCAGCTTTTGCAATCAGTATTCATTCTTTTCTTGAATAGATAAAAGTTAAGTGGAGGATTTTCAACAATTTCTTCATAAGTAAGTCTATTAACATTATCTATGATTTCTTTTTTCTCATTGTAAAGAACAATAAAGTCAGCAGTATTCAGAGCGAAGGGAACAACGTAGATATATTCTCTATGAGACAAATGAGCACCAATATTATTAGAAGCGCTAACGGATGCAGACGAAGGAATTAATGATAGATAGTTTTCTATTTTCTCGCTACCTTTTACATAAAGGGGCGAGTAGTCTGCATTTTTCATTCCAGGTAGTGCTGAATAGTGATACATGGCGATCAAAGAAATTGCTACAACATAGTAGAAGAGGGATTTGGCAGTCGCAATTTTCTTAAGCTTTCGTCTAAGAGTATTTGTGGCATGCATAGAAGCAAAAAGCATGAAAGGTATAATAACTGCCCCAAAGTGATACTGGTAGGATCTGTACTCAAAATTACTTGAGAGAAGATAAATTGCCATATCTGGAAGAACAAAAACGAAATAGAAAGGGGAAAGAAGGGCAAGATAACCAGTTGGTATGAGATGTTGATGAAAATAGGTTATAGTCGAGAAATTAAAGAGCTGATTAAATGCAAGCCCAGGATTCAACAAAAGATTCTTAATAATACTTCCCGTAGAGTCACCAAGATTTGAATACGTTCCCAGAGCGAAATGAGCTTCTCCTCGTGCGCCAGGAATTGCCACGGAGGAGAGGTATAAGAATACCGCTATTCCTAGGACAGTCAATATTGCTCCAACAATCCATTTCCGTGCTTTTAGAAAGTAAAGCCCAAAAGCACTGATAACTATAAATACGTTTTCCTTTGTAATAGAGGCTAAGAAAAGGAAAATTCCAAAAACAACAAATTTTCTCTTCTCCAAGAAATAAAGACAAGCTAGAAAAAGTGGTGTTGCTATGGACACAGCGTGAAAGTCAAAAATATTTTGTTCATGAAGCCAGAAATTGGCGAAGTAGGATATTGCAAAGCCCAAGGCAAGTAATTCATTCTTTACCACCTTTCGTGCCAGGAAAAACGTAAATATTCCACCAGTTGCAAGAGCGAATGATTGAAAAATAAGAAGCATCCGAGGGTCAGACCATATCCAGAAAAGCGGACTAAGGAGAACAAGAAGGTAGTCAGAGTGGACACCAAGACGAGACATATTCTCTACACCGTCTGGATTGGTAAGCATAAAAAATCTTCCCTGGGAAGTATTCCATACTGTCTGAGACATGTTGCCTAGGTCAAATCTTCCAGTAAGAAATGTGTTGTGCTTTGCAATAGTAAAGAAAGAAAAATAAGAAAAGTAGAAAATTCCTATTGCTATAACGGTCACTAGATAGGGATTTAGTTTTGAGAGAAGGTGTACGTCTTTAGACTTGCTCAAAAATCTAACAATTGTAAGATAAATAATCTCTCCCACAACCATTACCACCCTAGTCATAATAGCTATTGCTGATGCTTCAGCTACTCCAATAAATTGTGACAGAGCAAATGTTATGACTAATTCTCTAATACCAAGTCCCATTGGAGTAATGAAAAGGAGGTATCCGCAAAGCCATGAGAGGGCAAAGAATGATGCAATGACTAACGAATTGGTAGGGTCGAATTGTAGCATCGAGTATGCAACGAGAAAACTTCCTATCGAATAAAAGCTCCAGGCCAGTGTATACAGACAGAACGAGTCAAAATATTTAAAGAAAATGTTTCGTACATTTACATTGAGAGCAATAATAGCCGATATTGATATGATAAAAACAATAAGCAGTGGAGGTATTAATTCCCCAAAAGGTGTGAACTTGCTAGTCAAAAATATAAGTGCTGGAATGCTTACGGCTAGTGCGCTTCCTGCAAGAAGTACTGCTTCTATTCCAATCCCTTTTACAACCTCTTTTTTCTGTATCTCATTGTGGATACCGACTCGTGAAATAAAAGCGAAAATGCTTCCGGGTATGTAGCGTTTTGCTTCCGATAAAGAATAGGAAAATAGAGTAGATCTAGTATTTGGTGAATGTCCTCGGGCTCGCAGTATTTTTATCCAAATTATAGATTTAATAAAGAAGAATAATCCCATGAAGAAGACACCTATGAGAAGAAGTATTGGGTTAGCAGTAACTAACGAATTAAAAATCGTGGTTTTATTATCAAAAAAAATTTTCCCAATAAAAATGAATGCAAGTATTGTTAGGGGAATTCCCAGGAAGAAACGCAGGTAATCTTTCAGCTTCATAGGGCAGAAGATCTATATTTAATAAGGTAGTTGTTAACGGTCTTTTCATTCACATTCACTAAAAGATCGGCAAGTAGACCTGTAAAAATCGTTTGTGCTCCTCCAAGCACAAAAAGAACCCCAAAAATAAGAATTGGTCTTCCGCCGATTGCTTCTCCAAAAAGCTTAAGTATCACAAGATATATAAGAATTCCAAAACCTAAAGCTAAGAGTGCCGCACCTAGCTGAAAGAAGAAGTGAAGAGGACGCCTAGTATATTTAGTAAGGAAGAACATCGTGAATAAATCAGGAATATCTGTAAGTATTTTTGTCGGTTTGTATTTAGAGTAGCCATATTTTCTGGCGTGATGTATTATTGGTTCTTCACTTGCTCTAAATCCCATTTCGCTGGCGAGTACCGGAATAAAACGATGCATTCCTCCATAAATCCTTAATTCTTTTGCAAATGACTTTCTATAAAGCTTTAGTCCGCAGTTCATGTCATGTAATTTCACTTTAAAAAGTAGGGGAATAATAAAAGAGTTAAAGAATTTAGATGACACTTTTTTAAATAATGTGTCTCTTCTATCCTTTCTCCAGCCGGAAACTAAATCAAGGTTGTCCTTTTCCATTCGAGCAAAGAGCCGGTCAATATTAGCAGGGTCATCCTGAAGATCAGCGTCCATGGTGAGAATATAGTCGCCTTTTGAGTGTTCAAAGCCAACAGTTAGGGCAGGTGACTTGCCTAAATTTTTTCTAAATGAAATAACGTGGATATTCTTATTATCACGAGAATATTTTTTAAGAAGCTCAAGTGAAGTGTCGGTTGACCCATCATCTATAAAGACTATTTCGTAGGTCTGATCGAATTTCTTAAAACTTTCGGCTATCCTTGCTATTAATTCTTGAAGACTTTCGTCTTCATTAAAAACCGGAATAACGACTGAGAATTTTGGATTCATAGTTTGGCCTCAATTTGAGTATATCAAAAAAGAGCTTAAAAATATATTAATTGAGCTTATGTACTTAATTTGGTAAAATATAAAGTCTCAAACCTATAGGTTTGTAGAAAGTGTGTTAAATATAGTAAGAAGTGAGCGCTCGTAAAGAAACTTTGCAAGCGCAATAATGAATATGAGCGCTCGTAAAGAAACTTTGCAAGCGCAACAGAAAATAGACGAGTTGCGCTCGTAGCTCAATGGATAGAGTACTTGGCTTCGAACCAAGTGGTTGGGGGTTCGAGTCCCTTCGAGCGCACAGACAAGGAATGTGACTTCGTCACAGCTCAATGGATCACTCACTACCTTAGGGTAGCGAAGAGTACTTGGCTTCGAACCAAGTGGTTGTAACTTTGAAAAAAGTGTCCTGGGTTCGAGTCCTTCGAGCGCACAAAGAAAAACAAGAAATTTGTGAGTATGGGCGGCTAGCTCAACGGTAGAGCAACTCCCTCTTAAGGAGTAGGTTCAGGGTTCGAAACCCTGGCCGCTCACAAATAGAATAAGCGTCCATCTTTTCGCTGCAAGGCTTCGCCCGCAGACCGAAACCCTGGCCGCTCACAAATAAATAGATTACGGGTTTCGCATCTAATGTTTGGGACGACCGAAACCCTGGCCGCTCACAAATAGAATAAGCGTCCATCTTTTCGCTGCAAGGCTTCGCCCGCAGACCGAAACCCTGGCCGCCCACAAATAGAATGTAAGCCAGAGTTTCGGTTTCACAGCACCACCCTGGCCGCTCACAAATCCTTAGCACTCCAATAATCCACTTGACCTTGATAGTTATCTATGCGTATATTAGAAATACCACACGTATATTGCGTGGTTTTGCATGAAGAAACTTTTATTACTAATAGCATTTATCCTAAGCCTAGCTCTCTTTGTTCCTTCTGAAGCAAATGCACAATCTTGTTCTGCCCCTGCGATAGCTAGTGGCGTTACCGTGGAATTCCCAGGATGTAATGGATCTTCTTGCGATCTTACTCAGGCAAGCTGCGCATGGAATTCTCAGTCTGATGCTGCTTCCTATAATGTAACCGTCACGGAAGTTGAGACGAGTACAGTTATAAAAAATAATGAATCACAATCTTCTTCAACAACGAAAATACTATTCCCAATTACTCAGGGACGTACTTATAAGTGCGATGTTGTAGCGGTCGCTTCATGCGGAACTCTCGCAGCGGCAGCCTCAGACCAGCTTCTCTGTGAGGCTGATGCTCTTATAGATACTCCAACACCAACACAACCTGCAGCGGCTGTTCCTACCTCTACGCCAATTCCACCAACCCCAACAATTGCCCCTCCCGGTGGATTTTTCCAAACGATATCTATCGTTGGAGGCGTATTAATCGTGATAGTCGGTGGGATATTGCTATTCGCCCTTTAGTTCTATATGGAAGAAGATAAAAATCAAGCAACAAATGCGCCCAATGAGGTAATGACCCAAGCTTCCCATGCGGTTGAATCTCCAGCTGGTGCTCCCGAACCGTCAGGATCAAATAAAAAAAATTTAAAACTTTTAGTAATCGCTGTTTTAGTGGCACTTGTGACAGTAAGTGCTCTCATCCTTATTCTCTTCTTCAATCAAAAAAAGCCACAAGCAACACCAACCTTAGAGCAAGTTACAAACGAAGCCAAAGCAGAAAAGGCAACAACGGCAGAAAAAGTCGGTACCTATTTATACAAACAAAAAAGAACTGATGGTTATAATAATCTTTTATCGCATTTTGATGAGTTATGCGGAGGTGCAAATAGTGTAAATTGTCCGTTTGGAGAAAGAAATGTTTTCGAAATCAACAATAGTTGGTCAGCGCTCGGTTTTTTCGGGAAGTACAAGGTTGGTGGGGACCAAAAAGATCTAGTACAAGCGAAAAGTGATCTTTCAAAACTTAAGGATTATTGTAGCCAGGCAGGAAAGATGAAGGAATGTTTATGGGTTCTTGCTCAGCCAGCATTGATAGCAATGGATGAGCCAAATACGGAATATAATGACTTTTTAAAGACAGCTGGAGATTTATTAGTAACTACTTCTAATAAAACAAATGTAATGCTTCTTGCAATCGAGTCGAGAGAGCTTGCTTTAATTTATACGCTTCTCAAAGATGAAAAATATCTTGTTGCTTCAAAAGAACGTTTCGAATTAGCAAGAGATGCATATGTAAAAGGATTAAATGCAGACATTCCTTCTAGAGAAAACAATCCCCTTCAAGCTTGTTGGGTAACATTAGCAGCAGCAGAGCTTGCTCGCGTTTCGAAGGGACAAGATTATATCGTAGAGGCAGCTAAGGTGCATACGGATGAATATATCAGAACTAAAAAATATGAAAATCCATTTGCAGTAAACATTCAGCCCTGCATTGAAACCCACTATATAATTTCATCCCTTACAGGAGATCAAGGCTACTACAATGAAGGCCTAAGACTGTTACGTTTTATGGAGGAGAATTTTGTAGATAGCAAAGAGAAAAATATAGCGTGGGGAGAGGGTGGAGTGCTTGCTGTTAATCCAAAGAGCAATACGGGTGGCCAAATCAACAAGCAGGTGAATGTAACAGACTCTTCTTATATGTTATATTTACTCTATCTTTATAATCCAAAGTAAAATGAGAATATTTAAATATCTTTTAATTGCTGTTATCGCTATCTTTATCTATGGTTCCTTCACTGGTAATTCTTATGCACAATCAACAGCATGTGGAAGTTGCCCCAATCAGCCAGGTAAGGCATGTACAAACTGGAGTCCCCCTGGCGCCGTGTGTACAAATGGCGACTGGTACTGCAATAGTTGTGCTCCTTGCGCTACACCGACTCCAATGATTTGCCCGGATGTAGGTTTTGGTAGTGCTCCTGGAAGCTACTGTGGAGCCGCTTGTGTTAGCTGCGGTGTAACTTCAGACAGATATTATGATTCCAATTGTAATTGTGTAACTACAGGCACTTTTTCAAGTCCTACATACTGTACCCAAATGTGCCCGACACCAACTGTTGCTACTCCAACTGCTTCTCCACCGCCGACTTGTCCAAACGGTGTATGTTCGAGTAGTGAGAGTTGTAGTAGTTGTCCTGCAGATTGTGGTGCGTGTGTGCCACCACCAACAGCTCCCCCTCCAGGCCCAACATGTCCGAATAGTGTTTGTTCTGGTGGTGAGACCTGTAGTACTTGTCCCGCGGACTGTGGTGTTTGCCCGACATCAACGCCTCCAACCGCAACGCCTCCAACTGCAACCCCCACAACTCCTCCTGCATGTAACGTCCCATGTACCAGTAGTACATATTGTCAAAATGCTCAGGATGGATGTACAGTCTGTATTGATAAGCCAGGAGGAGGCGGGAAGACCTGTCAAAAGCCTCCAACCCCAACGCCTACAACTATTCCTGCATGTAACGCTCCTTGCACTACAAATTCATACTGTCAAAATGCTCAGGATGGATGTACAGTCTGTACTGATAAGCCAGGAGGAGGCGGGAAGACCTGTCAAAAGCCTCCAACCCCAACGCCTACAGCAACTGCGACGCCAACACCTACACCTCCATTTGATGAAGCAATGTGTAAGTGCGATCAACTTGATTTCACCTCTATTGCCCTTGGTATGACAACAAATATTACAGCCTACGGAAAAGTAACAGGTACTGATACAAAGTATGCGAAGATTCCAACCATGACTTTCAAGTTCTATCAGGGAAATGGAACTATTGTTAATGAAATCCAAAAGGCTACTATTAATACAACCGTTGTGGAGCAGACTACTGATAAAGTTAGATATCAAGCTGTTTGGGCACTCAATCTTCCAACAAGCCTTGATACAACCCAGACCTATAGAATTCAGGCGAAGCCAGACTGTTCTAGAAAGGCTGCTATATTTAACGCTTATCCAACATCAGTTGTGTTAGCAGCAAATGATGCTAAAGCTCCGACTTCATTCTGGGGCAGAATCACATCATTCTTTTCAGGATTATTTGGAGCTGGAAATACAGATAAAGTCACGACAACTGCTGACATACGAAGATCTGCTACCCCTACGCTTACTCAGGCGCAGAGGAGACAACTTCAGCTTAAGACCTTTACGCCAGCTACAGGAATATCTACTGATAACTGCTCCTTCATCAAGTTCAATTTCTAGTAGTGAAAGATCGAAAGAGCAACTTGCTCTTGAAGCTGATATTGAGGTTATATTGTTCTAGGCAATTCTACTCTTATCACATGGTTTGTTTTTTCCCCGTCAAGAACTTTTGAATTTAAATGTTCGCTTTCATTTAGTGCCTGCGCTCCATCTAGTGCCACTGTGAGCATATGAAGCTCTTCTTCCAATCCCTTGCCAATTTTTATATGAGGAGTTTCGCCCACTCTTAGGAAATGGAGCCATCGGTGATAAGTGATTGTCTACATCATCTCGATACATATTGTTTTTATTGAAAGAGTAGTATCAAAAAACACTACTTTCCTCCTCAATTTTATAAGGCTAAATATATGAAAATCCAGTATGACCTTTACTTTGAAGTTAATGAATAAATCTTTTCCTTGTAGTGGGAAAAAATGGTTTTATCCCGTAGGCATATAAAAGATCCTTCATAAAGACCAGTTTTTTGGTTTTCAAAAATTCTTTGAGCCTCCTCAACATCGTGCCACTCTAATTCATATCCTGCATTAATTTCCCCCTCATCAAATTGGGGAGGCTGTGGGACACCTTTTACTTGAGCTAAGAATACGTGAGAGGTCTGTATTAATTTAAATTTAGATCTTGTTTCAATAATAATGCCTGCATGATCAAGGATTTCACAATCACAACCCGTCTCTTCAATGAGCTCTCTTTTAAATGCTTGATCAAGGTCTTCTCCTTCTTCAAATCCCCCGCCCGGCAATTTGTGATATCCATCTTTTGTGACATTAAGAAGTGCTACTTTTCCTTCGTGGATTAATACACCTCGAGAAGAATTTCTTTTTTTAAATTGTGAAGCATCCAAAGGCATAAAATTTGGATCGAATACAGAATCATCAATTTGTAATAATACGTTGTCCGTCATGCTTTGAAGTTTAGTTGATTGATTATGCTTTCCAGGTTCATTATGTGTTGAATTTCCTGAGTGCTCTGCCTGACGCCTAATTCTATAGCACCGATAACATAATTTCTAAATAGAACTATTTTTGGAAGAATTTCAAGCTCTTCGCTAGTTAATATTCGAATTTTCTGATATTCAGTAAGATATTTTTTGACTTTATCAATTTCGTTAGTTTCAAATAAAATATGCCACAACGTATAACCTAGACATAGAACGGCAGGGGAGTAGAAGAGGTCGTCAAAATCTAAGATTGCTAAGACCTTGTTATTCTTTACTAAGACATTTCCATGAGTATCAAAATCTAAATGGTTGTACCCGAATGGTAGCTTAGTGTTAAAGGGAAGGTAGAATTTCTTTGCTCTTTCGATGAATTCTCCTTGATCTTTGTCCAATCCTGAAATGGGGTGGTTGTCCATCATTGTTTCTTTAAGTTCTGTATACACTTTATGATTAGGGATCGTTTTTGCAAATTCTATTCCCGCAACGTGCATTTTTGCTTGTGTTGTTGCTAGGTCCTGAAGAAGATTGTCTGTATAGGTGG
>CAZHDZ010000003.1:143865-156396 GCA_964531275.1 uncultured Gammaproteobacteria bacterium
TTCCATAAGAACTGCTTGCCATGCAATTCCTTCTATTTCCAGTACAGTGAGTAAATCACCTTTTTTATTTTGGATGATTTCAGGTAGAGGAAAGTCTCTGGCATGGAGAAATTTTTGAAAATGAATTTCAAGTCGTATATCGCTATCACTTTTTTTATTTCTTCTATAAATTCTTAAAGCGAAATCTTTTGAAAGGGACTTTATGAGGAGTGTTGTGTTCTCGATGCCATTTTTAAGTTCTTTATATGTAAAACTAGAGATGCCATAACTGCCTAAAATAGTACCAACTGCCCCCTTGGTTGTTGTGAATTGGTTTTTTTCGTCGATTCTACTCATCTCAAAATTATAGCAGTATGTAACTGCATTTGAGTTGTGGTTATTAATTTAGTAAAATATAGGCTGATAGTAAATAGGAAATTAGGTGAAAGAAAATTTGCCTTCGTAGCTCAATGGATAGAGCACATCGGTTCTAACGATTAGGTTGTGGGTTCGAGTCCCGCCGAGGGCACAAAATTAGAAAAGTTGTGGGTGCGTTACTCGCTGCAAGGCTTCGCCCGCAGACCGAGTCCCGCCGAGGGCACAAAAAAGGCAAATTTTAGACTTCGTCTAGCTCAATGGAGCACTCAACACCTTCGGTGTCGGAGAGCACATCGGTTCAAACTCACTTTTCAAGCGAAACGATTAGCGCGGAGATTTAATTTCGTTAATTTTTACAGAGGAAAACTTACTCTTTTTTTCCGCCATTCTGTGGATGTTCTTTCTCGTGACGATCTGCATCGTGTTCATGTAGGAAATAAGCTGTTCCTAAAGCTAATGCTGTTCCAACACCCGCTACCGCAGATCCTAATACAATTTCTAGCACGTGTCCTCCATGCCTTCTTTTTCTAATGTTACTCAAGATTTTTGCATCGCTTGGTTCAATTCCATTTGTATATCCATCTGCATGAATAGCCTCAACAACATCATGCCAACGGACGGGATTTACTAATTGATCCATGATTTCTGCTCTAATTTCATCCATTCCCTCCAAAACACGAGCACTAGTATTTGCATAAAGGCGTTTTGTTGGTGCATAAAGCGTAGTTTTTTCAAGCTGATTTCCCAATATGTCTCTTGCTGGCTCCATAAGGCCTGTGTGGAATGCTCCATCTACTTCTAGGGCTTTTGCTTTAGTTCTTGGATTAACCTTCTTATATGCGGCCCTGCCTGCTTCTAACGCACTGTAAGTACCTCCCATAACGACGCTGTTATCCTCGTTAATAACTGCTACATAAAGATCGGGAATAGTATCAGCGACTTCACGAGCTTGCGCTTCGGTTAAATTTAGAACTGACTCCATTCTTCCCGGCTTAAGATCGCTAGCATGTTGCATTCCAATTGCTCGGGCATCAACTAGTTTAAGAGCGTCCTCGTAGCTTGCCACACCAGCTTCAACCATTGCACCAAAAAGTCCTACGCTATGTCCAGCCACTGCCTCAACGGGTACCTCTAATCCAGCAATTCCACGAGTTTTCATAACTTCTACACGGGCATGACTATTCGAAAGAATTACCGGCTGGGTATATCTGGTTCTAGCTAGCATTGTCTCTGAATTGGAGAAAGATCGTAGAGGGTAGCCGAGTATTTTATCAGTCATGTCGTAGATTGCTGCTGCTTCTGGAGCAGCTGCATATAGAGCCTCGCTCATTCCGACAGATTGCGATCCTTGGCCTGGAAAATTAAGGTAATTTGGATTTTGTGGGGCTACGCTGCCTTCTACTGCTGACATAATGAAAGATTATAGCATATGATTTTGCGATTTCGCCCGTAAATTAGTATAATATGTGTTGTAGTTTTAAGGTTTATCCTACCTCGGTGAATGTATTCTGCGCTTTCGCGCATCATCATCCACCAAAAAGGAACTTTTTGGTGGATGTAGCTCAGTTTGGTTAGAGCGCGAGCTTGTGGAGCTTGAGGTCGCCGGTTCGAGCCCGGTCTTCCACCCCAGGTTTTTAGCCTCGAGCTTGGATAGCAAACTATTTCACCTCAAGACTGAAGTCGTACCAAAAAATAGTAATTTTACTTTTACTCATCCCTCTTGTCCATCATTTTTTTAATAAATTGTCCAAGCTTACGGTCTTTTTGTTTTTTTTCGAGTTTAGTCATTTCATAAGACTCACTTTCTTTCTTGAGCTTTACATAATTTTCGTACTGTTGACTATCTAGTGTTTTATCAGATAGTGCTTTCAAAATCGCACAACCAGGTTCTTGGGTATGAGTACAGTCAGAAAACTTGCAACTTTTGGATAAGCCAACAATTTTCTTAAAAACATCTTCAATGCTCATTCCAACATTTATTATTCCAACTTCTCTAGTACCTGGATTATCAATAACTATTCCTCCAGAGTCCAAAATATATAGTTCCCTTGTTGTAGTTGTATGCCTGCCTTTGCCACTTGCATCACTATTTCCGCTTGTTTGAATGATGTCACTTTTTAACAGCTTATTTATTAGGGAAGACTTCCCTACACCAGATGAGCCAATAAAACAGTATGTCATTCCTTTTTTAATGTATGCCTCTAATTCTTTTAGCCCATCTGTTGTAATAGTGCTTGAACAAAGTATATCTATATTGGTAAATCTTTTGTTTATATTTTCAATTATTTTGTTCAATTCTTCGCTAGTTATTAAATCAGTCTTAGTCAAAACAATAGTTGGCTTTATTCCGCCCTCATTTGTTAGAACAAAATATCTCTCAAAACGATTTAGACTGAAGTCTTTATCTAGAGACTGAACAACAAAAGCAATATCAATATTAGTTGCAATAATTTGCGAGTCTTTTTTATCGCTATATTTTTTCTGAAGTAATGTTTTTCTAGGTAGTATATTTTGGATAATAGCCTTTTCATTATCAGTTTTATTAATTACTACCCAGTCCCCTACAGCAGGGAAATCTAATCTTTTAGTAGCATTGAACAAGTGTTTTCCTGTAATTCTAGCAAAGTATTCACCTTCAGCATCTTTTACCCTGTATGCTTCTTTATATTCAGAAATTACTCGAGCAACAAAGGAATTATTAACACCTAGGTTCTCCAATTCGGAATTAAAAAAATCATTAAAACCGATTGTTTCTAGCTTGTTTTTAGTTGTTTGGTCCATATATCTATTTTAACAAATTAATGAAGCGTAGCTAATTTTATAGAACTCAATTTCTTTCAGAGTAATTTTGCTATAATAAATCCGAACATAATTCGGTATTCTACCCATTAAAACATTACTACGTCAGCTAGCTAATGCAAGTTAGAGCTAAGACAATTTTAAAGAACAGACTTTCTTCCCTGATATAATAAAATCTATGAATGCATATGTAGTGCTTTTGCGCGGCATCAACGTAGGCGGAAAAAATAAAGTATTAATGAGTGAGCTGAAAAAATGCCTAGAAAAATTAGGCTTTGTTGATGTCAGGACTTATATAGCTAGTGGTAACGTTATCTTAAGATCTGATAAGACTTTTGATAAGGTGCAGACTCTCATTGAAAAAGATTTACCGCATACATTTAAGCTAGACAGTGAGCTTGTTAAAGTTCTGGTATTAACGAAGAAGCAACTTCAGGCAGTAATAGACAATAAGCCAAATGGCTTTGGTGAAGAACCTTTGAAATATCATAGCGATGCAATCTTTTTGATGGACCTAGAACCTAAAGAAGCAATGCGTGTATTCTCTCCACGAGAGGGGGTTGATAATATTTGGCCAGGTGTTGGAGTCATTTATTCACAACGTCTTAGCAAGCAGCGTACTAAGAGTAGGCTTAGCAGAATCGTCGGAACACCAGCATATAGGTCAATGACAATTCGCAATTGGAATACAACGCTAAAGTTGTTGGAATTATTAAAAGAGCAAGATCTGGTAGAATAACCGTATGCCAAAAATTAGTTTTACCTCCCAACTTCTGAAAATAAATTCGTCCATTATTGTTCATCTTCCAAAAGAGGCTAGCATCCAGCTTCCCGCACGAAGTATGGTTATGATTGAGGGAACCATGAATGGTCAGCCCATAAAAACAGTTCTTGAGCCCGATGGACGTGGAAGTCATTGGTTCATGGTGGATAAGACATTACAAAAAGAGGCTGGTGTTAAAGAGGGAGACGAAGTGAAAATTGAAATCGCACCCTCTAAAGAATGGATAAATCCAGAAGTCCCACAAGATATGAAAAAAGCCTTAGTATCTAATAAGGAAATTCACAGACTATGGAATGATATTACCCCAATGGCACGTTGGGATTGGGTAAGGTGGGTTAGAGCTGTAAAGACAGAAGAGACGAGGAAAAAGCACGTAGATGTAATGATCTCAAAATTGAGTCATGGGATGAGAAGGCCTTGTTGCTTTAATCGCAATCTGTGCTCTGATCCTTCAGTTTCGCATAACTGGGTGCTTCTGGCATCTCAACAATAATATGAGTGCAGAAGAAGGCAAATATAAATTAAATCCTTACGAGCTTGAGATAGAGTTGGGTGTAGGGGCAGATCTCCGTGAGGTTGAAGCGCAGGCTGAACTTATTTCTTCTCAATGGAAGGATTTGCCAACCCCGGAGCATCCAACACTTCTTTTGATGGGAGGATTTCAGGGATCAGGCAAAACAACAGTGCTAGACGTCCTGCAACCTTCCTTAAATGCAGCTATTATTTCTCCAGATGAAATTAGACATAATCTTTTTGCTAAAGGTCATCAGTTCTCTCAGGAATTTGCAAGGATTGTTAATGCTGCAAAATTCGAACTCATTAAAAGAGCGGTAGAACAAGGCCATTCTGCTGTAGTTGACCAGTCTCTTACGCCAGACAGAGTAGCTCTAGCACAAAGGCTAATAGACCATCATTCAAAATATCGTTTTCTTACGGTTTTTCTAACAGCACCCACTGAAGTACTTAAAGAAAGAGTGTCTTTAAGACCAGAGCTTCCCGGTAGATATAAGGGTACTTTTCTAGAGTTAGAATCATCTATGGAAAAGTATGAGAGCATGTATGGTGATCCTCAAGTTGGCGGATATGACTTAATAATCGATTCTTCAACCAATGACCCGCAGGCAATTGCTGGCATGATAGAGGAAAGACTAGTGGGCGTATAAAATAATAACTAAAGCATGAACGAGGACATTAAAAATTACAATAATTCCCTAGCTTCAACTGAGCGGAAAATATGTGAGCTTTTGGCAAATGAAATTATAGAAAATCTTTCGGGTGCCACTAACAAGATTTGGCATGCACATCCTGTCTGGTTCTTGGAGGGAAATCCGATAGTAGGATATAGCAAAATAAAAGATGGTATAAGGCTTATGTTTTGGAGTGGGGTAGGCTTTGAGGAGGAAGATTTGCTGCCTGGTACCGGAAAATATAAGGATGCTTCTATTCTTTATACTGCCGTAGATCAAATTAAAATTGATGATCTTCATCGTTGGCTGAAAAAATCAAAAATTATACAGTGGGACTATAAAAATATTGTGAAACGAAAAGGTGTACTTGAAAAGTTAAAGTAATTTCACTACATTTGTTAATTGCATTATAAGAATATAGTTAAAAAAAGGAGTATTGGAAAGACGGAAGTGATCTAGGTCATTTTACCTTTTTCAATAGAGTGTTGACCAAATTGATTTCTTATTCCTGTTAGTAATTTTCCTGTATAGCTTGGTTTTTTTTGAGAAGCAACTCTAAATTTAAAACTTTCCTCAATTATCTTTGCAGGTACTTTAAAGTCAGACGCGGTCTTTGCAGTCCATTCCCCTTCCCCGGTATACCCTACAGATCCAGAGACTCCTTCTAAATCCTGTCCATATTTTTTAAATGCATCTTGAAGCCAGCCCACAAGTCTAGATGTAACGACGCTTCCATGCTGGTAGATTTCTGTAACGTCAATCAAATTTAATTTGAATGGAGACTTTTGCATGATCTCAAAACCTTCAGCAATTGCCTGCATCATTCCATATTCGATTCCATTGTGAACCATTTTAACGAAGTGACCGGCACCAACACCTTCAAAATGCATGTAGCCATTCGGGAGTGAAATGTCTTTAAAAATATCTTCTACATATTCGAATGTCGCATTGTCTCCTCCAACCATGCTGCACGCTCCATTGCGCGCCCCACCAGGTCCCCCAGAAATGCCAGCGTCTACAAAGTTGATTCCGATTTTTTTTAGCTTTTCTGAAGTCTCAATAGCCTTTTTATAAAAGGAATTCCCTCCATCAATAATAATGTCTCCCTTTTCAAGAAGGCTTGTGAGGCCATTTTTGCCAAAGATGATTTCATCGTTTGCTCCATCTGCTGTGAGCATCAAAAAAACTACGCGAGGTGCTTCAAGCTTTTCTTTTAATTCGGCCAAAGTGTATGCTCCTTCAAGCCCTACTTTTTCAAGCTCTTTAGTTACGGCTTCTGTTCTGTTGTATCCAACCACTTTCCATTTGTGATCAAGAAGATTTTGGGCTATGCCTCCGCCCATTCGTCCAAGCCCAATTATTCCAATTTTCTTTTTCATTTTCATATTATTTAGTAGAAAATCCTTATATGGATTTTCATATGGTGCTATCGGTCATTCTATCAGCTTGTAAGATTGGCTGTCTAGTGTTAGCTGTATATTCATAAAGTTCTACTAGGTTTTGTTCCCACGCATCGGTAATTGAGTCAATAAATTTCCAACAGGCTTGTATCTCAGGCGTAGAAAGAAATAGAAGCTGACTACCAGAAATGCAGTCAAGTAATAACTTTTCGTACTCCTCAACATACTGCACTCTCTGGTTTACTTTTCTATAAACAAAATTCATTTTGCGCTCAGACAAAGAACTTTCAATGCCGGGTCTCTTAGATTGGAATTCGACGACTATTCCTTCTTTTGGTTCTAAAGAAAATATAATCTTATTTTGAAAATGAGGTGAGCCCTCCGGACATAAGCATGGCGTCGGGTGTCTCAAAATTACTTCCACCTCTTTCTTTAAAGGAAGTTTTTTTCCTGCTTCCAGCATGATTTTTACACCTTTCCAGCGTGGAGACTCAAGTTTTGCATGTATTCTAAAAAATGTTTCCTTCTTCGAGTCCTCTTTAACTCCTGCAATATTTTTGTAACCCTTATATTGTGCACGAAAACTGGACCTTTTTACTTCTTCAGCAGTGAGTGGCCTTAGTGTCGAAAGAAGTTCGGCTCTTTTTGCTCTTACATCCTCAGCATCAAGTGATTTGGGCCGGTCCATAGTTACAAGTGCAAGCATTTGTAGTAGGTGATTCTGTCCGACGTCGCGCAGAGCACCGACACTGTCATAAAAAACTCCTCTTCCTTCAGCTCCGATTGATTCCCATGTTCTGATATTGATCTTACTAATAAATTTATTATTCCATTCATGTTCGAAGAGATTATTGGCAAATCTAAATGTGAGAATATTTTGTAGCATTTCTTTTGCTAGATAATGATCGATTCTATATACTTGCTCTTCCTTAAATAATTTACCCAAGAGATTGTCTAGTTCTTTGGCAGTTTTTAGGTCGTGTCCGAAAGGCTTTTCAACGATTACTCGGGTCCAGCCCTCATCGGGGCCGCAAGGAATTGTTAAGCCTGAAGATGCTAGGTGGTTGCAGATATTTTTATAGAATTGTGGAGGGACGGCTAGGTAGAAAAGCTTATTGGCGCAGACATTCCATTCTCCATCAATAATGCCCATGCGCGATGCCAAGGATTTATATGATGCCATGTCATCGAAGTCTCCTTTGTGATACAAAAAATACGTTAAGAATTTTTGAATTTGCTCATTCGTCATTTTTTCAGATGAATGCTTTATGAGAAGATCATGAACGTATTCAATAAATTGTTCTTCCGTTAAATCTCGTCTTGAAAATCCTATTATTTTAAAAAGATTTGGAAATTTACCTTTCTTGTAGAGGTTGAATAGTGCGGGGACAATTTTCTTGCCCATGAGATCTCCAGTTGCTCCGTAAATGATAAAGACAGTGGGAATATTCTTTGTTGATGCCATTGCAAACTGATTTATTGTAGCACCTGTATTTTGCAAAAACTATTACTGATGCATGTCTTCTTTATAAATCTGCTTTATTTTGTCCGCAATCACTCGTGGTATGTTCTTGTCTAAAGGGGATGGTAGGATCTCTTCAATAGTAGGATTTTCTAGGTAATCCGCTAATGTCCTGGCTGCTCCAATTTTCATGCTATTTGTAATTACTTTTGCCCGGGCTTCAATAGCTCCCAAAAAGACGCCTGGAAAAGCAAGGAGATTGTTGATTTGATTTGGAAGGTCAGATCTTCCTGTGCCCACAATATATGCTCCAGCCTTTTTTGCTTCTTCAGGATCGATTTCGGGAGTTGGATTGGCCATGGCAAAAATGACAGGTCTTTCATTCATTAACGAAATCCATTCAGGCTTGAGAATATTTCCACGGCTTACTCCTATAAAAATATCTGCTCCTTCAAGTGCTTCGCGAAGTCCTCCGGATTTATTATTTCTATTTGAAATGCTCGCAAGCCTCATTTTCCATGGATTGTCTTCTATATCTTGGCGAGATTTATTCAAAATCCCATTAGAGTCACATACGAGCATCTCTTTTACTGGCTCGCACATTCTCTTGTCATATCCAACGCACAACAGCAGGTTGGCGATTGCGGTCCCAGCAGCACCGGCACCGTTAATAACAACTTTTAGCTCAGTCATTGGTTTTTGGATAAGTTTTGCGGCATTAATCATGGCAGCAAGAAGTACAATTGCTGTTCCATGCTGGTCATCGTGGAATACTGGAATGCCGATATCCTGCAAGGCATTTTCAACCTCAAAACATCGTGGTGCTGATATGTCTTCAAGATTTATTCCAGCAAAAGTAGGAGCAATATTTTTAACAATATTTACTATTTCGTAGACATTCTGTGTGCCAAGACTTATGGGCATTGCATCAATGCCTGCAAACTCCTTAAATAACGCAGCCTTACCTTCGAGAACAGGTAGGGCAGCATAGGGACCAATATTGCCAAGTCCTAGTACTGCAGAACCATCTGAGACGACAGCAACAGTATTATTCTTAATGGTGAGGTTATATGCCTCTTCTTTATTTTCAGCTATTGCCTGTGAGACAGCAGCTACTCCGGGAGTGTAAATAAGAGAAAGGTCTTCTTTTGAATTTATTTTTACCTTTGAATTAATGGATAATTTACCTTTTAACTCTCGATGAAGATCTAGTGAATTCACTAAATAATTCTAGTCTCGCAGGAATTTAAAAGCAAGAAGATACAAAAAAGTACGGTGGGAGAGATCTAGTTCAAGATAGAAATTGCGGCATTAAGAAGCGTGGCAAAGCTAATCCAAGCAAGGTAAGGCGCTAAAAGATATGCGGCCCATTTTGAGCTGTTGTAGAATTTCTTAATCGTAGCTACTGTTAGAATATCCATCCCCAGAATGACAAATAATGCAACTTCAGGTGACTTCAACCCGAAGAAGATCGGCGTCCATATGAAATTAAGAAAAAGCTGTGCGAGGAATAGATTCCTTGCGGTGATTATTTTCTTAGTATTCCATCCTTTTTTTATAATCAAAAAGAATGAAATACCCATAAGGGTGTAAAGAATTGTCCAAACAGGTCCAAAAACCCAGTTGGGTGGAGAGAAGAAGGGCTTATTAAGAGTGGCATACCAAGTAGGAATGGCGTCAAAGGTGAATATGGTGCCGAAAAGTCCTACTGCCTGGCAAAGAATGATACAAGAGATGACTAGAAGAAAGTTTTTCATGTCTGTATTAAGTATGGCGTAAAAAGTATGAGAGGGCAAATGGATGGAGATGAAATCCTTGTAGGAGCCGGGTTGGCGATTTAAACTTGACTCGGCTGAGTGGGATAACGTCTTTTTAGGACTCATTGTCTACGACTGAGCAGGATAGCATCTGGCGATGCTTCCCGTTCAAAATCTTCGATTTTGAGCGGGATAGGAGAATCGAACTCCTTACCTCAGATTGGAAATCTGATGTTTTACCGGTAAACTAATCCCGCTAGTATCTAGATTTAAGATAGTTCCAAGGAACTATTCTAAATCTAGATGTTAATGGGATTCGTGTGTCGGCAACCGAAGGTTACCGGTAAACTTTGTTGCATTCCATGCAACTACAGTTTGCTGCGACAAGGTCGCAGTAAACTAATCCCATTAAAAAAATTCAAAGAGCTTTCTTTCAAGACTATTATACCATCTCAAAAAATGTGAGGCAAGAAAATGTAGAGGTATTTTAAGTATTCTATTTATTGCGATGAGCTAGAAGGTCAGCCAGTTGTACGAATTCCTTTTCATATGTTCCCAGTGACGCTTTTCTAGCTGCTTCGACTGAGCGTGTATATGCGTCGTCTAGCATTTTTTCTGCCTCTTTTTTAATATTTAAAGAATCAAATATCTCCACAATCTTTTCAACTTCTTTTGAGTCTAGTTCATTTTTCTTTTGGGAATAAATCTCTTTTAGAACTTTTACTTTTTCAGTATCTGAATTATTCAAGGCTAAAATAATAGGTAAAGACTTTTTCTTTCTTATAACGTCTCCATATTTTCTCTTACCAGTATTGTCTTCCTCTCCCCAAATTCCCAATATGTCATCGGCTATCTGAAAAGTTCTGCCAATTTGTTTTCCAAAGATAGACAAATATTTTTTCTTTTCGGCTGTTGTATCAATAAGATCTGTAGCGATTATGATAGCCGTTTCGATTAGTGCTCCGGTTTTTCCCGAAATCATTTCAAGGTATTCATCAACAGTCACATCTACTCGTTCTTCAAAATTTATGTCTCTTATTTGTCCGTCGATTACTAGAATGCCGCACATTGTAAGTCTTTCTGCTGCTTGCAAGATTTGCTCAGCAGGAAAATCACTTTTAGAAAGTTGTAAAAGGGATAGGGTACTTAGATAAGACATTGTATCTCCGGCATTTATTCCTTGGCCCATACTCCAAGCTTTCCAGACGGTAGGCTTTCCGTGTCTTTTTTCATCATTGTCCTGAATATCATCGTGAATGAGGGTGAAATTGTGGAATATCTCAAGAGCGCCAGCTAAGGGTACTAATTTTTCCCATTCGTGTCCTAAAGCCTCAGCAGTCAGAAGGACAAGGGTTGGGCGTAGACCTTTCCCATCAAAATGGTTGCTTACCGTATTTCCCTGACGATCCACAAAGCCCATATGGTAGGACGCCATTGGGCTCGCCTTTTCGGAATTCTTATTTATGAAGTCTTGAATATAAATATCTACAAGTGGGCGGTATTTTTTAACAATTGGAAGCATGTATGAGGCTATTATATCACTTAGTAGACGTTTCTTTATGTGACCATGCTAAAAATAGCAATAATCCTACGAGTACAGTAAGTGCACTAATTAAGAAAGGCGATCCCGTTCCATATTTCAGCATAAGACCTCCAAGGACAATTGGTCCAATTACTCTCCCAAGGCTTTCAAAAGAGAAAATCATGCCCATGGTGGTACCCTGGCCTGCTTGTGTCTTTTTGGACATGTAAGCATTTATAGAAGGTCGCAATAAGGCACTTCCTATAACGTTAATTGTAGAAATCGTTACAAAAATAAGAGGAACAGAAAATAGAGGACTTAACAAAAGTCCGACTGTGAGTATTAGCATGCCTAAGATTATGGTTTTAAGATCTCCAATCCTTTTTTCAATGAAGGGTAAGAATACCCACTGAGTAACTGCAGCAGTAAAACCAGCCACTGAAAAGAATAATCCATTATGTAGGGCGGTGAATCCAAATCTATCCTGAGTGAAGAAAGGTATTGTCAGACTAAAATTTGTGATATATACAGCCCAAACGAAGGCTAAGAAGAAAAATACTCCGAATTCTCCGGTAATTCCCTTGAATAAAGATTTCAAGCTAACGAATCCTTCTTTTAGCTCAACTGTTTTGTCTCGAGTAAGTAATGTCTCTGACAGGAAGAACTTAATAACAAGAACATTCAGTATGCCTATGAGGAAAGCAACGAAAAATGGAGTTTCAAATGAGATGGCACTTAAGAGTCCTCCCACAACGGGCCCAATCATAAATCCTATCGCAAATGTCCCTGTAACGCGAGATATAAATACTGATCTGTTATGCCCATTTGTCACATCTGCAACATAGGCAAGCGCTACGGGGAGTACGCCTGCAGATCCGAGGCCTTGCAAAATCATTCCTATAAATACTATGGCAAGATTTGGAGCTGCACCTGTGACTGCGAAAGATAATGTGTTGGCTGCAACGCAAAAAAGGAGTAGGGGCTTTCTTCCATACCTGTCAGATAGTTTTCCTAGAAAAGGCGAAATCAGAAACTGAGTAAGGGCAAGGGCAGCCGTCAGAAGACCAACAATAAATAGGGTAGTATCAAAACGTTTTGCAAATAAAGGAAGCATCGGAAAAATCATTCCGATTCCAACAATGTTAAAAAAGGCAGTAACATACAGCCAATAAAACTTCTTTTCCATAGGGGAGATGGGTATTATCGCAAAATAAACCTAGGATATTTATAGCATTTCATGCTTTACTCAGGCAACCAGTCATT